>NZ_CP041146.1:1530555-1836666 GCF_006494775.1 Nocardioides humi | reverse complement strand
CGTGGACGAGTCGGCCTGAGCACGCGGAGCGCGCTCGGTGCACGGGCCGTCAGGCGATCGAGACCCCGCCGTTCACGCTGATCGCCTGCCCCGTGACGCGCGCAGCGGCCGGTCCGCCGAGGAACACCGCCATCGCCGCGAGGTCGGCGGGCTCGGCGACGCCCAGGTGCGCCTGGCCGGCCGCCTTCTCGAACAGCTTCCTGCTGAAGCCGTCGCGCAGGACGTTGGCCGCGGTCGCCGTCCCCGCGATCAGGGACGGCGTGAGCACGTTGACGCGCACGCCGTCGCGCTTGGCCTCGAGCGCGGCGACGCGGCTGAAGACGACGATCGCGGCCATGGCGGCACCGAGCGCGGCCTCGCCCGGCGTGGGGACCTTGGCGGCGTCGGAGGCGATGTTGACGATGCTGCCGCCGCCCTGCTCCTGCAGGTAGGGCAATACGACGCGGGTCAGCAGCATCGGCGGCACGGCCTGGCCGACGAGGATGCGCTCGAGGTCCGCCGGGTCGGTGCGGTGCAGGAGGTCGGGGCGGTACGCCGTCGTGGTGGAGCTGACCAGCACGTCGAGTCCGTCGAGGAGCTCATGGGCGCTGCCGACCGCGTCGACGACCTGCGTCAGCTCGCCCGCATCGCAGGGCAGGAACTCGACCCGGGCGTCCGGGCAGTGGTCGGCGACCTGCTGGCGTGCGGCCGCGCCGCGGTCGGGGTTGCGGCCCAGCAGGGCGATGCGTCGTACGCCCGCATCGGTGAAGGCCACGGCGGTGGCGAGGCCGACACCGGAGGTGCCGCCGGCGATGAGGACAGCGGAGTCGGCGTGGCTGCGGACGAGCGGGACGGGCATGCGGGCCTCCTGTGGATTTCTACAATTATGGTCACTGAGTGCCCTTGAATGTCGAGCATTTTGGTCTTACCTTTTGAGTGACGCGGGTCACTCGACGGGTGATCGACGACCATAGGACAGGGCAACAGGAGCGGACGATGATGAAGACCTCCTACTGGCCGGCGGAGCCCGGCGAAGTGCGCGCGGTCACCGTGTGCGAAGTGCTGCGGAACGCAGCGGCCACGGTCCCGGACCGACTGGCGCTGGTCGACTGCGTGCCGGACCCGGAGCTGCGGCGGACGTGGAGCTACGCCGAGCTGGTGGCGGACGCCGAGCGGGCGGCGCGCGCCCTGCTCCAGCGCTACGCGCGAGGCGACCGGATCGCGGTCTGGGCGCCCAACAGCGCCGACTGGATCGTGCTCCAGCACGGCGTGGCGATGGCCGGCATGGTGCTGGTGGCCCTCAATCCGGCGTACCGGACCCGGGAGATGGCGTTCGTCCTGCAGCAGTCCGGCGCGGTCGCCGTCTTCTGTGTCGACGACCACCGCGGCTTCGACATGCGCACCATGGTCGAGGGAATCCGCGACGAGCTCCCGGAGGTACGCGACGTGCACTCCTTCGGCGACTGGAGTGCCTTCCTCGCGAGCGCCGACCCGGCCACGGCACTGCCGGAGATCGACCCGCGGGACATGATCCAGGTCCAGTACACGTCGGGCACGACCGGCTTCCCGAAGGGCGCGATGCTCCACCACATGGGTCTGGTCAACGAGGCGACGTTCGTCGCCGAGCGCGCCGGGTTCGACGACGGCGACGTCTACGTCAACGCGATGCCGATGTACCACATCGGCGGGGGCGCGGTGACCTCCTTCGGCGCCTGGGCCAGGCGCGGCACCTTCGTGCTCCTCCCGGGCTTCGATCCCGCGCAGCTGCTGGAGGCCGTCGAGACGTACGGCGGCACGCACTCCCTCGTCGTCCCCACCATGCTGATCGCGCTGCTCGACCACCCGGACGCCGCGACCCGCGACCTGAGCTCGTTCAAGACGGTCCTCAGCGGCGCGGCCTCCGTCCCCGCGGCGCTGGTGCGGCGGACCATGGCACAGCTGGGGTGCCGGTTCTCCATCCTCTTCGGGCAGACCGAGACGCACGGGGTGATCAGCCAGACCCGGATCACGGACGCCCCGGAGGACCAGGCGGACACGGTCGGCCAGCCGCTCCCGCAGCTGGAGGTGAAGATCGCCGGGCTGGGCAGCGGGGAGCCGCTCCCGATCGGCGAGCCCGGTGAGATCTGCGTCCGCGGCTACCAGAACATGCTCGGCTTCTACGACATGCCGGGTGAGACCGCGATGACCGTCGACGCCGACGGCTGGCTGCACATGGGCGACGTGGGCTCGATGGACGAGCGTGGCTTCCTGCGGGTCACCGGCCGTGCGAAGGACATGATCGTGCGGGGTGGCATGAACCTCTACCCGGCCGAGATCGAGGCCGTCCTGCTCGACCACCCGGCGATCGAGACGGCCGCGGTCATCGGCGTCCCCGACGAGCGGTGGGGCGAGCAGGTGGGTGCGGTCCTCTGCATCCGCGCCGGGCACGACCGGCCGAGCGTCGCCGAGCTGACCGCCTTCGTCCGCGAGCAGATCGCGCCGCACAAGGCGCCGACCTTCTGGTCGTTCGTCGAGGAGCTCCCGATGACGCCGACCGGGAAGATCCAGAAGTTCGTGCTGCGCGACCGGTTCGACGCGGGCTCCCTCACCTTCGACGAGGTGCGGCAGACCACGGCCTGAGCCGCGACGGCCGGGCGGCGTCAGCCGCCCAGCCGCAGCGGCAGGCCCAGGTCGACCGGATGGCCCGCCGGGGCGCCGATGGTGCCGTCGCAGCTGCCGCACGCGTGTGGCTCGCTCGGCCGGGGGAACAGACCGTCCGCCCCGGCGACGTCGTCCGCCACCGGCCGACCGCGCCGGTCCGCGTCGCGCGCGAGCAGCGCGGCGCCGTACGCGCCGGTGATCTGCGGATGCTCGGGCACCAGCACCTCGGTGCCGAGTGCTCGGGCCAGGAACTCGACGGCGGCGGGGTTCTGGGCGACGCCGCCGGTCAGCACGACGGGCTCGTGCCGGCCGACCTGGGCCACCAGGGCCAGGGTCCGCGCCGCGATCGCGCGATGCACCGAGGACGCGATGTCGGCCACCGGGGCGTCCTGGGCGAGCAGCGACACGATCTCGGTCTCGGCGAAGGTGGCGCACATGGTGGAGATCTCGAGGTCGTTGCTGCCCCGGAGCGCGAGCGCACCCAGCTCCTCGATCGGCACCTCGACGGAGGTGGCCAGGACCTCGTAGAAGCGTCCGGTGCCGCTCGCGCAGCGGTCGTTCATGGCGAACTCCTGCACGAAGCCCGCCTCGTCCACCGTGATCGCCTTGGAGTCCTGGCCGCCGATGTCGATCACGAGGCGGCAGCCGGGGACCATCGCCGACGTGCCCCGCGCGTGGCAGGTGATCTCGGTGAAGGTGCGCTGCGCCCCCGGCACCAGGCGCCGGCCGTAGCCCGTCGACACGGTGCCGCTCAGGTCGGCGGCGGCGATCTCCGCTCCGGCGAGGGCGGCGTCGACGGCCTTCTGCATGCCCGCCCGTGAGACGGCTCCCATGGCGATCGCGCTGGAGGACACGATCGCGCCGTCCTCCGCGACCACGACGGCCTTCGCCGTCGTGGAGCCGAGGTCGACCCCGAGGTAGCGCCGCCAGCTGGTCACGACGCCTGCGCCCGCTTGACGTCGATGGCCTCCAACATCGCGGTGAGGCGGCTCTCGAGGATCTCCTCCTTGTAGAACGAGGCGTCCGCGACGTCGCCCTCGAAGAAGATCGACGGGATGCCGAGGTTGTTCTGCGCCGACCGGGCCAGCAGGCGCTGGGGGCCGGTGAAGGCGCGGCAGGTGCGCGTCGAGTGGAAGACGATGCCGTCGACGTCGTACTCCGCGCAGTCGCGCAGCGTGAGGTAGTCGAGGGTCTTCGTGCCGTGGTTCGTCGGGCACAGCAGGTAGTGCTGGGCCATGCCGAGCAGCGGGTCGTCGGTGTCGATCAGCTGCGGCTCCTGCCAGAAGGCGTTCTGGATGTAGCGGCCGGCGAGCACCGCGACACCGTGCTCGGCGAACTTGCGGGAGAGGAACCCGAGCTTGTTCCAGTTCATGATCCCGTCGAAGTACATGCGGTACCGCTCGTTCTCGACGCCGGAGATGCCCCTGTCGATGCGGTCCTGGATCTCGTCCTTCACGGCCTGGAAGTAGTCGACCAGCCTCTGGTCGCCGGGCAGGAAGTTGATCGGGGCCACGCAGGAGATCCAGTCCCAGAACGTCGCGGGCGCGGGCTTGGCCTTGCACAGCTCGAGACCCTCGCGGCGCAGCTCGGCCGCACGCTTGATGTAGGTCATCGACTCGCGCAGCAGGTCCCAGTCGAACCTGTTGCCGGACCGCTCCTCGAGCCAGGCGATGAGGTCGACGAGCTGGTCGCGCACGTAGCGCGAGGCCGACTCCCACTCCTCGCCCGCGAGGTAGCCGGCGTCCGGCTTGTTGCCCCAGAGGAACGGGTGGGAGATGTTGAAGATCGGCACCTCCTTGTCGAAGACCCGGTAGGAGATCTCGTCCCACTGCTGGCCGGTGCTGCAGCCGGCGTAGTTGTTGACGAAGAAGTCCGGCCGCGGGAGGCGGGAGGCCAGCTCGGCCTGGTCGTGCATGCCGACGACCCCGGTGCTGCCGCCCTCGTCGCCCTGCAGGGTGAGGACCGCGCAGCCGAGGTGCGTGCGCGAGTAGGAGCACAGCTCCGCGTTGTAGCCGTACTCGGCGCCGGCCAGCTGCGCCGGTCCCTCGAGCTGCTGGGCGGCGAGACGGGCGGCGAACGCCTCGCCGTGGCACCAGGCCAGCCCCGCCGCCTGGAAGATCGGGTTGAGCGCGCCGCCGTTGTACCAGACGATCTGCTTGCCGCGCTCGCGCGCGGTGAACAGCTCGTCCCAGTACTCGGCGATCATGCGGCCGCCCTCGCGGGTGACGGCGAGGCGCCGCGAGCGGTCCGGCGTGGTCGTGGTGGTGGGCATCGTGACGGTCATGGGTGCTCCTCGGTCAGGCGTAGGCGGGACGATTGCGGTGGGTGCGCTCGACGAGCGCCTCGAGACGGGTGCGGAAGGACTCCAGCGGGATGCCCTCGTGCTCGGTCTCGACGAGCAGCTGGGGGAGCCCCGCGGTGTCCAGGGCGCGGCGGAGCTCGGGGTAATAGAGCATGTGCGGCTCGCAGAACTTCGGCATCAGGTGCACGACCGCCTCGGCGCCGCTGCGCTCGGCGGCGTCGAGGAGCCAGCGGTCCCAGTCGACGTCGTGCTGGACGCGGGTGGGGCACGGCACGGCGACATTGCGTTCGGCGTACCACCGGCCGATGGCCTCCAACGGTGGGGTGGACTCGTCCACCATCGCCTGCAGGTAGCGCCGCCCGGTCCACAGGTCGTCGTCGACGACCACCGCGCCGGCCTCCTCGATCACCTCGAGCAGCTCGCGGCGCGGCGCGTGGCACAGATGGCCGGAGAGGTGGACACGGATCCGGTCGTCGCGCGGCCGGGGCTCGCGGGCGGCGACCACCGCCGACAGCAGCCGGTGGTGCTCGTCGGGATCCATCGCCTGCGCGGACGCCACGACGTCCTGCAGCTCGACCGGCGAGAAGCAGGTGTCTCCGGCTGCCCGCGCGTCGAAGACCCGCCGCATCAGTGCGCGATCGCGGTTGAACGAGCGGATGCTGGCCCGCAGCGCGTCGTCGGTGATCGTCCGGCCGGCGAAGGACTCGACCTCCGTGCGCAGCGTGGCGACCATCTCGGCGATCTTCGCGCCGGCCGAGATGTCGTTGAGGGAGCTGATCAGCTGCCCGAGGAACACGGGGGCGCGCGGCTCCAGCTCGCGGACGATGTCCGTCGCCCCCAGCAGCTGGATGCAGTGGTCGGCGACGAAGAGGCCGTCGTACAGGTCGAAGCGCCCGGTGGCCGCCTGGTCGGCGAGATTGCGGGTGAATCCGCAGTAGAACTCCGGCAGGAAGGCGCGGCCCTCGGTGACCGGCTGCTGGTCGTCGGCGACGATCACCGGCAGTACGCCGGCCGCGTGGGCGAGCTCGCGGGGGAAGTTCATCGGGAGCACCCCGAGGACCTTCCGTCCCGGGTGCTCGGCGCGCCACCTTCCGACATATCCGCGCGGGTCGCGGGCGGCCGTCCGCAGGGTGTCGAGCGCTGCCGCTCCGTTGGTCTCGTCCGAGCTCTCCATCGTGTCCGCACTCTTTCAATGTTTGACGTATCTAGTCATTCAGTCATCAAGAGTGTAGAACATGGGGCATGAACAGTGAACCCTTGGGAAGCGCCGGACCGGTGGCGGACGCCGCCCCGATCAGCAACAGGTGGACCCGCCTCGTCGGTGTGCGGCACCCGATCGTGCAGGAGGGCCTCGGGCCCTTCCGGACACCGCGGCTCGCCGCCGCGGTGTCCAATGCGGGCGGGCTCGGCACGGTGTCGATGCCGGGCATGCCGGAGGACATCGAGAGCGGCGCCCGGACCTTCCGGGAGCACATCGAGGAGTGCGCCGGCCTCACCGACCGGCCGTTCGCGGTGAACATCCCGGTCGGCGTCGATGCGGCGGGCAGGGTGCTGCCGTTCACCGACGTCTACATCCGGATGGTGCTGGAGCTGCGGCGCTCGGACAGCGAGATCGCCCGCCGGCTCACCGTCATGACGACCTCGGCCGGGTTCCCCGGCGACTACGTCGCGATGATCAAGGACGGGGGGATGGTCCACCAGCACAAGGTGGGGGCCACCCGCCAGGCCGTGAAGGCGGCCGAGGCCGGGGTGGACGTCGTCCTGGCGGCGGGCTTCGAGATGGGTGGGCACGCACCGGCTGCCAAGGTGCACACCTACGTGCTGGTGCCGAGCGTCACCGAGGCCGTCGACGTCCCGGTCCTGCTCACCGGTGGTGCGCGGGACGGCCGGGGTCTCGCGGCGGCGTTGGCCATGGGCGCCGACGGCGTCGCGATGGGGACCCGCTTCATCACCAGCCGGGACAACAGCGACTGGCACCCGGCGTACGTCCAGGCGCTGCTCGACGCCACCGAGGGCGACGACGTCGCCTTCGACGGGGTGTACGGGCCGTGTCGCGGGCTGCGCAACGCCGCCTCGGAGCAGCTGCTCGCCCACGGCGCCTCCGGGCTGCCGGAGGATCCGGTCGAGATGGTGCGCTGGAAGATCGAGTCGATGCAGCGGGCGCAGACCACCGGCGACACGACCGACAGCCTGGTGATGACCGGTCAGGTGGCCTCGGCGATCACCGACCTGATCGACGTCGCCGAGTTCGTGCCGGGCATGGCACGCGAGGCGGCGGAGATCCTCCGCCGCCTCGCATCGTCCGTCGCCGCCCCGGAGCCGGTGGGCGCCTGAGCCGTGCCCCGCTCAGAACAGGGACTTGGCGATGATCTCGCGCTGGATCTCGTTGGTCCCGCCGAAGATGGGCGGCGCCAGGGCGCGGCGGACCTGGAACTCCATGCCGTACTCCCGCGCGTAGCCGGCGCCGCCCATCAGCTGCATCGCCTCGAGGGCGGCGTTCTTGGCGACCTCCGTCGCCCGCATCTTGGCCATCGCCGACTCGCGGGCCAGGTGGTCCTCCCGGCCCTCGTCGATCGCCTGCGCCACGTCGTAGACGAACGACCGGGTGACGGCGATGTCGGTGGCCAGGTCGGCGACGCGATGGCGCAGCGCCTGGAACGTGCTGATCGGCTGCCCGAACGCATCGCGCTGCTGCATGTACGCGATCGCGTCCTCGAGGGAGCGGCGTGCGGCGCCGATGCTGAACGCCGCGATGATCATCCGCTCGACGCTGAGGCCGCGCATCAGCTGCTTCCAGCCCTGGCCCGGAGCGCCGACCACGGCCGACACCGGGACCCGGGCCTGGGAGAAGAAGACGTCGTTGCAGGTGCGCGCCTCCATGGTGCGGACCTCGCGCATCTCGATGCCGGGCGTGTCGGTCGGCACCATCAGCAGGGTGAGCCCGTCGTGCTTGGGCCCGGAGGCGTCCTCGCGGACCAGGACCAGCATGTGCTCGGCCACGTGAGCGACCGAGATCCAGGTCTTCTGGCCGTCGATGACGTACGCGTCGCCGTCGCGGATGCCCTTGGTGCGGACCGCTCCGAGATCCGAGCCGGTCCCGGGCTCGGACAGCGCGATCGCCTCGATCCGGCCGGCCACGAGGTTCGAGACGATCGTCGTCCGCTGCTCGTCGTTGCCCCACTTGAGATAGGTCTGCGCCGCGGTGAGGCCGGTCGTGTAGGCGAGCAGGCCGGGAGTGAGGCCGCGGTGCGCCTCCTCGATGAAGACGCACTCGTCGACGAACCCGGCGCCACCGCCGCCGTACTCCTCCGGCAGCGAGACGCCGAGCCAGCCCAGGTCCGACATCTTCCGCAGGATCTCGTGGTTGGTCGCCACGGTGTCGTTCTCGGTCAGGGCGTCGCGCTGGGCGAGCGTCCCGTACTCACGCTGGCAGAAGTCCTCGATCGCCCGGGCGAACTCGAGCCGCTCGGCGTCCAGCTGCATCGGTGGTCCTCAGTTCCCGCGGTACTGCGAGAAGTCGGGCTGCCGCTTCTCGTTGAACGCGGTGATCCCCTCCTGGGCCTCGGGCATCTCGCCGAACAGCTTGAGCGTGGTGATGGCCATGTTGCCGATGGCGACGAAGTGCTCGGTGTCGCTGTTGAACGACTGCTTGAGCACTTTCAGGGCGGTCGGGGAGTAGGCGTTCATGGTCTCCGCCCACCGGCGGACCTCGTCCTTGAGCTCGGCGGCGGGGACGACCTTGTTGACCAGGCCCCAGTCGAGCGCCTCCTCCGCGCTGAGGCGACGCAGCATGAACCAGATCTCCCGCGCCCGCTTCTCGCCGACGACGCGCGCGAGATAGCCGGAGCCGAGCCCGGCGTCGAAGCTGCCGACCCGCGGGCCGTTCTGGCCGAAGCTCGCGGTGTCGGCGGCGATCGTCAGGTCGGCGAGGACGTGGAGCACGTGGCCGCCGCCGATGGCGAGACCGTTGACGGCGGCGATCACGGGCTTGGGGACGTCGCGCATCACCCGGTGCAGCGCCTCGACCTCGAACAGCCCGCTCTGGGACGGGCCGTAGTCGCCGGTCTCCATCCGCTGCTTCTGGTCGCCGCCGGCGCAGAACGCCTTCTCGCCCGCGCCGGTGAGGCAGATCGTGCCGACCTCGGGACTCGCCCATGCCCGCTTGAAGGCCAGGACCAGCTCGTCGACCGTCTGGGCGCGGAAGGCGTTGAAGCGCTCCGGGCGGTTGATCGTGATCCAGGCGAGGCCGTTCTCGACCTCGTAGGTGATGTCGGTGAAGTTGTCCATGCTCGGTGTCCTTCTCGTGGAGTGCGGGGCGTACGTCGCATGCAGGTGACGTTTGGCCTGACCATTTGTAACAATAGGGCTGTAAACGATCGTTCACAACCCCCGGAGGCAGTCGCGTGCAGCAGCTTCGATTCATGGGCAGCGGACCGGAGGACCTCTTCGGCGTCGGCAGGCTGCGCCAGTGCTCCGACGGCGTCGGCGGGGGATGACGCTCGGCCGCTGGGCGACGGGGCCGGACCGCCGCACCGCGGTGGGTGCCGTGGGCGTGCTGGCCGACGAGGTCCTCGGCTACGCGCTGATGGCCTCGCTGCCCCAGGGCGCGTGGTCGATCAGCACGGAGATCTGGCTCGACGTCGTCGGGGCCCTGCCCGGGGCCGGCGACACCGTCGCGGCGCATGCCACACCGGTGCAGGCGGGCTCGTACGCGGCGGGCGAGCTCCGCGACGGAGCCGGACGGCCGATCGTGCTGTGCCGGCAGCGGGGTCGCTTCACCACGCCACCGGACGGGTACGACGGGCCGGTCGTCCCGGCCGGCATCCGCTCCGCGCGCGGCATGGAGGAGCTCCTCGGCCTCCGCGCCGAGGGTGATGTCCACGTCATGGAGACCAGGCCGGACCTCGCCAATCCCAACGGCGTGCTGCACGGAGGTGTGTCGCTGGCGGCATCGGAGGTGGTGGCGACCCGGACCCGGGTGGACCTCGGATGCGAGCTGCCCACGTCGTCCGTGCACATCGTGCACACCCGCGGCGTCCCCGTGGGCGCGCCCGTCGTGTTCCGGTGCGAGGCGCGGCACGCCGGACGCAGCCTCTGGGTCTCGGAGGTCGTCGGCACCGTCGCCGGCAAGGTGTGCACGGTCGCCACC
Organism: Nocardioides humi; assembly: GCF_006494775.1. Lineage (NCBI taxonomy): Bacteria > Bacillati > Actinomycetota > Actinomycetes > Propionibacteriales > Nocardioidaceae > Nocardioides > Nocardioides humi. The sequence continues at coordinate 1,826,596 of NZ_CP041146.1, read as the reverse complement.
GTCACGGCCCAGGAGTAGGTCCGTTCCCGGAGTGCCGCTGTCGAAGTCCACAGTGGGTCGGCGCCGCTGCCCTTCGAGGCCCCGGCGGGCGCGACGAGACTCGGTCGCGTGGACGAGCACGAGTTCGACGTCGAGACGCTGCGCGGACGGCGGGCCGACCAGCGGTGGAACCGGATGTCCGTCGGCGACGTGCTGGAGCGCGTCACCTGGGCGACGCCCGACAAGGTCGCCCTGGTCGGGTGGGAGGGAGCCTTCGCGACGCCGCAGTTCGAGCGGATGACCTACCTGCAGGCGGACCGCGCCGCGAACCAGGTGGCGCACGCCCTGCTGGCCGCGGGCCGCCGCCCGGGGGACCGGATCCTCCTCTACTGCGACAACTCGGTCGAGGCGATCGTCACGATGTTCGGCATCGCCAAGGCGGGCATGGTCGTCGTACCGGTCAACTCGCTGCTGGCCCCCGACGTCCTCGCCTGGGCCATCGACCACGTCGGCGCGTCCTTCGTGGTCGCCGATGCTGCGCTCCTGCCACGTGGCGCCGAGGTCTTCGCCGCGGCCGGGCTCGAGCCGGACGTGGTCATCGAGATCGGCGGCACGGCAGCGGACGGGGCCGTCGCCTTCCCGGACTGGATCGCCGCCATGCCCACGCACGAGGTCGACGTCGCGGTGCACGGCGACGACATCTGGGCACTGCTGTTCACCTCGGGGACCACCTCGATGCCGAAGGCGTCGATGACCGCGCACTCGTACTCCTACCTGAGCGCCTACACGTACGCGATGTCGTTCACCCGCGGCCTGCCCTACGAGACGGACCTGGTGGTCGGGACCTTCCTGCCGATCGTCTACCACTGCGGCCACAACGCGACGGTGATGCCGGCCGCGCTGAGCGGCGGGACCTGTGTCATCGGGCGTCGTCCCGACGACGTCGCGCTCGCCGAGGCGATCACCCGCGAGCGGATCACCACGGTGTGGGCCGGCTCGCCGCTGTGGGTGCGCAAGCTGGTCGAGGTCGCGGAGGCACGACCCGACGACATCGACCTCACCTCGGTGACCGTCGCCCTGTTCTCGTGGGGCGCCCTGACGCCGGACCTGTTCCCGCGGCTGCGTGCCGTGACGGGCGGCTCGGTGCAGCCGGTGGAGGTGTTCGGGCAGACCGAGTCCCAGACCTGCTTCCGGTTCTGGCCCGACGCGCACCCCGAGCGGGCGGAGGAGTCCTACCGCGGCACCAACCACGTGGGCCTGCCCGTCCCGCTCCTCGCCGCCGACATCCACGCCCCGGACGGGCGCAGCCTCGCCGGGACGGCGGGGGAGGCGGGCGAGGCGGTCTACCGCAGCCCGGTGATCACGCAGGGCTACTACCGGAACGCGGAGGCGACCGCCGAGGCGTTCCGCGACGGCTGGTTCCACTCCGGCGACAGCTGCGCCTACGTCGGCGGGCCGGACCGCTCGCAGATCATGCTCGACCGGCTCAAGGACGTCGTGAAGACCGGCGGGGAGAACGTCTCCAGCGTCCGCGTCGAGGCCGTGCTGGCCGCCCATCCGGCCGTGGAGCGGGTCGCCGTGGTCGGCCTGCCGGACGAGACCTGGGGCGAGCTGGTCACGGCGGTCGTCGTACCCGCGGCGGGTGCGGAGGTCGTCGAGGACGACCTGATCGCCTGGGCGCGGGAGCGCCTCGCCGGCTACGAGACGCCGAAGCGGGTCGTCGTGGCCGACGGCCTGCCCGAGACCGTCGGCGGCAAGGTCCGCAAGCACGAGCTCCGGGAGAGGCTCCGCGGCTGAGGTCGAGCCGGCTCAGAACACGTTCTCAGTCCCGGCGGATGCCCATCGCGCCGGACAGTGGCAGTGGCCAGGGGAGCCGTCGCGCTGCCTCGACCCGCTCGTCCAGGGCGGCGGCCACGTCGGCGGGGAACTCCGCCGGCCGACGCGTGTCCATGTCGACGCCGACGATGACGATCTCGACGGTGCACGCCAGCCGCTCGCCGTCGCGGTCGAGGATGAACGACAGCAGATGCCCGGCCCGCGCCGACCGATCGACGACGGCCGTGTGCACCGAGAGCTTCTCGCCCTCGTGCATCTCGGAGAAGTAGCGGATGTGGTGCTCGGCGGTGAAGATGCCGAGGCGGCGCTGGGCCCGGTAGGCGTCGTCGATCCCGATCCGGCGGCACAGCACGTCGGCGCCGTGCGCGCCCGCGTCGAGATAGTGCCGGACGTTCATGTGGCCGTTCACGTCGATGAAGTCCGGCGTGACCTCGCTCTCGAGGAGCACCGGAAGGTCGAGGACCTGCTCGTACGTCGGCAGGGCGGGGCGGCTCATGCCGGCAATCTAGGACCTCGCCGGGTGCGGCGGGAGTGAGACGGCACGGGTCACTGTGGGCCGCGACAGTCCCGGCCGCCGCACGCGTTGACCCGGCAGTCCCAGCTCGACCACCGTGGTGGGCCCCACCACTGACGAGGAGAGTCGATGACCCTGGAGATCACCGTCGCCGAGCTGGCCGAGGCGAGGGATCTCGACCTCGGCTCGTCGCCATGGCAGCGCATCGAGCAGGGCCGGATCGACACCTTCGCCGTCGCGACGGACGACCACCAGTGGATCCATGTCGACCCCGACCGCGCGGCCGACGGGCCCTTCGGCCGCACGATCGCCCACGGCTACCTGACGCTGTCTCTCGTCCCGTCGATGCTCAAGCGGCTGATGGTGATCACCGACCACGGCCGCGGCACCAACTACGGCCTCGAGAAGGTCAGATTCACCTCGCCGGTGCCGGTCGACGCGGAGATCCGGCTCAGCGCCTCGATCCCGGAGGGCGTGCGCCGCGACGACGGCGGCGTCCAGTACCGCGTCGCGCTCCGGGTCGAGATCAAGGACCAGGAGCGACCGGCGATGGTGGGCGAGTCGATCTACCTCACCTACGCCGCGTCCTGAAGCGCGGCCGTGGGTCGGCTGTGCACCGGGTGAGGAGGCGCTCGCGCGTCACCAGGCGGACCGTGGTCATGGCCGCCGCCGTGGGGCGCGAGGCCTTGTGCCTTTTCGGTCCCGTCAGACCTGGTCCGTGGGTCGTACGACGACCTCGGCGAGCGCGACGCGTCGGGGAGCGGTCACGATGGTGGCCACCACGTCGGCCACGTCCTCGGCGCGCAGTCGCTCGACGCCCGCGAACAGGCGCTCGTAGTGCTCCTGGACCGGCGCCTGCTGGTGGCCGAACAGCTCGGTCTCGACCACGCCGGGCTCGACGACCGACACCCGCACGCTGCGGGGCGAGAACTCCTGGCGCCACGACTCCGACATCGCGCTCACGCCGAACTTGGTCGCGTTGTAGACCGCGACGTTGCGGTTCGCGAACCGCCCGGCGATCGAGGAGATGTTGACCAGGTCCGCCACCCGCCGCGGGCCGGTCGCGGCCGCCTCCACGAGGTGCGGGAGCGCCGCCTTGGCGACGTACATGACGCCCTTGACGTTGAGGTCGACCATGGCATCCCACTCGTCGAGGTGGGCGTCGAGCGTCGGGCCGTTGAGCATCACGCCGGCGCTGTTCACCACGGTGTCCAGCCGGCCGAACCGCTCGATCGCGGTCGCGACCGCGGTGGTCGCCGCGGCGCGGGAGGCGAGGTCGGCCGGCATCGCCACGCAGCGCTCCGGGCCCAGGCGCCCGACGAGGTCGTCGAGCCGCCCGGCCCGTCGTCCTACGACGACGACGGATGCGCCCTGCCCGACCAGCGACTCGGCGACCGCCCGTCCGATCCCGCTGGTCGCGCCGGTGACGAGCGCGACGGTGCCCGCGAGGGCGGTGCCCGCCAGGTCGTCGACGCTCACCGGCGGAAGGCCTCGATGATCGCGAAGGTGTTCTCGGTGACCCGCTCCGCCGCCATGGTGAAGCTCGGCGAGTAGAGGGCTGCGTGGTCGTAGCGCTTCTCGAGCAGTGCCACCCGGTCCCGTACCTCGTCGAGAGTGCCCGCCGCGGCCATCTCGTCGAGCATGCGGTCCGACACCGCCGCGACCATGGCGTCATGGTCCTTGGCCCGGAAGGCGGCCTGGATCGCCGCGGCCTCGTCGCCGAACCCGGACGCCTCCATCACCGGTCCGTAGGCCTTCGGCGCGACGTAGAACGCGATCTGCGCGGCGGCCTCGCGTCGCGCGACGTCGGGGTCGTCGTGGATCGAGGTGATGATCACTCCCTTGAGCCGGACGTCGGCGGCGCCGCGCCCGGTCTTCGCCGCGCCGCGCTCGATCGCGGGCCGTGCGGTCTCCTCGAGGTAGCGGTCGGTCAGCGTCGGGTGGCAGATCAGGCCGTCGGAGACCCGTCCTGCCACCTCGATCATGCGCGCGTTGACGCCGGCGGTGTAGATCGGGATCTCGGGTCGCACCGGCGGCTGGATATCCGCCGTCGGGGTGATGTCGCAGGTGTAGAAGCGGCCCTCGTGCCGGACCGGCCCCTCGTGCAGGCGCCAGAGCCGGCGCAACAGCGGGAGGAGCTCCTCCATCCGGCTCGCCGGGCCGTCGGGATCGGTGACCCCGTGCCAGCCGATCATCATGCCCCGGGTGCCCGTGCCGAGGCCCAGGGTGAGCCGCCCGCCGCTCAGCTCGTCCAGGAACCGGGCGTCGTTGGCGAGCACCAGCGGCGAGCGGCCGACGGCGTAGGCGATCGCCGTGCCCACCCCGATCCGCTCCGTGGCCGCGGCCATGGCCGCCACGGACACGACCGCGGAACGGTTGAGGAACTCGCCGGACCACGCGCCGTCGAACCCGGCGCGGTCGGCAGCCCGGGTGATCTCGACGGTCTCCGTGAGTCCGCCGGCAAGGACGGTGATGCCTCGTGTCGTCACGCCCTCACTGTCCCGGTCCGATCCGTCGGCTCGCAACGGGGAGGGCGGTCGGCGCTGGAGATCTCCCCACCGGGCCCAACGGCGGCGCAGCGCGGCCACCTGCCGCTCCCGCCGCGCGGGCGGCCCGGCACGCGACCTAGTCGCGGCTTGCCCGATGCGTGCCGTGGGGGCACGAGGGGCTTGATAAAAAGGACTGACCATTATAACATGCGACGTGACGCACATCTCACCCGGGGACAAGGAGTCGACATGGCGGAGCAGTTGAAGACGGTTCGGGACCGATACTCGGATGAGGAGATCGCCTCGTACTACGCGCAGGGCTTCTGGCAGGAGTCCAGCTTCTACCGCCTGGCCACCGACCAGGCGGCCGCGACGCCGGACGCCCCGTTCCTCGTGGACTCCTCCACGTCGCTCACGTACGCCGAGTTCGCCGACCGCGTGCTCCGGCTCGCCGCCGGGCTCCACCGCGCGGGCCTGCGCCGCGGTGAGCGGATCGCGGTGCAGCTGCCGAACTGGGTCGAGTTCCCGCTCGTCGCCGCCGCGGCCTCGCGGATCGGCGCGATCGTCGTGCCGATCATGCCGATCTACCGCGGTGACGAGGTCGGGTACGTCGTGCAGCACTCCGGAGCGGCGTTCGCGGTGACCTGCGGGGAGTTCCGCGGCTTCGACCACGCCGCGATGTTCGCCGAGCTGCGCCCGCGGACTCCCGACCTGCGCAAGGTGTTCGTGGCGCGTGCGGGCGCCTCGGGCGCCGACTCGCTGGACGCCCTCTTCGCGACGGGCGAGCCGGCCGAGCTGGAGGCCGAGGTGGGTGCCGACTCGTCGCCGGACGACGGCTTCCTGATCGTCTACACGTCGGGGACCACGTCGCGGCCCAAGGGCTGCTTCCACACCTTCAACACCCTGCGCTCGAGCGCCGCGGCGATCGCGCAGAGCCTGGACTACACCGCCGCGGACGTGCAGTTCGGCCCGTCGCCGATCACGCACAGCACGGGTCTGGTGACCAGCGTCGTGCTGCCCCTGCTGGCCGGCGCGAAGTCCTACCTCATGGAGGCCTGGGACCCGGCTGAGGGGCTGCGCATCATCGAGGAGCACCGGTGCACCGCCGCCGTCACGGCGACCCCGTTCCTGCAGATGCTCATGGGCGCCTACGAGCCGGGCAAGCACGACGCCTCGAGCCTGCGCCTGTGGGTGTGCGCCGGCTCGCCGATCCCGGGCTCGGTCGTCGAGCAGTCGCGCGAGATGTTCGCCGGCTGCCAGACGCTCTCGCTGTACGGCCGCTCGGAGAACTTCCTCACGACGATGTGCACGGTGCGCGACGCGCCGACCCGCTCCGCCTCCTCCGACGGATCGGCCCTCGCGGGTGCGGAGGTCCGCGTGGTCGACTCCGAGGGCCGGGAGCTGCCGCGAGGCGAGGAGGGGACATCGCCTACCACGGTCCGAGTCACATGATCGAGTACTTCCACAACGACGAGGAGACCGCGGCGCTCTTCACGCCCGACGGCTTCTCCCGCTCCGGCGACCTCGGCCGGATGGACGCCGACGGCTTCGTGCGGGTGACCGGACGGCTCAAGGACATCGTCATCCGCGGCGGCATGAACATCAGCGCCCGTGAGCTGGAGGAGCACCTGCTCCAGCACCCGGCGATCGCCAATGTCGCCGTGGTGGGCATGCCGGACGAGCGTCTCGGCGAGAAGGTCTGTGCGTACGTCGTGCCCGCGGATGCGGGCAGCGCGGTCAGCCTCGACGACGTCACGGCCTACCTCCGCGAGCACGACGTCGCGACGCAGAAGCTCCCGAGCGCCTCGAGATCACCGGTGCGCTGCCCATGACGGCGACCGGGAAGATCCAGAAGCACCTGCTGCGCGCGGACATCGCCGCGAAGCTCGAGTCCCCGAGCGCATCCTGAGTGTGGCGGCGGCCCTCCCGCCGAGCGGCGCCGTCCGGGCGTTCGTGCCGGAGGTCCGCGACGAGCAGGTCGCGGACCTGCGGGCACGGCTCGCGCTCACGCGCTGGCCCGAGGAGGCGACCGAGCCGGGCGCTGCCCAGGGGCCGGCGCTCGCGGACGTGCAGCGCCTCGTCGGCCACTGGCGCGACGGCTACGACTGGGCCGCCTTCGCCGGTCGCATCGCGTCGGTCCCGCAGCTCAAGGTGGACATCGACGGGCTGGGCGTGCATGCGATGCATGTCCGCTCGCGCCGTTCCGACGCCATCCCCCTCCTGCTGACCCACGGCTGGCCGAGCACCTGCTACGAGTTCCTGCGCCTGCTCCCGCTGCTGGCCGAGCCGGCGCAGGGCCTCGCCTTCCACGTCGTGGCGCCCTCGCTGCCCGGCTACGGCTGGAGCGACCGGCCGTCGGAGCCCGGCTGGGGCATCGAGCGGACGGCCGACGCCTGGGCAGCGCTGATGGACCGCCTCGGATACCCACGGTTCGTGGCCCACGGTGGTGACTGGGGCGCCGTCGTCAGCACCACCCTCGCCCGACGGCACCCGGAGCGGGTCCGCGGCCTCCACCTCACGCTGCCGATGTCGGCCGCGACGGACGACGACCGGGCCACCGCGTCGCCGCGTGAGCAGCGCGGCCTGATCCGGGAGGCGGCGTACCGAAGGGACGGCTCTGCCTATGCGCAGCTCCAGCGCACCCGTCCGCAGACGATCGGCTACGCCCTGGTCGACTCGCCGGTGGGCCTGTGCGCGTGGATCGCGGAGAAGATGTGGGCCTGGTCCGACACGGCGCCGGACGGTGGCAGCCTGCTCAGTGACGACGACGTGCTGGACGCCGTCTCCGTCTACTGGCTGAGCGCGACCGGTGCGTCCGCCGCCCGGCTCTACCGGGAGGTGGACTGGCGCGCGCAGCAGGCGCCGGTCGACGTCCCGACCGGGTGCTCGATCTTCCCGGCCGAGATCATCCGGCCCCCGCGGACCGCGGTCGAGCGCCAGTACCGCCGGCTGTGCCACTGGCGGGAGCTGGAGCGAGGCGGCCACTTCCCGGCGGCGGAGGTCCCGGAGCTGCTCGCCGCCGAGATCCGGGAGCTCGCCGAGCAGCTGCACCGGTTGGAGAGTTCTCCAGTTAATGGTCAGTCCAATCCTTGTGAAGGTCCTCGATGAGCGCCCACAATCCCACCATGACGACGGACATCGAGCTCGGAGTCGCGCTCAACGACGCCTTCCTCGAGGCCTCTCCGCGACGCCGACGCGATCTGCTCGCCCGGATGGAGGACGCCGGACTGGACCACCTGACGGTCGGCGACCACATCAGCTTCCACGGCGGCGTCGGCTTCGACGGCTTCGTCGCCGCCAGCACCGCGCTCGCCACCAGCGACACCCTCAACGTGCTGATGGGGGTCTACCTCGCCGGCCTGCGTCATCCGATGGCGACCGCGCGGCAGCTGGCCACGGTCGGCCAGATCGCGCCGGGGCGGCTCACCCTCGGCGTCGGCGTCGCCGGGGAGGACCGCCGGGAGGTCGCCAACATGGGCGTCGATCCCGCGAGTCGCGGACGCCGGATGGACGAGACCCTCGAGGTGCTGCGCCGGCTCGCGACCGGAGAGACGATCGACCACGAGGGCGAGTTCTTCCGGCTCGAGGGAGCCAGCATCCTCCCCGCACCGCAGCCGCGGGTGCCGATCGTGATCGGCGGCGGGGGTGAGGTCGCCGTCCGCCGGACGGTCGAGCACGGCGACGGCTGGCTCGGCATGTGGTGCTCGGCCCGCCGGTACGCCGCCACGCACCGGCAGATCGTCGACGGCTTCGCCGCGGCGGGGCGGGAGGGCCCGACGTTCGCGGGCCTGAACATCTGGGTCGGGCTCGGTGCCGACGCCGCGGCCGCGCGGGCGGCCCTCGGCGAGCGGATGTCGGCTCTCTACAACCTGCCGCCGGAGAAGTTCCAGCACATCAGTGCGGCCGGGACGCCCGACGACGTCGCCGCGTTCGTCGCGCCGTACGTCGACGGGGGCGCGCGCACGATCACCCTGATCCCGGTCGCCGGCTCCACCGACGCCGCGATCGAGCTCTCGGGTCAGGTGCGCGAGCGGCTCCGCGCCCTCGCGGCGGTGCGATGAAGGCGATCCTGCAGGAGGCCTACGGCCCCGCAGAGGTGCTGAGGCTCGGCGACCGTCCCGCCCCGGAGGCGCAGCCTGGATGGACGGTCGTCGAGCTGCGTGCCGCGGCGCTCAACTGGCACGACGTCCTCGTCCGCCAGGGCAGGTACGACTCGCCGCTGCCGCACACGCCGGGAGCGGACGGGGCCGGCATCGACCTCGCCACGGGCGAGGAGGTCGTCATCCTGCCCTCCCTGTGGTGGGGTGCCGACGAGTCCGCGCCCGGTCCCGAGTGGGAGATCCTCGGCGATCACCGCCCCGGCACCTACGCCGAGCGAGTCGCGGTGCCGTCCGGGTGCGTGGCGCCCCGGCCCGCGGGCCTGAGCTGGTCCCAGGCGGCCGCTCTGCCCCTGGTCGGGCTGACCACCTACCGCGCCCTCTTCTCCCGCGCCCGACTGCGCGCCGGCGAGACCCTGCTCGTCCTCGGAGCGGGTGGGGGAGTGGCGACGACGGCCGTGATGCTCGCCGCCTCGGTGGGCGTCCGCGTCGTCGTCACCTCGTCCGCCGATGCCAAGATCGACCAGGCGGTCGCGCTGGGTGCGGCCGGCGGGGTCCGCTACGACGGCGACGGGACGGCGTCCTGGCCCGAGGCGGCTCGCGAGCTGGCCGGCGGCCGGGGCTTCGACGTCGTCCTCGACTCGGTCGGCAGCTGGCCGGAGGCCATCCGGGCGCTCCGGCCCGGCGGGAGGCTGGTCGTGCTCGGCGCCAGCCGGGCCGACCGGGCCGAGATCGACGTGCGACCGTTCTACTTCGGCCAGTACGACCTGCTCGGCACCACGATGGGCAGCCCCCACGACTTCGCCGGCCTGCTGCGCCTGATGGCCGAGCACGACGTCCCGCCCCCGGTCGTCGACCGCTCCTTCCCCCTCGACCGCGCCGCGGACGCCCACGCTCATCTCGAGTCGGGCTCCGGCTTCGGCAAGGTCGTCCTCGAGATCTGAGAGAGGTACGTCATGGGCCAGGTCCGCTACGAGGTCGAGGACCGGATCGCGTTCGTCACCCTCGACGCGCCCGAGACCCGCAACGCCCTCGGCGACGCGCTTCTCGACGAGCTGCTCGCCGCGGTCGAGCGCGCCGGCGCCGACGACACGGTGCGCGTGGTCGTGCTCGCCTCGTCCCACGACCGCGTGTTCTCGGCGGGCGGCGACCTCAAGGCGTTCGCGAGCGACACCCCGATCATCGAGAAGTACGCCGGCCTCGACCGCTTCCCCCGCCTCTACGCGCTGATCGGCGGACTCGGCAAGCCGGTGATCTGCGCGGCCGGCGGCGACGTGCTCGCCGGCGCCTTCGGTCTCGCGCTCGCCTGCGACCTGGTGATCGCGCGCGAGGGAGTGCGCTTCGGCTGCCCCGAGATCAACGTGGGGGTGTTCCCGTTCATGATCTCGGCGCTGATCTATCGCAACGTCCCGCGGATGCGCGCGAACCAGCTGATGATGCTCGGCGAGCCGATCGACGCACGCGAGGCGGAGCGGCTCGACATCGTCAACGTGGTCGTCCCGGCCGAGGACTTCGACGCCACGGTGCGGGACTGGGCCGGCCGGCTCGCCGCGAAGTCGCCCCTGCTGATGCGGCTGGGCAAGGACGCGATCGACGCGACCCGCGACCTGGCGCTCCCGGAGGCCCTGTCGGCGCTGCAGTCCCAGCTCGCCCTCGCCTTCACGACCGAGGACATCAAGGAGGGCGTCACCGCCTTCCGGGAGAAGCGTGCGCCCGAGTGGCGCATGCGCTGAGAGGAGATCGACGATGGTGGACGAGCGGATCGTGCTGGTGGACGGCGCGCGGACCCCGATCGGCAGCTTCGGCGGCGTCTTCAAGGACGTGCCGGGGTTCGAGCTGGGCGCGACGGCCGTGCGCGCCGCCCTCGACCGGTCGGGGGTGGCGGCGACGGATGTCCGAGAGGTCGTCATGGGCTGCATCGGCCAGGTCGGACCGGACGCCTACAACGCCCGCCGGGTGGCGATCACGGCCGGGCTGCCGACCGGCGTGCCGGCGTACACCGTCAACCGGCTGTGCGGATCGGGCCTGCAGGCCATCTGGTCGGCCGCCATGGAGATGCGGTGGAACGACCTCGACATCACCCTGGCCGGCGGCGACGAGTCGATGACCCGGATGCCGTTCTACGACTTCGGCGCCCGCGACGGCTACCGGCTGGGCGACCGGACGCTCGTCGACGGCACCGTGATGATGCTGACCGATCCCTTCCACGGCATCCACATGGGCATCACCGCGGAGAAGGTCGCCGAGAGGTACGGCGTCTCCCGGGTCGAGCAGGACGAGTTCGCGGCCGAGTCCCAGCGTCGCGCCGCCACCGCGGAGGCCAAGGCGGTCTTCGCCGAGGAGATCGTTCCGGTGGAGGTGGGCGGTCGCCGCCCGGTGACCGTGAGCGAGGACGAGCATCCCAAGCCGGGCACGACCGTCGAGACCCTCGCCGGCCTCCGGCCCGCCTTCCAGAAGGACGGCACGGTCACCGCGGGCAACGCCTCCGGGATCAACGACGGCGCGGCCGCCGTCGTCCTGGCCCGCGAGTCCGCGGCGACGGAGCGCGGGCTGCGTCCGCTCGTCGCGCTGGAGGCGGTGGCGACCGCGGCGATGGAGCCCGAGCTGATGGGCTACGCGCCGGTGCTCGCGCTGAAGGCGCTGTTCGAGCGGACCGGCACCTCGCCGTCCGACATCGGGACGATCGAGCTCAACGAGGCCTTCGCCTCGCAGGCCGTCGCCGTGATCCGCGACGCCGGCCTGGGCCCCGAGCGGGTGAACCCCTACGGCGGCGCGATCGCCCTCGGCCACCCGGTCGGCGCGACCGGCGCGATCCTCTCCCTGCGCGTCGCGCGGGACCTGGTCCGGCGCGACCTCGAGCTCGGCATCGTCACCATGTGCATCGGCGGCGGGCAGGCGCTGGCCGCGCTCTTCCGGCGGGTGTGACCTCGCGGGTTCCGGACCCCGGAACGGGAGGTTCTCCGGGCCTGCGCGGCGCGGCAGCCTGAGGTGCCACCGCCCGGCGGCGACCCGGGGCGCGACCTCTTCCTGGTCCAGGACGACCGCTTCCTGCTCGAGCAGCGGATCGGCTGGACGGCAGGGTGAGGGTGCGCGCGAACTTCGCGGTGTTCCGCATGCGCGGCACCGCGTTCGACACCTATGTCGGCAGCCGGACCTCCACGTCTTCGCCCGCTGCGGCCACTGGACCCAGATCGAACGTGCTCGCGACTTCAACCAGGTCGTCGAGCAGTTCCTCGGATTCAGGGCCGAGTGAGGAGTTCCCGGTTCGCGACGGCCCCACGTTGGGTAGGGTCCCGGAGTCAGTGGGGTAGCGGGGCGACGTAGGGGGAGAGCGATCGTGGCGGCTGCATGGGGGACGGCGTCGGCGGCTCGGGGGACCAGGGGTCTGGTGGCGACGGGGGTGGCGCTGCTGCTCACGGCGGCGCTGCTGGTCGCCGGGCCGGGGGGCCTGGGCCGGGCGGACGCCGCGCCGGCGACCGACGGGGCCGCGCCCGCAGCGGTCGCGGCGCCCGCAGGAGCCGCGGCGGCGGCCGAGAAGCCCAACCCGAAGTACGTCGTGAAGCCGGGGATCACGTTCAACCACCCGTTCCGCCACGGCAAGCGCGGCAAGATCCACCGCAAGATCGTCAAGACGCTCAAGAACGCGCCGGCCGGCGCCACCGTCCGCGTCATCACGTGGAACTTCGACTCGCCGTACCTCGCCCGCAAGTTCATCGCCGCCCACAAGCGGGGCGTCTCGGTGCAGATCATCATGTCCCGCGGGCTCGCCCGGTCGCAGGGGGGCAACCCCAGCCGCTCGTACCCGATGATGCTGCGCGCCTTCGCGCAGGGGGACAAGAAGCGGCCCGCGGGCCTGAAGAGCTGGATCCGGACCTGCAAGCAGACCTGCCGGGGCAAGCGCGGGTCGATGCACCCGAAGCTGATGATCGTCAGCCGGTCGGGCGCCACGAACTGGATCGTCATGCAGGGCTCCGGCAACTTCACCGGCGCCGCCGCGGTGCAGCAGTTCAACGACTGGACCACGGTCACGGAGAACAAGGCGCTGTACGACGGCTGGATGCACATGTGGGACCAGGCGACCCAGGACCGGAACTTCCCGGTGCTGCGGTTCACCACCGGCAACATCACCTCCATGTTCGCGCCCCACCGCAAGCACACCGACCCGGCGCTGACCGTGCTCAACAAGGTGCAGTGCACGGGCGCCACCAACACGGCGAGCGGGCGTACCAAGGTGCGGATCGCCAACGCGGTGTGGGGCGAGGAGCGCGGGGCGCGGATCGCGCGGAAGGCGCGTCAGCTCGACCGCCAGGGCTGCGACGTCGAGATCGTGTTCATGATGATGCAGCGCAAGATCCGCGGCATCCTGCGCGGCATGCGCGCCAAGCAGATGGTCTACATCGTCGGCTCGACGGCCGACAAGTTCAAGGACCGCTACGTCCACATGAAGGGCCTCGCCGTGCAGGGCAATGTCGACGGCCGCAGCGACGGCAACGTGGTGCTGTCCAGCAGCGAGAACTGGACCCGGCTCGGCTGGCACTCCGACGAGCAGAACATCATCATCCGCGGCGACGCGGCGATGACGCAGAAGTACGTCAAGCACGTCGACCTGATCTACCGCGAGGCGCCGCGGAAGCTGAGCAACTACGTCAACTCCGCGGACCCCGACCCCAAGCCCCGGAAGGACGCTCCCGAGGACAGCAGGTACCTCGGGCCGAAGGACTACCCCTTCCACGAGCTCGAGGCCGAGCTGAGCTGAACCGGGCCGAGCGGGTGAGCGGGACCGTCCTGTCGGTGCGCGGCCTCACGCGCACCTTCGGCGAGCACCGGGTCCTGGCGGACCTCGACCTGGAGGTGGCCGCGGGATCGGCGGCGGTCCTGGTGGGCCCGAACGGCGCGGGCAAGTCCACCGCGCTGCGGTGCATCACGGGAGCCGACCAGGCCGACGCCGGCACCGTCGAGGTGCTGGGGGAGCGGCTCGACGAGCGCTCGGCCACCATCCGCGCCGCGATGGCGGTGGTGATGGACGACCTCGACTTCTTCCCCGACCTCACCGTGGTCGAGCACCTCGACCTGTTCGCGCGCGCCCACCGTACGCCGGACCCGGACGCCGTGGTCGACGACGTGCTCGACGAGGTCGGGCTCACCGCGCAGTCCGGGCAGCTGCCGACCTCGCTCTCCTCCGGCCAGCGGCGGCGGCTCGCGCTGGCCGGTGCCTTCGTCCGGCCCCGGCGCCTGCTGGTGCTGGACGAGCCCGAGCAGCGGCTGGACTCGGAGGGCCTCGACTGGCTGGTGGCCCGGCTGCAGGCCGAGAAGCGGGCCGGGCTCGCGGTCCTGCTGGCCAGCCACTCGCCGGTCCTGGTCGAGGCCGTGGCCGACGACGTGGTCCGACTGGCCCGGCCGTCGTGAGCACCGATCCGGCCGCCGTCGCCGAGCTCCGGGCCGAGATCCGGCACTGGCGCCGCAGCCGGCGGACGCTGAGCCTGGGCGAGGCGCTGCAGGACCTGTACATCGGCGTGTTCGCGGTGCTGATGCTCGGCTCGATGCTGATCAGCGTCCTGGTGAACCTCTCCGACCTCGGCGACCGGTCGTGTGTCGCGGCCGACTGCTCGGCGGCCCGGTCACTGCTGCCCTGGCTGGTCGTCGGGACGCTGCTGGCCGTGCTGTGGTCGCTGGCCCGGATGGTCGGCCCGGTGGCGGTCAGCCCGGGCGTGGCCGCGTGGCTGCTGCCCACCCCGGTCGACCGCGGCGAGCTGCTCCGCGGCCGCGCCCGCGGTACGACGCTCCTCGCGGCGGCGCTCGTCGCGCCGGTCGCGGCGGCCGCCGCGACCCTGGCCGGACTCGGGATGCCGTCGTCGGCGTTGTTCACGGCCTGCGCGGCCGGTGTGGCGGCGTACGGCGTGGGCGCGCTCGTCCACGCCCAGGCCACGGCGACCGGGCCGCGGAGCCGCCATCCAGCGCTGCTGCTCGGGCCGGTGAGCCTGCTCGCGGTCGGCGCCGGCCTCGCGGCGATCGCGTCCTCCCGCGCCCCCGCGCTGTCGGTGTCCGGGGCCGCCCGGGTGCCGTGGACGGTCGGCACGGCGCTGGTCTGGGTCGCCGTCGTGGTGCTCCTGCTCCGGGTACGACGCCTCACCGCCCGGCTGCGCCGTCGCGACGTGGCCCCGGGCGGGGTGCTCGTCCCCGGTCTGGGCGGCGCCCTGGCGACCCTGGACCTGGCCCTGATGTTCGACGTCCTCGTCGCCCACGCCACCGGCCGACGCGGTGCGGTGCGGCCGCGCCGCGGCGGTCCGCAGGGGCTCGCGGCCCTCGCCTGGCGCGACCTGGTCCGGCTGCGGCGTCACCCCGGCCGAGTGGCGCTGCTCGCCGGCTCCCTGCTGGTGCCGTACGCCGTCGCGGCGGTCGGCGGCGGCGTCGTGGTCGTCCTGGTCGAGGTGCTGGTGTGCTTCGTGCTCGTGCTGCCGTTCCTGGTGGCGCTGCGGGTGCTGACCCGGTCGTCGGGCATGGCCCGGATGTTCCCGACGGCGCTGGGGCCGACCCGCGCCGCGGCGGTCGTCGTCCCGGGGGCGCTGCTGGTCGGCCACGGCCTGCTCAGCGCTCCCGCACTGCACCGCACCCTCGACGGCACCGGCCCCGACCTCGCGCTCCTCGGTGCGGCGGCCGGCCTCGGCGGCCTGGCCGCGGGGGTGCGCTGGGTGACGGGACGCCCGCCGGACTACGGCCGTCCGCTCGTCTCGACGCCGGCCGGCGGCGTGCCGACGAACCTCTACGGCAGCGTGCTGCGGGGCGTCGACGTGGCCGTGCTGACCGCGCTGCCGATGCTGCTCAGCCCGACCGCCGGCGGGGCGGTGCTGGCCATGGCGCTGGCGCTGGGCGTGCTCTCCTACCTGTGCGGACGACGATAGCAACCTAGCACTTGCTTGGTAGTTGACCCTATGATCGTCGCTCGAGGGCGACGAAGGGGATCCCGTGGCGTACAGCATCGACATGACCGGCCAGGTGGTGCTCGTGACCGGTGGCGGCCGGGGCGTGGGCGACGGCATCGTGCAGGCCTACCTCGAGGCCGGCGCCGAGGTGGAGATCTGCGGCCGCAGCACCCCCGGGTCGCTGCGCGAGGTCGACGGCCGCACACCGCACTTCGCGCCGGTCGACGTGCGCGAGGCCGACCAGGTCGCGGCCTGGGTCGCGGACGTCGTACGCCGTCGTGGGCGCCTGGACGTCGCCGTCAACAACGCCGGGGGAGCGCCCCATGCGGACTTCGGTGCCGCGTCCGCGCGCTTCCACGCGAAGATCAACGACCTCAACTTCATGTCCGCGGTGTACGTCGCCCTCGCGGCCCACCCGCACCTGCGGGCGGCGCGTGGCTCGATGGTCAACGTCACCTCGATCTCGGCCCGCAGGCCCAGCCCCGGCACGGCGGTGTACGGCGCCGCGAAGGCCGCGCTCGAGAGCCTCACCGGCAGTCTCGGGGTGGAGTGGGCGCCCGACGTCCGCGTCAACGCGGTCAGCTGCGGCCTGGTCGAGACGCCCGGATCGGTCGATCACTACGGCGACGCGGAGCAGTTCGCGCGGGTCGCCGCCACCATCCCGCGGGGCGTCTTCGCCACCCCGCTCGAGGTCGGGCAGGCCTGCGTCCTGCTGTCCTCGCCGCTCGCCGCCCACATCACGGGTGCCGTCCTCAACGTCGACGGCGGCGGCGAGTGGCCCGCCTTCCTGCAGCACACCCCCAACGCCTGAGTCAGGAGCCCTCCGTGCCCGAAGCAGTCATCGTCTCCGCCGCCCGCTCGCCGATCGGCCGCGCCTACAAGGGCTCGCTGCGCGAGCTGCGGCCCGACGACCTGGCCGCGCAGATGGTGGACGCGGCGCTGTCCGCCGTACCCGAGCTGGACCGCGCCGAGGTCGAGGACCTGGTGCTGGGCTGCGCCCAGCCCGCGGGCGAGCAGGGCTACAACCTCGGCCGCATGGTCGCGCTCCGGCTCGGTCTCGACGGCGTGCCCGGCTCCACCGTCCACCGCTACTGCGCGTCGTCGCTGCAGGCCACCCGGATGGCGCTGCACGCGATCCGGGCGGGCGAGGGCGACGTGTTCGTCGCCGCCGGCGTCGAGTGCGTCTCCCGCTTCGAGCGGGGCAAGGCCGACGGCATGCCGGACACCCGGAACCCGCTGTACGCCGCCGCGGCCGAGCGCGCCGCGGCCCGGGCCGCCGCGGGGAGCCGTGGGCCGACCCGCGCTCGGCCGGCGAGCTGCCCGACATCTACATCGCGATGGGCGAGACTGCCGAGAATGTCGCGTCGTACTGCGACGTGCCGCGTGCCGCGCAGGACGCGTACGCCGTGCGCAGCCAGAACCTCGCCGAGGCGGCCGCCGAGCGCGGGTTCTGGAAGACCGACATCACGCCCGTCACCCTCGCCGACGGCACCGTCGTCGACACCGACGACGGCCCGCGCGCCGGCGTGACCCTGGAGAAGGTCGCGTCGATGCAGCCCGTCTTCCGGCCCGACGGCACCGTCACCGCGGCCAACTGCTGCCCGCTCAACGACGGCGCCGCCGCGCTGGTCGTGATGAGCGACGCCCGCGCCGCCCGGCTCGGGATCACCCCGCTGGCCCGGATCGTCTCGACCGGCGTCTCGGCGCTGAGCCCCGAGATCATGGGCCTCGGCCCGGTCGAGGCCAGCCGGCAGGCCATCGCCCGCGCCGGCCTGTCCGTCGACGACATCGACCTGGTGGAGATGAACGAGGCGTTCGCCGCCCAGGTGCTCCCGTGCGTGGACCAGCTCGGTCTCGACCCGGACCGCGTCAACGTCAACGGCGGCGCGATCGCCCTCGGTCACCCGTTCGGCTCGACCGGTGCCCGGATGGCCACGACGCTCATCCACGGGCTGCAGGAGCGGGGCGCCCGGTTCGGTCTCGAGACCATGTGCGCCGCCGGCGGTCAGGGCATGGCGATGGTGCTGGAACGGCTCGGCTGAGCAGGCTCGACCCGGCTGTGGAAGGCATCGCCTCCGCAGCCGGTTCCTCTTTTTCTGACTCCTTGTCAAGAAGATCTCTGGTGTGCCAACTTAGGTTTGCCAAACCTTATCAACGGTCGCTCGGGCGGCCCCGCCCGGACCACGGTCCGGTCCGTTCCCAGGAGATCACCACCGATGACAGCGACAAGGCGCCGCTCGTGGGCGCCGCCCGAGCCCTCCCGCGCCACCACCCGCCGTACCCGACCCGGACGCCTGATCGCCGCGGCGACCGCGGCGGGCGTCGTGCTCGGCCTCCTCGCGACCGGCGCATCGCCGGCGCGGGCGGCCGAGAGCCCGATCACGGGCGCCACCCTGGACTGGGGCATCAAGGCGTCCTTCCGCAACTACATCGAGGGCTCGATCGCGCACGGCTCGATCTCCACCTCCGGTGGGGCGACCCGCAACGCGGACGGCACCTTCCGGTTCGTGGACGGCTCCGGCACCTTCGACGACGAGGGCAACCTGACCGAGCTCTCCTTCGCGGGCACCGTCAGCTTCGACGGTCACGACGGCCAGCTCGACCTCGACATCAGCGACGTCCGCGTCGACCTCAACGGCGACCAGAGCGTCGTACGGGCCGACATGACGAGCAAGGACATGACCTCGGGCGAGGTCGTCGACTACCCCGACGTCGTCGTGGCGACCCTCGACCCCGAGGCCGGCACCTACGCCGGTGAGGACGGCAGCTCGACCTGGTCCGGCATCCCCGCCCGCCTGAGCGCAGCGGGCGCCCCGGCGTTCGGCGGCTTCTACGCCGGTGGCACCGAGCTCGACCCGGTCGCGCTCGGCTACGCCGGGCCGGGTGGTCAGCCGGTCGTCACGACGGAGACCTGGGATCCGCAGGGCCAGCCGTCGTACGCCAACACCAGCGTCCTGCACGACGACTTCCAGGGGACCGGTCTCACCTACGACACCGACCACGACTGGCTGTGGACCCGCAACTACAACACCGGCGAGGTGGTCGCGTTCGATGCGGCGACCTTGGAGAAGGCCGTCGCCGTCACCGTTCCCGGCCAGAACCCGCGCAATGTGGTGTACTCGCCGCAGTTCGACCGGGCGTACGTCATCGACACCGCGGTGACGGTCATCGGCCAGGACGAGGACGGCGACTGGCGGGTCCTCGACACCCTCCCGGTGCCGGGCACGGGTGCGAGCAACGACATCGCGGTCAACCCCGCCACCGGTGAGGTCTGGGCCTCCTGGCAGCAGGGAACGGCCGCCCTCCGCGTCTACACCCTGCAGGCCGACGGCAGCCACACCTACCGCGACGTCGCCTATCCGGACGGGTCGACCCCGGGCACGGTGCTCTTCTCGAGCAACGGTCACGGAGTCGCGATCGGTGCGACCTACCAGGCTCAGGCGGTCGGTGCCTTCCGGATCGTCGGCGACGCCGGTGATGAGACGGTCGAGCCGATCGAGGGTGTCGTCCAGGGAGGCGGATACGGGATCCTCGACGACGGCACGCTGCTGCAGGCGGCGGCCGACTACACCGAGTACCCGACGGTCAAGTATGGCGTGCTGCGCTGGGCGCTCACCGATGACGAGTACGCGTCGGCCGACCCGCTCATCCCGTTCGGGACGAGCCCCGATGTGGGCGGCTTCCAGTCCAGCATCCGCCAGAGCGGCGACCTGCTCGCCCTGGCCAGCTCCAACGGGCGCGAGCTGCGCATGTACCTCCACGGCGCACTGAGCAAGCCCCGCGGCTTCGGTACGACGATCGCCGGGACGGTGGTCCACGACGACGCGGTCTACGTGCTCTCGGCCAACAAGTACGTGCACCGGCTCGAGCTCGACGGGTTCACGCCGCGGCTCGGCGCCGATCCCGCGGACGCGACCGTGACTCTGGACGCCGGCCAGTCCGGGAGGCCGGTGACCTTCGAGGCCGCCCTCGCGGACGGCTCCACCGGCGAGCTGCAGTGGCAGGTCAAGGCGCCCGGTGCGCGGCGCTTCGCCGACGTCGAGGGCGAGACCGGCTCTACGCTCGAGCTGACCGCGGGAGCCGCCGACGACGGCACCCAGGTGCGCGTCGTGGCGACGAACGAGATCGGCACCGTGGTCTCCGAGGTCGCGACGCTCACCGTCCGGGCAGCGCCGTCGATCGTGGCGCCGCCGCGATCGACCACGGTCAGCGCGGGCACCCCGGCCGTCTTCACCACCACCTTCACCGGCCTGCCCGCGCCCGCGCTGGTGTGGGAGCGGCAGGTGAACGGCTTCTGGCAGCCCATCGACGAGGACGACCAGAACTTCGTCGTGGAGGAGGGCTCCCTGATGGTCCCCGACACCGATGTCGCGCAGAGCGGGACCCGGTTCCGGGCGCGGGTGAGCAACGGCGTCGGCACCGTCAGCTCCTCGGCGGCGACGCTGACGGTCAACCCGGCGGTGTCGATCCCCGAGGAGGGGCTGTCGCTGGAGGGCGTGAGCCTGGAGTGGTCGGGCAACCAGGAGGTGCAGTCGGCCCCGCCGTTCGGCGGGTCGAACTACCTCTCGGCCGGCGCCTCCGACGGCGACGAGGCGACCTACCGCGCCGTGGACGGCGATGTCGCCGTCGTGCACCGCGACGCCGCGGGCGCCGAGTCCCCGGCGTCGTACGACACGCGTGCGGCCCAGACCGGCGGCGCGGTGACCCAGCTGGTCCGCCTCTCCGGTGGACACGCGCAGATCGAGGCCGACGGCTCCGCGTCGGTGGAGTGGGACGGCTCGTTCAGCGTCAACTTCTACGGCGGCCTGGTGCCGTTCACGCTCACCGATCCGCACCTGTCCGTGGCCGCCGACGGCACCGGCACGCTGCGTGCCGACCTCTCCGGCTACGCGGCGACCATGGAGAACCCGGACGACCGCACACCGCTCGACCCGGTCGAGGACGTGACCATCGCGACGTACCAGGACGTCGAGCTGGACCCGGCGGGCCGGGTGACCATCACACCCGAGTACGCCGGCGTGGAGCTCGACGTCCCGGCCGGCCAGACCGCGCAGAACCGGAGCGTGACCGGCTGGGGCTCGTGGCCGCAGGAGTTCGTGGACTTCCACTTCGCCACCGGGCTGTCGTCGTACTGGTACTCCTCGGGCGGGGCGGCGGACGCCAAGAAGGCGCCGCTCCCGTCCGTCGTGGACCTCACCGACGCCGAGCAGGGGGCGGGCGCGACCGCGCCGGTGATCACGGGCCAGCCGGCCTCGGTCTCGGCGAAGGTCGGCGACCCGGTCGCGCTCCGCGTCACGGCGACCGGGTCCGGGCTGGCCTACCAGTGGCAGCGCCGGGTCGGCTCGTCGTGGATCTCGGTCGAGGGCGAGACGACGGACCGGCTGGTCATCGCCGCGGCCGAGACCGCTGACGACGGCGCCCGGTTCCGGGTCAGGGTGTCCAACGCCCGGGGCGCGGTCCTCTCCGAGCCGGCGACGCTGTCGGTCGTCTCGGCCGCCCAGCGGGCCACGGTGGGCTTCACCAAGGTGAAGGTGGTCAAGAGGCCCACCCGCAGCGCGCCGGGGCGGATCCGGGTGCGGGTGGCTGCCTCGGACGGCGCTCCCGTCGACGGCAAGGTCAGGGTCGTGCTGAAGAAGGGCGGTGTGAAGAAGAAAGTCAAGGCCAAGGTGGTCGACGGCCGAGCCGTCGTCGCCCTGCCCCGGCTGCCCCGCGGCAGGTGGAAGGTGACGGTGACCTTGAGGGCATCGGCCGCCTACGACCCCGTCACGGCGACGACCAAGGTCAAGGTGACTCGCTAGGACGGATCGATCGAAGGCTCTCGGGCGCCGGGTCACCGGTGCCCGAGAGCCTTCACCTACTTGTTCGCCTTGCGCGCCCGGCTCGCGATCTTGGCGCGCTCGTTCTGGTCGAGGACCACCTTGCGGATCCGGACGGTCTCGGGCGTGATCTCCACGCACTCGTCCTCGCGGCAGAACTCCAGGCACTGCTCCAGCGACAGCCTCTTCGGCGGGATGAGCTTCTCGAAGTTGTCGGAGGTGGCGGACCGGATGTTGGTCTGCTGCTTCTCCTTGGTGATGTTGACGTCCATGTCGTCGGCGCGGGAGTTCTCGCCGACGATCATCCCCTCGTAGACCTCGGTCGAGGGCTCGACGAAGAGCACGCCGCGCTCCTGCAGCGACGTCATGGCGTACGCCGTGGCGGCGCCCGAGCGGTCCGCGACCAGCGAGCCGGAGTTGCGCGAGCGGATCTCGCCCGCCCAGGGGAAGTAGCCCTCCGAGATGTGGTGGGCGATGCCGGTGCCGCGGGTCTCGGTGAGGAAGTCGGTGCGGAAGCCGATCAGCCCCCGCGCCGGCACGACGAACTCCATCCGCACCCAGCCGGTGCCGTGGTTGGTCATGCCCTCCATCCGGCCCTTGCGGTTGGCGAGCAGCTCGGTGATGGTGCCGAGGAACTCCTCCGGGGCGTCGATGGTGAGCCGCTCGAACGGCTCGTGCACCTTGCCGTCGACCTCGCGGGTGACCACCTGCGGCTTGCCGACGGTGAGCTCGTAGCCCTCGCGGCGCATCTGCTCGACCAGGATGGCCAGCGCCAGCTCGCCACGGCCCTGCACCTCCCAGGCGTCGGGCCGCTCGGTGGGCAGCACGCGCAGCGAGACGTTGCCGATCAGCTCGGCGTCGAGGCGGTCCTTGACCAGGCGGGCGGTGACCTTGTGGCCCTTGCCGCCCTTGCCCACCAGCGGCGAGGTGTTGGTGCCGATGGTCATCGAGATCGCCGGCTCGTCGACGTGGATCAGCGGGAGCGCGACCGGGCTCTCCGGGTCGGCGAGGGTCTCGCCGATGGTGATCTCCGGGATGCCGGCGACGGCGACGATGTCGCCCGGCCCCGCGGACTCGCCGGGCTTGCGCTCGAGACCCTCGGTGACCAGCAGCTCGGTGACCTTGACGTTCTTCACGCCGCCGTCGCGCCGCATCCAGGCGACCTGCTGGCCCTTCTTCAGGGTGCCCTGCTTGATGCGGAGCAGCGCGAGGCGGCCGAGGAAGGGGGAGGCGTCGAGGTTGGTGACATGGGCCTGCAGGGGCGCGCCCTCGTCGTACTCGGGGCGGGGATGGTCTCCAGGATGGTGCGGAACAGCGGCTCCAGGCCGTCGCCGTCGGGGAGCGCGCCGTTCTCGGGCTTCTGCAGGGACGCGATGCCGGCCTTGCCGGAGGCGTAGACGACGGGGAAGTCGAGGGCGTCCTGGCTGTGCGAGTCGTCGAGCAGGTCCATGAACAGCTCGTACGTCTCGTCGACGACCTCGTCGATCCGGGCGTCGCCGCGGTCGGTCTTGTTGACCACGAGGATCACCGGCATGTCGGCGTTGAGCGCCTTGCGCAGCACGAACCGGGTCTGCGGCAGCGGGCCCTCGGACGCGTCGACCAGCAGCACGATGCCGTCGACCATCGACAGGCCGCGCTCGACCTCGCCGCCGAAGTCGGCGTGGCCGGGGGTGTCGATGATGTTGATGGTCATCTCGCCGCCGGCGAGCTCCTGCGCGGCCGGGCCCTTGTAGTGGACCGCGGTGTTCTTCGCGAGGATGGTGATGCCCTTCTCGCGCTCCAGGTCGCCGGAGTCCATCACCCGCTCGGCGACGCCCTCGGCCTGGTGGGCGCTGAACGCACCGGCCTGGTGCAGCATCGCGTCGACGAGGGTCGTCTTGCCGTGGTCGACGTGGGCGACGATGGCGACGTTGCGGAGATCGGTACGACGAGTCTGGGACACGAGCGACCAGCCTACTGGCGCTGGACCGTCCCCCTCGCATCGTCGCGGTGGTCCTAGACTCACGCCATGCAGACCATCGGGCTCGTCGGCGGCATGTCCTGGGAGAGCAGCGCGGCGTACTACGAGGCGCTGAACCGCGGCGTCGAGGAGCGGCTCGGCGGCCTGCACTCGGCGAAGACCGTGCTGGCGTCGGTCGACTTCGCCGAGGTCACCGCCCTCCAGGAGGACGAGGACTGGGACGGCGTGGCCGCGATCCTGCGCTCGGCCGCGGAGTCCGTCGAGCGCGCCGGCGCCGACTTCCTCATGCTCTGCACCACCACCTTCCACCGGGTCGCCGAGCAGGTCCAGGACGCCGTCTCCATCCCGCTGCTCCACCTCGGCGACGTCGTCGCGGAGGCGTGCAAGGCCGAGGGAGTCGAGAGCGTCGCCCTCCTCGGCACGAGGTTCGCGATGTCCCGGACCTTCTTCACCGACCGGATCGCCGGCCACGGCCTCGGCGTCCTCGTCCCCGACGCCGCCCACCACGACGAGCTCAACCGGATCATCTACGACGAGCTGGTGCACGGGAAGGTCGTCGACGACTCCCGCCGCGCCGTCGTCGGCATGATCAGCGAGCTGTGGGACGCCGGCGCCGGCGGTGTCATCCTCGGCTGCTCCGAGCTGGAGCTGCTCATCCGACAGGCCGACTCCGAGATCCCCGTCTTCCCCTGCACGACCCTGCACGTCACCGCCGCGCTGGATCGCGCGCTCGGCTGAGGCGGCCGCTGCAGGAATCGCCGCTTCGGCGGTGATTCCCGCGCTTGTTGCCCGTTGCAACGGTCAACAAGCGCAAGAGACGGTCAGGAAGTCCGGTGCACCTTGTGCTGCGCGGCCTGGGCCCGCGGCTTGATCACCAGCTCGTCGATGTTGACGTGCGGCGGCCGGGTGGCGACCCAGGTGATCGCGTCGGCGACGTCGTCGGCGACCAGCGGGTCGGGGACGCCGGCGTACACGGCGTCGGCGCGGGCCTGGTCGCCGTCGAAGCGGACCAGCGAGAACTCCTCGGTGTGCACCATGCCCGGCGCCACCTCGCAGACCCGCACCGGCTGGTCGTAGAGCTCCAGGCGCAGCGTCTCGGTGACGACCTTGGTGCCGTGCTTGGCGGCGGTGTAGCCGGCGCCGCCCTCGTACGCGCTCCGGCCGGCGGTGGAGCCGACGTTGACGATGATCCCCGCGCCGCTGGCGACGAGCGCCGGGAGCAGCGCCTTGGTGACCTGCATCAGGCCGAGCACGTTGACGTCGTACATCCGGCGCCACTCGTCGGCGTCCGCCTCGGCCACCGGCGCGAGGCCGAAGGCTCCGCCGGCGTTGTTGACGAGTACGTCGACCCGCGGGCCGGCAGCCGACGCCAGCGCCGCGACGGACGACTCCGAGGTGACGTCGCAGACCACGGCGCGGCCCCCGATCTCGGTGGCGAGGGCCTCGATCCGGTCGGCGCGGCGGGCGGCGCAGAGGACCTCGAAGCCCGCGCGGGCGAGGTGGCGGGCGGTGGCGGCGCCGATGCCGCTGGAGGCTCCGGTGACGACGGCGATGGGTGTGGTCATGGACTCCATCTTGGTCGATCGGGAATGCCGGGCACACTGGGAGGGTTGACCGATCGACCGGCGTTGCGCGCGCGAGCCAGAGAAGCAGGAGGTGGCATGGGGGAGACGATCGGTCGCGTCGCCATGATCAGCCTCCACACCTCGCCGCTCGACCAGCCCGGCACGGGGGACGCGGGCGGCATGAACGTGTACGTCGTCGAGCTGGCCCGTCGGCTCGCCGACTGCGGCATCGAGGTCGACATCTTCACCCGGGCGACCAGCTCCCGGCTCGACCCCGTCGTCCCCGTCCGCGACGGCGTCACGGTGCACAACGTGCACGCCGGGCCCTTCGAGGGGCTGACCAAGGACCAGCTGCCCGGCCAGCTCTGCGTGTTCGCCCGCGAGGTGCTGCGCGAGGAGGCGGCCCAGCCGGCCGGCCACTTCGACGTCGTCCACTCCCACTACTGGCTCTCCGGCCAGGTCGGCGCGCTCGCCCGCGACCGCTGGGGGGTGCCCCTGGTCCACTCGATGCACACCATGGCGAAGGTCAAGAACGAGGCCCTCGCCGCCGGCGACACCCCCGAGCCGCAGGCCCGCGTGATCGGCGAGGAGCAGGTGGTGGACGCCGCCGACGTGCTCATCGCCAACACCGACCTCGAGGCCAAGCAGCTGATCAACCTGTACGACGCCGACCCGGGCCGGGTCGAGGTCGTCCACCCGGGCGTCGACACCGAGGTCTTCCGGCCGTTGACCCGCGCCGAGCAACGCCTGGCCCGCCGCGAGCGGGACCTCGCCGACGACGCCCTCGTGCTGCTCTTCGCCGGCCGGATCCAGCCGCTCAAGGCCCCCGACGTGCTGCTGCGCGCGGTCGCCGAGCTGCTCGTGCGCCGCCCCGACCTCCGCCCGCGGCTGGTGGTCCCGGTCGTCGGCGGCCCCTCCGGCACCGGCCTGGAGCGCCCCGCCGCGCTGGCCAATCTGGCCGCCGAGCTCCACATCGACGACGTCGTGCGGTTCGTGCCGCCGGTACCGCAGCCCGAGCTCGCGGGCTGGTACGCCGCGGCCACGCTCGTCGCCGTCCCGTCCTACAACGAGTCCTTCGGCCTGGTCGCCGCCGAGGCGCAGGCCTCCGGCGCCCCCGTCGTCGCCGCGGCCGTGGGCGGCCTGACGACCGTCGTCCGGGACGGTCACAGCGGCCTGCTCGTCGACACCCACGACCCCGCGACTGGGCCCGCGCGCTGGAGCGGGTCGTCGCCGATCCCGGCCTCCGGGACCGGCTGGCCGACGGCGCCCTCGCCCACGCCCGGCAGTTCTCGTGGGAGGCGACCGCCGCCCACACGGTGGAGGTCTACGAGCGGGCGCACGCACTGCTCCGACAGGAGGCACGCGTCGGATGACGAACCCGGCGGACGTCGTACGCACCTGGCTCGAGGACAACGAGATCGCCTTCGAGGAGACCGAGGAGCGCACGTTCGGCTTCTCGCTCCCCGGCGAGCGCAAGCTGCAGACGCCGGTCCGCCTCGACCTCGGCCCCCACGCGCTCGGCGTGCACGCCTTCGTCTGCCGCCGTCCCGACGAGGAGTTCGAGCGCGTCTACCGGTGGCTGCTCGAGCGGAACATGCGGATGTACGCCGTCGCGTTCGGCCTCGACCGCCACGGCGACATCTACCTCGACGCCCGCCTCCCGCTCTCGTCGGTCACCCCGACGACCTGGACCGGCTGCTCGGCTCGGTGCTGGAGTACGCCGACTCCGCGTTCAACACCATCCTCGAGCTCGGCTTCGAGTCGTCCATCCGCAAGGAGTGGGCGTGGCGGATCGAGCGGGGCGAGTCCACCGCCAACCTGGAGGCGTTCCGGGGGTGGCTGGAGGCCGACCGGCAGGACTGATGTCGGTGGCCCGGCCTACCGTCGTGGTCATGACGAGCATCGCCGAGCGCCGCGCCGCCTTCCGCGCCCTCCACGAGCAGGGCTGCTTCCTGCTGCCGAACCCGTGGGACCGCGGCTCCGCGCGCTACCTCGAGAGCCTCGGCTTCGCCGCGCTGGCGACCACGAGCTCCGGAGCGGCCTGGAGCCGTGGTCGGCCCGACGGCTCGGCGACGCGCGACGAGGCGCTCGACCACCTCGCGGACATCGTCGCCGCCACCGGCCTGCCGGTGAACGCCGACTTCGAGAACGGGTACGCCGAGACCGCCGACGACGTCGCCACCAGCGTGGCCCTCGCCGTGGAGACCGGCGTCGCGGGCCTGTCCGTGGAGGACGCGGCCGGCGGCGAGCTCTACGACCTCGACGTGGCGGTGGAGCGGCTGGCCGCGGCCCGGGAGGCGATCGACGCCAGCGGCCACGACGTACTCCTCGTCGGGCGCGCCGAGGGCTTCATCGCGGGCCGCCCCGATCTGGCCGACGTGCTCGACCGGCTGCGGGCGTACGCCGCCGCCGGCGCCGACTGCCTCTATGCACCCGGCGTCAGCGCCCCGGCGGACGTCGCCGCGGTGGTGGCGGCGGTCGCCCCCAAGCCGGTCAACCTGCTCGTCGGCGGCCCGAGCCCGCGGACCCTCGCGGAGATCGCCGGGCTCGGCGTGCGCCGGGTCAGCGTCGGCGGTGCGCTGGCGCGGGCGGCCTGGGGCGGGCTCGGGCGCGCTGCCGCTGGCCTCGTGGAGGGCCGGTTCGACGGCTTCGACGGCGCGGTCCCCGGTCCGGATCTCGACGCGCTCTTCGGCACGCTGCGGTAGCGGGCGCGACCGGAGGCGGACCGGCCGGGCCGATCCGCCTCCTTGTCCCCACGTGTCCCCGCTTCTCGCTTCGTCAGCGACGGACCTTCCACTTCGCCACCGCGGGCGTGCTCTCGACGACGCCGGAGGCGCCGACGGTACGGACCCGGACCCGGTGCTTGCCGGGCTTGAGCTTCTTCACGGTGAGCGGTGAGACGCAGGCCTTCCACACCTTCTTGTCCACCTTGCACTCGAAGGTCACGTTGGCCTTGTCGGCGGTGAAGGCGATCGTGGCCTTCTTCTTCTTGCTGACCTTCTTGGGCTTGCTGGTGATGGTGGTGTCGCCGGGGGTGTCGTCCGTGGTGATCGTCAGCGTGAACCCGCCCGCCAGCTGGCCGACGTCGCCGGCGGCGTCGTCGGTCACGAAGAGCGTCCAGGTGCCGTTGGCGTCGCGCCCGTTGAACGTCGACAGCGTGTCGACGATGGTCGTCCCGACCGGGGCGGTGTCGCCCGTGCCGACATTGGTCGGCCGGTAGGAGCCCGTCGGGCACGGCCCGGCCGGCGGCATGCTGGTCCCCGCCTGGTCGTCGATCGTCAGGAAGGCCCCGGCCAGGGGCGTGCCGCCGCCTCCGCAGGTGTCCGACATCAGCCGGACGACCTCGGTGGACCCCGGCGCCTGGAGGAAGATGTCCAGATCGGCGGGGAACGTGTGGAACACGTTGTTGAGGACGACGTCGACGTCGGTGATCGTGCCGGGCAGGTTGGCGACGTTGACCGTCGCCACGCTCGTGCTGAGGCTGGCGACGGGGATCGCCGGCGGGTGGGTGACGGTCCGAACGCCCGCCTGGGCGGGGCTTGCGGTGCTGAGGCCGGTGAGGCCTCCGAGGGCGATGACGCCCGCGGTCGTCAGGATGAGACGGCGCATGGCTGGTCCTTCCGGGAGAGGTACTGACAGGGGACGGACCCGCCAGCGCACCCCGGTGATACCGGCTCTTCGATCAGCCCGGTCCCGCGTCCCCGGCATGGCGGAGGCGGGCCGCCTGCCGGGTGAGGTGCTCCAGCTCCGCGGCGTTCGTCGCCCGCTCCGCGGCCAGTGCATAGCGGCGGGCGGCCTCCGCACGGTCGCCGGCCCGCTCGTGCAGCCAGGCCGCGACGGCGTCGCGCCGCGGCAGGTCCGCGGGCAGCCCCTCGACCTGGCGCAGGCCGGCCAGCGGGCCGTCGACCTCGCCCACCGCGACCGCGCGGTTGAGCGCCACCACCGGGCTCGGGGCCAGCCGGAGCAGCTCGTCGTACCACTCCAGGATCTGCGGCCAGTCGGTCTCCTCCGCGCTGGCCGCGTCGTCGTGGAGCGCGGCGATCGCGGCCTGGGCCTGGTACTCGCCGAGCGCGTCGCGGGCCAGCGCGTCCTGCAGCACGCGGACCCCCTCCGCGACCAGCGCGGTGTCCCACAGCGAGCGGTCCTGCTCGGCGAGCGGCACCACCGCGCCCGAGGGAGTACGCCGCGCGCGCCGGCGCGCGTGGTGCAGCAGCATCAGCGCCAGCAGGCCGTCGACCTCGGGGTCGTCGGTCGCGGCCGCGAGCTGCCGGGTGAGCCGGATCGCCTCCTCGGCGAGGTCGACGGTTCCGGTGAAGCCCTCGTTGAAGATCAGGTAGAGCACCCGCAGCACCGCGCCCACCTCGCCCGGCCGGTCGAAGCGCTGTCCGCCGACGGTGCGCTTGGCGCGGGTGATCCGCTGCGCCATCGTCGCCTCCGGCACCAGGAACGCCTCCGCGATCTGGGCGGTGGTGAGCCCGCCGACGGCGCGCAGGGTCAAGGCGATCGCCGAGGCCGGGGTGAGCGCGGGGTGGCAGCAGCGGCTGAGCAGGAGCAGCGTGTCGTCGGCCTGCTCGGAGGGGCCCGGCTCGGGCTCGAGATGGACCCGCAGCTCGCGCCGCTCGCGGGCGTACGCCGAGCGCTGGGCGTCGAGCAGCTTGCGGCCGGCGACCTTCACCAGCCAGGCCCGCGGATGGTCCGGGCGGTCCTCCGGCCAGTGCCGCAGCGCCTCGATCAGCGCCTCCTGGACGGCGTCCTCGGCCGCCGCGAAGTCGGCTCCGCGGCGGACGAGGACCCCGAGGACCTGCGGGGTGAGATCGCGCAGCAGCGCGCCCAGGTCCGACTCGTCCTCGGTCATTCGGTGACGACCGGCGGCTCGCCGTAGAACGGGCGCACCTCGATCCACTCGTGGATCGGCCGGCCGCCGGGACCCGGCGCCGACGACAGCCGCGCAGCGGCCTCGTAGGCCCGCTCCTGGCTGTCGACGTCGATGACCATCCAGCCGGCGATCAGGTCCTTGGTCTCCGCGAACGGCCCGTCGGTGACCGGGGGCCGGCCCTCGCCGTCGTACCGCACGAACGTGCCCTCGGGGGAGAGCGCCTGCTCGTCGACGAACTCACCCCGCTCGCGCAGCTCGTCGGCGACCAGCCGCATGAACTCGATGTGAGCGGTGACCTCCTCCGGCGTCCACTGGTCCATCGGGACGAGGTCGTCCTTCGCGATCGCGTGGTCGCCGCGGTAGTGCTTGAGCAACAGGTACTTCGCCATCGTGCATCTCCTTGGGTCCGAGACGGCCATCTTGCCGCCTTCCACCCCTGGGACGGAGCCGCCGACGGCTTCTCGACATGGTCCGGTGGAAAAGTCGGCGACGATGTCGGAGGCGGTCCCTAGAGTCCTCCCGTGACGAAGCGCGGATGGTCGCTGTTCCTGGCGATGTGCCTGATCTGGGGGCTGCCCTACCTGTTCATCCGGATCGCGGTGGAGCACGTCTCCCCGGCCGGGCTGGTCTTCCTGCGCACGGCGCTCGCGGCGCTGGTGCTCCTCCCGGTGGCGCTCGTACGCCGCGAGGTCGGCGCCGTGCTCGCCCGCTGGCGGCCGCTGGCGCTGTTCGCCGTCATCGAGATCATGGTCCCGTGGGTGCTGCTGGGGCATGCCGAGCAGCGGATCTCCTCCTCGTTGGCCGGCCTCCTGGTCGCGGCCGTCCCGCTGTTCGGGGCGCTGGCGTTCCTGGTGACCAGCCACGCGGAGCGGTTCACCGCCGCCCAGAGCGTCGGCCTGGTGCTCGGGTTCGCGGGTGTGGCGTGCCTGGTCGGCCTCGACATCGGCCACATCGACGTGCTCGCCGTCGCCGAGATGCTGGGCGTGGCGGTCTGCTACGCGACCGGCCCGCTGATCCTGGCCCGGTGGTTCGCCGACCTGTCCGGCCTCGGGGTGATGGCGTGCGCGCTCACCCTGACCGCGGTCGTCTACTCCCCGTTCGGGGTGCTCGACCCGCCGACCGACCTGCCCGCGAAGGTCTGGCTGAGCATCGTCGTCCTCGGCCTGGTGTGCACCGCGCTGGCGTTCGTGATCTTCCTCGACCTGATCAAGGTCGCCGGCCCGACCCGGTCGACGATCATCACCTACGTCAACCCCGCGGTGGCGATCCTGCTGGGCGTCCTGCTCCTCGACGAGCGGCTCACGACCGGCATGCTCGTGGGCTTCCCGCTGATCCTGGTCGGCTGCGTGGTCGCCGCCGGCGGCCGGGCCGCGGAGGCCGACGCGACGACCGTCGCGAGCACGGAGCCCGCGGCCGACGTGGTGATCGAGGTCGACGCTCAGGGCTCCTGACCCGGCACGACCGGGGCCGCGACGGGCCGCCGGGTGGGGGAGCGCCGCGCCACGCCGACGCCGAGCAGCGCGAGCACGCCGCCGGCGTACGCGACGAGGGGCGGGACCTCGTCGAGGAGCAGCAGGCCCATCACGATCGTGAGCGGCGGCACCAGGTAGGTCGTCACGCCCAGGGCGGAGGCCGTCATGTGCCGCAGGGCGTAGGCGTAGGTCGTGAAGGCGATCGCCGTCGGGAACACGCCGAGGTAGACCAGCCACAGCGAGGACGACACCGGTGCGTCCCGGGCCTCGGCGACGAGCCGCCCCGCCCACGGCAGGCAGGTGACGACGCCGACCGTGCACGCCAGCCAGGTGACGTGGACGGCGGAGAGGTCGGCGACGAGCGGCTTCTGCAGGATCACGCTGATCGAGTACGCCGCCGCCGGGACCAGGCACAGCACCACACCGAGGAGGTCGCCGGTGCTCTCGCCACCGGAGGTCGACAGGCCGATCACGACGACCCCCGAGAACGCCAGGGCCAGGCCGGCGGCGAGCTGCGCGGTGAAGCGCTCGCCGAGGAACAGGGCGGCCAGCACCGCGATCAGGACCGGGGAGACCTGGATCAGCATCGACGCCGTCCCGGCGTCGACGCGTTGCTCGCCGGCGTTGAGCGAGAGGTTGTAGATCCCGAACCACAGCACGCCGATCGTGACGATCGAGAGCCACTGCCCGCGGCTCGGGCGCGGCAGCCCCTGGGCGAGGGCGACCGGGGCGAGCGCGACGGCGCCCGCCGCCAGCCGGCCCAGGGACAGGGCGCCGGCCGAGAAGTCGTGGGCGAGGTGCCGGATGCCGACGAACGCGCTGGCCCACAGCACGAGCGTCACGCCGACCGCGGCGAGCGGGAGCAGCCCGGCGGTGCCGGTCCGATCGGTCCCATCGGTCTCGGTCGGGATGTCGGGCACCCGCCCACCGTAGGGGTCGGGTGCCGCGACGGTCGCGCGATTTTCCGACGTCGAATCAGACGTCGAACTTGTAGCCCAGGCCGCGGACGGTGACGAGGAACTTCGGCTCGCTCGGCTCCGGCTCCAGCTTGGCCCGCAGCCGCTTGACGTGGACGTCGAGCGTCTTGGTGTCGCCGACGTAGTCCGACCCCCACACCCGGTCGATGAGCTGCCCGCGGGTCAGCACCCGGCCCGGGTTGCGCAGGAACATCTCGAGCAGCTCGAACTCCTTGAGCGGCAGCCGCTGCTCGGTGCCGTCCACGGTGACGACGTGCCGCTCGACGTCCATCCGCACCGGACCGGCCTCGAGGGTGTCCGGCAGCAGCTCGTCGCCGATGCCGCGGCGGAGCACCGCGCGGATCCGGGCGACCAGCTCGCGCGGGGAGTAGGGCTTGGTGACGTAGTCGTCCGCGCCGAGCTCGAGCCCGACGACCTTGTCGACCTCGTCGTCCTTGGCGCTCACCATGATCACCGGGACGTTGGAGGTCTGGCGGATGGTGCGGCACACCTCGGTGCCGGGGATGCCCGGCAGCATGAGGTCGAGCAGCACGATGTCGGCGCCGTTGCGGTCGAACTCCTTGAGCGCCTCGTTGCCGTCGGCGGCGATGGCGACCTCGAACCCCTCCTTGCGGAGCAGGTACGCGAGCGCGTCGCTGTAGCTCTCCTCGTCCTCGACGACAAGTACCCGGGTCATGCGTCCTCCTGATCCTTCGTGCGTCCGCCCGGCGCTTCCGGGGTGGGCGCGAGCGGCGCGAGCCGCAGGTACGGCCCGTCCGCCTCGTGGTGCGGGTGCTGCGGCAGGACGAGGGTGAAGGTCGAGCCCTGCCCCTCCACCGACCAGACCCGCACCTCGCCGCCGTGGGTGGCGGCCACGTGCTTGACGATCGACAGCCCCAGACCGGTGCCGCCGGTCGAGCGGTGCCGGGCCGGGTCGACCCGGTAGAACCGCTCGAAGATGCGCTCGACCTCGCGCTCGGGGATGCCGATGCCCTGGTCGATGACGGAGATCTCCACGTTGTGGCCGACCCGCTTGCGGGTGACGACGACGCGGGAGTTCGGCTCGGAGTAGGCCACGGCGTTGGCCACCAGGTTGGAGACCGCGGCGCCGACCTGCTTCTCGCTGCCGAGCACCTTCAGGCCCTCCTCGCCCTCGGCGATGACCTGGATGTCCTTGGCGCCGGCGTTCATGTCGACGAAGTCGACCGCCGAGGCGACCACGTCGTCGATCGACACCGGCACCGGCGAGTCGAGGGGCTCGTCGCCCTGCAGCCTCGAGAGCTCGATGATCTGTTGGATCAGCCGCGAGAGCCGGTCGCTCTCGGTGAGCATGCGGGAGGCGAAGCGGTAGACGGCGTCGGGGTCGTCCGCGGCGTCCTGGACCGCCTCGGCGAGCAGCCGGATCGCGCCGATCGGCGTCTTGAGCTCGTGGCTGACGTTGGCGACGAAGTCGCGTCGTACCGCGTCGACCTGGCGCTCGCGGGTCCGGTCCTCCACCAGCGCCAGGACCAGCCGCGAGCCCAGCGGCGCGACGCGGGCGGTCACATGGCGCGGCGCCCCGGCCGCGCGCGGCACGATCAGCTCGGTCTCGCGGATCTGCCCGTCGCGGCGTACCTGCCGGATCAGCACGCCGAGCTCGTCGGAGAGCAGCGTGGTCCCGCGGACGAAGCCCATGGCGTACGCCGGCGCGGAGGCCTTGACGACCGCGTCCGACTCGTCGACGACGACCGCGCTGCTGCGCAGCACCGACAGCACCGCCGCGACACCGTCGGGCACGAGCGGCTCCTCGGGCATCTGGTAGACACGCTGCTGGCGGTCGCTGAGGTGCCATGCGAGCATGGCGCCACCCGCCACGAGGGCGCCGAGGAGCGCGGCCACGAAGGCCTGCGTCGTCGGATCCACATCTCGATCGTACGGCGCGCGCGGGGTCCCGCTCAGAATCCCGGCGGCCGTGCTTCGCGATGTTCACCCCCCGTTCACCGCAACTCGCTTGATGGACACCTCGCCTCCGTAGGCTCGGCGTCATGCGTGATGCCTACACCGACCAGCTCGACGCGATCTTCGACGACCTCGCCGGCATCTCCCGCCGGGTCCAGGTCGCGGTCGGGGAGGCCACCGAGGCCCTGATGACCGGCGACTCCTCGATCGCGGAGCGGGTCATCAGCAACGACGCCGAGATCGACCGCGCGCGGGAGCAGGTCGAGGACTCCGCCTTCGCCCTGCTCTCCCTCCAGCAGCCGGTCGCCGGCGACCTGCGGACCATCGTCGCCGCGCTGCGCATGGTCGCCGAGCTCGAGCGGATGGGCGACCTGTCCGTCCACGTCGCCAAGATCGCCCGCCTGCGGGTCCCCGACGTCGCCGTCCCCGACGAGGTCCGCCCCACCTTCGAGCGGATGGCCGCCGTCGCCGAGGACATGGTCGCCCGGGTCACCGAGGTCATCGCCGGCCGCGACGTCGAGGCCGCGATCGCCCTCGGCCGCGACGACGAGGAGATGGACCAGCTCCGCCGCCGCAGCTTCACCGAGCTGCTCTCCGGCGAGTGGGCCCACGGCGTCGAGGCCGCCGTCGACCTCGCCCTGCTCGGCCGCTACTACGAGCGGATCGCCGACCACGCCGTCTCGGTCGCCAACCGGGTCATCTTCGTCGTCACCGGCCACAACCCGGCTCCCGCCGCCTGAGCCCCCGCTCCGCGGGGGTCGTGTGCCTGAGAACGCGGATATCCGGGTCCTCAGGCACACGACCGCACGACGAGGGGGCGCACGCCGAGGGCGATGAGGTCGCGGGCCACCTCGCCCGGCTCGTGGCGCACCTCGAACGCGGACGCCCGTACGACGACCCGGTCGGGCGTCGTGAGCCGGCGTGCCCGACGCAGGTCGGCCGTCCACTGCGCCACCTCCATGTGGAACGATCCATCGACCTCGAGCACCAGCGCGCGGCCACCCGGCAGCGGCCACTCGCAGTCGGTCCAGCGCCGGCGGCCGGCGGAGTCGAGCCGACTGCGCTGGCGAGTCGGCTGAGGGATGCCGTAATTGCGGCAGAGCCGCGCGATGTCGCGCTCGGCGCCCGAGTGGACGCCGCCCTCCACGTCGCGCAGCATCCGGCGGAATCCCGCCGCGCGCCGCAGCGGCCGGAGCTGCTCGGTCCAGGTGATCAGCCGCGAGGCAGTGGTCAGGCGCTGCTGGACCGCCGCCGCGAGTGCGCCGTGGGCGGCGCGGAGCGAGGCGTCGTACCCGGACCACAGGAGCAGCGCCGGCTCGAGCCGGCTGGAGGGGATGCCCGGGCGGGGGTCGCGGAGCAGGTCGAACGGGGCGTCGTGAGCGGAAGAAGCGGATGCCGTCGACCGGCTCGAACGACAGCTCGTCGTCGACCAGCACGGTCACGTCGTGGCGGTCCCATCCCTGCAGGCCGTGACGCGCGGCGGCGGTCAGGCCGCCCAGCAGGCTGCGTGGACCGGCGTGGAGCACGCCGAGCCAGCGTCGTTGCTCGACAGTGAGCTCACCTGTCGTGGTACTGAGGACCCGGGGCGACCGCGCGGCCCACCGGCCGGCTCGGACCTGGCGCTCGACCTGGTCCCAGTCGACGCCGAGCGCGGTCAGCTGGCGGCGGGCGAGCATGTCAGATTGGCGGGCGGCGAGATCCTGGACGTCCGGGCGCATCCCCGAGGCCTGCCCTCGGGCGGGGTCGGGCCGAACCTCGGCTTCCGGTTCTCCACAGGTACGCCCGCTCGCGCTGGGTCGTGTGCCTGAGACCCCGGATATCCGCGCTCTCAGGCACACGACCCCCGCAGAGCGGGGGTCAGCGCCCCTGGTTGGCGACGGCGGCGGCGGCCTCGGCGGCCGCCTCGGGGTCGAGGTACCGGCCACCGGGGACGGTGGGGGCGAGGGTGCTCTCGTCGAGCTCGTAGACCAGCGGCATCCCGGTGGGGATGTTGAGGCCGGCGATGTCGGCGTCGCTGATCTGGTCGAGGTGCTTCACGATCGCGCGCAGGCTGTTGCCGTGGGCGGCGATGAGGACGGTGTGGCCGGCGCGGAGGTCCGGCACGATCCCGGCGTCCCAGTAGGGGAGCAGCCGCTCGATGACCTGCTTGAGCGCCTCCGTGCGGGGGAGCTCGTCGCCGAGGTCGGCGTAGCGGGGGTCGCCGGCGGGGGAGTACTCGTCGTCGTCGGCCAGCGGGGGCGGGGGGACGTCGAAGGAGCGGCGCCAGAGCATGAACTGCTCCTCGCCGTACTCGTCCTTGACCGCCTTCTTGTCCTTGCCCTGCAGTGCGCCGTAGTGGCGCTCGTTGAGGCGCCAGGAGCGGCGGACGGGGATCCAGTGCCGGTCGGCGGCGTCGAGCGCCAGCGCGGCGGTGTTGATCGCCCGGCGCTGCAGCGAGGTGTGGACGACGTCCGGCAGGATGCCGGCCTCCCGGAGGAGCTCGCCGCCGCGGACCGCCTCGCCGCGGCCCTGCTCGGTCAGGGCGACGTCGACCCATCCGGTGAAGAGGTTCTTCGCGTTCCACTCGCTCTCGCCGTGGCGGAGCAGGACCAGCGTGAACGTCATCAGTGCGCGCTCTCGGGCTCGGGCGCCTGGTCGGCGCAGTTGAAGGTGGCGTCGCCGGTCTCCTCGGCGTGCGCCTCGTCGCCCTCCTCCTCGGCGGCGACGTCGGCGGCCTCGCCGTCGGTCGCCTTCGCGGAGGCCGACCGGTCCTCGCTGGGGAGGTCGGTGGGGACCTGGGTGTACTGGAAGCAGGGCTTGACGACCGGTACGTCGAGGCTGAGCGTCGTACCGTCGCTGAACGTCAGCTCGAGCGGCACGACGTCGCCGGCCGTGAAGTCGCCGGTGAGCGGGACCACGGCGGCGGTGGCCAGGTTGACCGTGCCGCGGCCCGCGACCTCGACCGGCTCGAACGCGCCGGCGGTGATGCCCGCGGACGACGACACGGCGTCGAGCGACGCGGTCTCGCGCAGGTTGTTGGACAGCGAGCCGATCAGCCGGCCCTCGCCCTGCGCCGTCGCGAGCACCCGGATGCCGAGCGCGTCGACGTCGCCGCTGCGGTCGTTGACGCCCCCGGCGATGGTGTTGACCCGGTCGGTGGGGTAGTCGAACCCGCAGCCGCCGAGGGCCGTGGCGGGAACGACCGCCAGCAGCAGTCCGGCGAGCGCGGATCGGCGCAGGTGGGGCATGTCGGCGGGCCTCCGGGTCGGATCGGTTCAGTGCGCGAGCGGGCTCACTCTAGCGTCGGTCAGCGGCTGAGGCCGACCCGGGCACCGGCCACCACGAGCAGGACCACGATGACGACGGTGTAGAGCGTCGAGAGCGCCAGCAGCCGGGTCGCGCCGAGCTTGAGGCCGAGCTTGAGCGGCAGGTAGGTCCAGCCGTCCTCGTGGTCCGCCACCAGCCCCCACACGGCCCGCATGAAGTGGATCCCGACGCCCAGCAGCGCGGCGAGCACCACGATCGAGGTCTCCGGGGCGCTGCCGACCGCCTTGCCGCCCCAGCCGCCCCAGGAGAGGTACGCCGGCAGCAGGGCGTACGACGCCGCCCACGACCACCAGGACCAGAACCCGGTCCGCAGCACGACATTGCCGAGCATGGCCACCGCCACCGAGCCGACGTAGAAGGCGCCCGCCCGCACGCCGGTCGTCGTCGCGAGCGGGATGAGCAGCAGGAAGGCGACCACGATGGCGTACCACGCGGTGCCGACCTCGAGGCGGCCCGCCGCGATCGGCTTGCCGGTCAGGCCGTGCGCCTGGTCGCGCTGGCGATCGACGATGTCGTTGTGCCAGCCGAGGATGGTCTGGCCGACGAGCACCGTCACCAGGACCACGCCGGCCTCCCGCGCCGGGCGCCCGGCCACCGCGGCGACCAGGCCCATCGCGAGCGCGGTGGTGATCGCCTGCTTGGCGTGCGCGGCCTGCAGCAGCTGGAGGGGTACGACGTCCGCCGGCTCCCGGCCGCCGAGCAGCCAGCCGCTCAGGCCGGACCGCTCCGGGACGTGCGGCAGCGGGGGGCGCTCGTCGTCCAGGTCCGGGTCCTCGGGCTCCGCGTCGTCGGGCTCGGGGGTCTCCGCCTCCGGTTCCTCGGTCTCCTCGGTCTCCTCGAGCGCGTCGAGCTCGGGCTCCTCGTCGAGCGTGGGCTCCTCCTCGGCGGCCACCTCGTCGACCTCGTCGAGCTCCACCTCGAGGGTCTCCGCGGCGCTCTCGTCGAGGACGTCCTCGGGAGCCTCCGCGGAGAGGGTGTCCTCCCCGGCAGAGCGGCCGCGCCGCCAGCGCTGCATCTTCGCCATGGCGAGCAGTATTGACCACCGCCGAGCCGTGTGGGGGCGGGCCCGCCGATCGGGCGCCCACTCGCCGGGGACCGGTCGCGGCCCGTCGCCACCACAGGTTCGGTCACTTGTCAAGCCGGTGATTGTGCCCCTGACCTGCGCAAACGCATTCGGAGAGTCGTCGATCCCGTGGTAAGATAGGTCACCCTAGGAAGGGGTTTTGCTCATATGACTTTCACCGTCGGCGAAACGGTCGTCTACCCCAATCACGGGGCCGCGGTCATCGAGAACATCGAGATGCGGACGATCAAGGGCCAGGAACGGCAGTACCTCGTGCTTCGGATTGTCGCCCAGCAGGACCTCGTGGTCCGTGTGCCGGCCGACAACCTCGATCTCGTGGGTGTTCGGGATGTCGTGGACAAGGACGGGCTGGACCGGGTTTTCGGGGTGCTCCGTGCCGAGCACGTCGAGGAGCCGACCAACTGGTCGAGGCGCTACAAGGCGAACCTCGAGAAGCTCCACAGTGGCGACGTCATGAAGGTGGCCGAGGTCGTCCGCGACCTGTGGCGCCGCGAGCGCGACCGCGGCCTGTCCGCGGGCGAGAAGCGGATGCTGGCCAAGGCCCGCCAGATCCTGGTCTCCGAGCTCGCCCTGTGCGAGAACACCAACGAGGACAAGGCCGAGACCATCCTCGACGAGGTACTCGCCTCGTAGGCAGCTTGACACCAACGACGGCGTCATACGGTGGGTTCCGATGAACCCACATCCGTATGACGCCGTCGACATCTCCGCCCCCGTCTCCGGGATCGTGGTGGAGGAGGGCCGTGGCGCCCTGCCGTTCCACCTGATCCACGGCGAGTCGCTCGTCGCCTCCGCGGCCTGGGCCGCCGGCGAGGCCGGGATCGACCTGCTCGACCAGACCGTGCCCTGGGAGGTCGTCGTCGAGCGCGGCGAGCCGCTGGTCCTGCACGACCCGCTGTGCCCGATGACGCCGCCGGACTTCCTGCGCCGGTGCGCCGAGCGGGCCGCCGTCGAGGACCGGGTCGTGGTCGGCGTGCGCCCGGTGACCGACACCGTCAAGGAGGTCCGCCCCGCCGAGGGCGGGGAGGCGGTCGGCGCCACGGTGGACCGCGACGCCCTCGTCGCCGTCTGCTCCCCGGTCGTGCTGCCGGCGTCCCTGGTCGCGGACCTGCTGGGCGAGGGCGGCTCGCTGCCCTCGATCGACTTCGTCGAGCTGGTGGCCGAGCTGCGCCGACGGTACGGCGCCGAGCGGGTCCAGCTCGTCGAGGCCCCGCCCCAGGCCCGCCGGGTCGCCTCCGACGACGACCTCGCGGTGCTCGCCGCCCTCACCGAGCCGCGCTAGAACCCGCCCGTCCCAGCAGGCGGTCCGCCACCTGCAGGTCCTCGGCGAAGGTCACCTTGAGGTTGCCGGGCCCGGACGGCACCGCCCGCACCTCGTGCCCCGCGGGCGCGAACTCCGTGAACGTCGCCGCGGTGTCGGTGCCGTCGAAGCCCGCCTCGGCCGCGGCCGCGTAGGCCGCCAGCAGGGGAGCGGCCCGGAACGCCTGCGGCGTCGCGACGCCCACCAGCCGGGCGCCGCGGCCGCCGGGCGCCGGTGCCGCCGCCGGGTCGCGGGGGCCAGGCCGGCCAGCTCGTGCGTGGGTACGGCGCCGCCGTACCGCCGCGCCGTGGCGATCGCCTGCTCGAACAGCTCCGCCCCTGCCAGCGGCCGCGCGCCGTCGTGGATCGCGACCACGTCGACGCTCCCGTCGGCCACCCGCGGGGCCAGGGCGGTGAGCGCCGCCTGCTCGGAGTCCTGGCGGGTCGCGCCGCCCTCGACGAGCAGCACCTCCCGCTCGCCGATCACCGGGAGCAGCGCCGCCCCGGCGTCGGCGCGCTCGCCGGGCCGGTGGACGACCACGACCGGGTCGACGTCCGGCACCTCCAGCGCGGTCCGGACCGACCACGCCAGCACGGGCCGTCCGCGCAGCGGCAGCAGGATCTTGTTGACCTCGGCGCCGACGCGGCTGCCGCTCCCGGCGGCGAGGACGACGACGGCGGCGGTCGGGGGAGTCGTCACCCCGCGAGGGTAGCCAGCGCCGGGGTCAGGCGCGGGCGCGGTGCCGCCCCCGGCGTACGACGTCCTCCCGCGGCTGGTCCGCGAGCCGGGACAGGGCCCGGTCGACCAGCACGAACAGCTCGCCGCTGACCAGCTCGCGGCGCTCGAACGGCAGGTAGTGGCCGGCGTCCGGGGCGACGAGGAGCCGGGCGCCGCGGATGCCGCGGGCGATCTTGCCGGCGTGCTCGGGCGGGGTGAGCAGGTCGCGGGTGCCGACGAGGACGGTGGTCGGGATGTCGTCGAACGCGGCGAGGTTCCCGATCCGGTCGTGGCTCATCATGTCCTTGAAGAAGCCGGACATGGTCTCGGGCCAGGCGTGCACGAGCTGGTCGAC
This sequence comes from Nocardioides humi, assembly GCF_006494775.1. Lineage (NCBI taxonomy): Bacteria > Bacillati > Actinomycetota > Actinomycetes > Propionibacteriales > Nocardioidaceae > Nocardioides > Nocardioides humi. Next base: position 1,785,416 of record NZ_CP041146.1, on the reverse strand, counting down.
GACATGCGCGACGTCGCGGGAGCGGGCCGGGCGGCCGAACAGGAACCGGCGGGCGATCTGGCGCTCGATGGTGGGGAACTTCTCCCGGCGGCTGAGGCTGAGCATCCGCGACCGGTTGGCGAGGATGAACGGCAGCCGGTCGCGCAGCACCGCCCCGGCCATCGCGGGCAGGCCGAGCGTCACCTGGGAGAGCTCGCCGCTCGTCGTGCTGACGAACAGGGCGCCGACGATCCGCGGCATCAGGTCGGGCCGCTCCTCCGGGATCGCCGTGATCGTCATGCCGCCGACCGAGTGGCCGGCGACGACCAGCGGCCCGTCCGGGGCGTAGGTGTCGACCACGAGGCCGAGGTCGCGGGCCAGGTGGGGGATGGTGCAGGCGGCCTCGGGCGCGCGGTCGGACTGCCCGTGCCCGCGGTGGTCCCAGGTCACGACGCGGATGTCGCGGCCGTACCGCGCCAGCAGGTCGGTCACCTGGTAGTGCCAGTCCGACTCCTCGGCGGTCCAGCAATGCGAGAGCAGCACCGTCAGCGGTGCGTCGTCCCGGCCCCGCACGGTCACGTGGATCCGCAGGCCGTCCTCGGTGATCACGGTGTGGTCGGACATCGGTACCCCCTCGCTGAGTCGCCCCACCCTGCCCCGTGATCCGCCGACGTGGCAGGTTCTGTGCGACGGGGTGTCACGCTACACAGGCGCGGCCCGTTCAGGCTCAGGTCCGCGCGAGCTCGGCTTCGTACGCTTCGCGCAGCTCGTCGAAGGCCGACCGGGTTCCCTCCGGTCGGGGGATGCCGAGATGCTGGTGGCGCAGCTCATCCATGAAGCGATCCCAGAACTCGGGCCCGCCGCGCTCGAGGAGCTCGGCACGGACCGACAGCTCGCGGCTCACCGGGAGGTGGCGACGGCCCCATGCGCCGAGGTGCGCGAGCACCGGCACCAGCTGGATCGCCGGCTCGGCGAGGCTGTACAGCACCTTCTGCTTGTGGCTGGGATCGGGTGCGCGAGTGATCATGCCCAGCTCGACGAGGCGCTGCAGCCGGTCGGCCAGGATGTTGGAGGCGATGCCCTCGTCGGAGTTCGCGAGGAGCACGTTGAAGTGCCGCCGGTTGCCGAACATCATGTCCCGGACCACGATCAACGACCACTTGTCGCCGAACACCTCGAGGGAGAGGTTGATCGGGCACCCGGAGCGCCGTTCCATCGACGCCACCTCCTCCCGCCAGGACAGACCACTTGCAGACTACAACTGGATTTCCTACGATGACAACCAGTTGCAGATCACTAGTGGTGAGGGGCGGATCATGGCCACCGAGCAGGACGACCGGCGCGGAAGGGTGCTGTGGAGCTTCATGATGTCGCTGGACGGATTCGTCGCAGCGCGCAACCACGACATGGACTGGATGCGGACCGGCGGATATCGCGCGGAGCCGGGCGTGATCGAGGGGTACATCGAGCGAACCGGCGCGATCGTCACGGGGCGTGACGGCTGGGACTCGCCCGGGGGGCACCGCCCGTGGGGTGGTGCATGGCGTGGCCCGATCTTCGTCCTCACCCACCATCCCGAGGACGCAGAGCCCGCTGAGGACGTGACGTTCCTGCGTCGCGACCCGGCCGAGGTCGTGCAGCTCGCGCTGGCGGCCGCGGGAGGCAGGGACATCATGGTGTTCTCCCCGAACATCGGCGCCCAGCTTCTCGAACGGGGGCTGATCGACGAGATCGACCTGCACATCGCGCCGGTCCTGCTCGGTGAGGGCATTCGGCTCTACAGCAGGCCCGGCGGTGTCCCGATCCGTCTCAGCCCACTCGCCGACGAGGGCGACGCGACGTCCACGGTCCGGGTGCGCTACCGGCCCATCGACCTGGCGGAACGCGACCCGGCGGAACCCGGCGCGAGGCGGCGCTCTCCTGGCGCTTCGGAGGTCAGGAGGTGAGCAGCGCCGTCGCGATCGCCGCGACGCCCTCGCCGCGCCCGGTCAGGCCGAGCCCGTCGGTGGTCGTCGCCGAGAGCGACACCGGCGCCCCGAGGACGTCGCCGAGCGCCGCCTCCGCCTCGGCGCGCCGCGGGCCCACCTTCGGCCGGTTCCCGATCACCTGCACCGCGACGTTGACGACCGCGAAGCCCGCGGCCTCGACCCGGCGCCGGGTCTCCCCGAGCAGGGCCGCGCCGCTCGCCCCGGCCCACGCGGGCTCCGCCGTACCGAAGTTGGAGCCCAGATCGCCCAGCCCGGCGGCCGAGAGCAGCGCGTCGCAAGCCGCGTGCGCGGCCACGTCGGCGTCCGAGTGACCCTCGAGGCGGACGTCCTCGTCGGGCCAGGTGAGGCCGCCGAGCGCGAGCGGCGAATCCTGCGGCCCACGCGGGACGAGGCGGTGGACGTCGGAGCCGATGCCGATGCGGAGGCCTGCGGAGATCACGGCCCGATCATGCCTGAGCCCGGGGCCGTGGGGGAGAATCGGACGGGTGAGGAACTCCCGTGCCTGGTGGCCGCTGGCCGGGCTGCTCGCCGGGGCCGTCGGCCTGGCGCTCAGCTACGCCGCGGCGGCGCTGCTGCATGTGCGGGACTCGCCGGTCGTCGCGGTCGCCGAGGGCATCACCGCGCTGACGCCCGGCAAGGTGGCGAAATGGGCGATCGACACCTTCGACACCACCGACAAGAAGGTGCTGGTCCTCGGCATCCTGGTGGTCCTCGCGATCGTGTTCGCCTGGCTCGGTCGGCTGGCGCACCGCCGGTGGTGGGCGGCGATGACGGGGTACGTCGTGCTCGCCGGCATCGGCGTGCTCGCGGTGGTCACCAAGCCGACGCCGAGCCTGGTCGACCTCGCCCCGGTCGTCGTCGGGCTGCTCGGCTGGGTGGTCGTGCTCGCGGTCCTGGCGGAGTGGCTGCGCCGCTGGGAGCTGGTCGAGGAGAGCGAGGACCCGGCCGCCGAGCCGATGCACACCCGCCGCCACTTCTTCGTCGCCGCCGGCGCGACGGCCGCCGTCGCCGCGGCCGGCGGGCTGATCGGCCGGGTCGCGAGCAACGCCCGCCGCCGCGCCGAGCAGAGCCGGCGACTGCTGCGGATCGAGGGCGTGACCGCGCCCGTCGTACCGGACGGAGTGAGCGTCGGCGTCGAGGGCGTCTCGCCCTGGCAGACGCCGAACGACGACTTCTACCGGATCGACACGGCGTTCATCAAACCGACCATCGCGCCCGCCGACTGGGAGCTGCGGATCCACGGGATGGTCGACCGCGAGCTGCGGCTGTCGTACGCCGACCTGGTGCGCCGGGAGATCGCCGAGGACTGGATCACCCTCAACTGCGTGTCCAACGAGGTCGGCGGCGACCTCATCGGCAACGCGTGGTGGAGCGGCGTCCGGCTGGCCGCGATCCTCGCCGAGGCCGGGCCGAAGGACGGTGCCGACGCGGTGCTGCAGACCTCGGAGGACGGCTGGACCTGCGGTACGCCGCTCGCGGCGCTGATGGACGAGCGCAACGCGATGCTCGCCGTGGCGATGAACGGCGAGCCGCTGCCGATCGAGCACGGCTTCCCGGTGCGCACCATCGTGCCGGGGCTCTACGGGTATGTGTCGGCCTGCAAGTGGGTGGTCGACATGGAGGTCACCCGCTTCGACGAGATCACGGCGTACTGGACCGAGAAGGGGTGGGCCGAGCACGGCCCGGTCAAGATCGCGTCCAAGATCGAGGTCCCCAGGAACGGTGCCGACGTCCCCGCCGGCGAGATGGTGTGCGCGGGCGTGGCCTGGTTCCAGCACACCGGCATCTCCGCCGTCGAGGTCCAGGTCGACGGCGGCCGCTGGCAGCGGGCCCGCCTCGCCGCCACCCCCAACATCGACACCTGGGTGCAGTGGCGCGTCGTCCTCGACGTCGAGCCGGGCGACCACCAGCTCCGGGTCCGGGCGGTCGACACGGACGGCCGGACCCAGACCGGCGCCGTCGCGGACGTCCTCCCCGACGGCGCCACCGGCTGGCACACCGTCGAGTTCAGTGCTGGATAGGCGCGAGCGTGTCGCAGTCGAGGTGAGACCTGGCTGAGGCCGCCTGGCGGCCAGACGCTGGCGGCGGGCCCGAGCCGGACCTACCAGTTGCCGCCGGGGGAGGGCGGCAGCGGGTGCGCGGCGTCGTGGATGACGTACGCCATGCCGCCCGAGGCCCGGAGCCAGATCTTCTCCAGCTGGGCGCGGGGGTAGACCCGCCGTACGCCGGCGGCGCCCGCGGCGGCGGGATCGTTGACGATCACGTCGCCGGTGGCGGTGAAGCCGACGATCACCAGCAGGTGCCCGTTGGAGGACGAGATCGGGGCGCCGGTGAGCTCGCCGCGCGCGAACGCGATGGAGACGACCGGCGGGATGCCCGCCCGGACGAGCAGCTCGGCGTCGGTGAGGTCGCGCAGCCGGGTCACGAACGCCTCGCCGACCCGCTTGGCCGCGAACGCCGTGTTGAACGGCCAGTTCCCGGTCCCCTTGTACGCATGGTCGTACGTCGCCCGCGCGGTGGCGTCCACCCACGGGTCCGGGTGCCCGGCCGGCACCCAGGAGTAGCTGCCGGGGCCGGGCAGGCGGCCGTAGTAGCCGAGCACCATCGCGGTCGACGTCGGCGAGCACCAGGCCTCACCGCCGCCGCCCCACTGCGGGTAGTGCCCCGCGTGGACCATCTGGGAGTACCGCGGCACCGCCAGCTCCAGGCCGCCCGCGGCGCTCGCCACGCCGGGCGCGGACACCGCGCCCACGCCCGCCGGCAGCCGGGACGTCATGGCCGTGGCGAAGGCGACCTTCGGCACCTTCCTCCCGCGCTGGTGGTGCGCCCTGATCCGGATCTTGTACGACGCCAGCCCGGCCGTCCGCCACGTGTCGGTGGCGACCCGGGTGCCGTCGTCCGCCTGCGCGCCGCCGGACCGCCGCTCGATCTTCTTGTCCTTGGCCGCCCAGCGGGCCAGGGTGTCCCAGCTCGTCCTGGCTCCCGCCGCGGACCGGCCGCGGACCTGCACCTCGATCCAGCTGGTGCCGGGGGTGCGGGCCGACCAGGACGCGATCAGCTCGGTGAAGTCGAAGCCGGGGGTGACCCAGCGGCTCTTCCAGCGCACGACGTCGTACTTCCGCCCGAACTTGGTCCGCGTCCCGCCGGCCTTCCACGGCCCCGGCGCGGTGAACCGCTCGAGGTCGACCTGCCGGTCGGAGACGGCGGCCGCGGCGGCGGCCTCGGGGCGGGCGTCCGCGGGAGCGCCCGGACGGCCGACGGCGACGAGGACGCCGGCCACCAGGCAGGCGGCTGCGGCCAGGGCGGCGAGGGACACGGCGGGGTGGGGGAAGGACCGGCGCACCGTCCCACGGTACGTCACACCAGTCCCATGCGTCACACGCTCGGCGAAGGTCCAGGCTCCTCCGGGCCGATCCGGGGCTCAGGGGGCGAGGAGGCGGTCCACGGCGTCGAGCAGCACGCCCCGCTCGCGGCGTACCGAGAACGCCGGATCGGACGCGAGGCGCCCGGTGAAGCCGTCCACCAGCAGGAAGACCCAGTCCGCGAGCCGGGACGCGGAGAGGTCGGTGCGGACCTCCCCGCCGCGCTGGGCGCGACGTACCCAGGTCGCGATCCCCCTCCGTTGCGCGCGTTCGTCGGCGGCCAGCGCGACGGCCACGTCCGGCTCGCCCATCACCGAGGCGACCGCCCGGACGAAGCCGGGCAGGCGCGGGTCGGTCAGCTCGTCGGCCGTGTGCGCGACGTAGTCCAGGAGCACCCGGCGGGCGTCGTCGCGGTCTCGCCGGGCGGCGAACCAGGCGGTCGTCTCCGCGGTGCCGTACTCGAGGATCGCGACCAGCAGCGCGGACTTGGTGGGGAAGTAGTGGAAGAAGGTGCCCGAGCCGATGCCGGCGGTCCGGCAGATCGCGGCGGTGGTGGCGCCGGCGTACCCGTCCTCGGCGAAGCGGGTCAGCGCGGCGTCGATGATCTGCAGCCGGCGCTGCTCGTGCCGGACGGGGTCGACGGTGCGCGCCACGTCAGTCGGCCGACGGGACCGGGAGAATTACTAGAGCGATCACTCTGTTAATATAGCCCGCGTGGCCGGCGAGCTGTGGCACCTGGATCGCGCGGGCCGGCGTCACGAGATCGAGATCAGCGACGCCGGCCTGGGCAAGCGCCTGGTGTGGCGGGTCGACGGCGAGCAGATCGCCGAGCGGAGGACCCACGACGAGCGGGTCCAGCTCACCCCCGAGGAGGACGGCGGCGGGGCGGTGTTCGTCAGGCTGCCCCGCTTCCTCGGGCCCGCCCGGCGGGTGACCTGGCTGGAGGAGCCGGCCGAGCTCGCGGGCGCCGGCGTGGTCCCCGGCGGCGTCGACTTCCGTCCCGAGCCGGGCTCCCGGGCCGACCGCCGCGAGCGGCGGATGCTCCACCACCCGCGGCTCCACACCTTCCTCGAGACCGGGGGCGCCGTGCTCGGCGTCCTCCTCTCGCTCCTCGTCGCCTGGCTGCTCGCCCGGGTCGTCATCGCGATCCCGTGGCCCGACATCCCCTGGCCGAGCATCCCGTGGCCGGACATCCGCCTGCCACGCATCCCCTGGCCCGACATCGACCTGCCCACCATCCCGTGGCCGGACCTCGCCCTCCCGGCGTGGCTGCGCTGGCTGCTGGACAACGCGAAGTACGTCGTCCCCGTGATCGTCGCGTTCGCCGTCGCCCGCGCCGAGGTCCGGCGCCGCCGCCGGCAGGAGCAACTGCGGCGGCAGGCGGCGAACGGCACGGAGAACGCCACGGAGAACGCCACGGCGAACGGCGGTCAGGAAGAGGGCGACAGCGCCCCCGCTCCCTAGACTGGCCCGGTGACCATCCGGCTCTACGACACCGCGACCCGCGAAGTCCGCGACTTCGTGCCCCTCCACGAGGGCAGGGCGGGTCTCTACGTCTGCGGGCTGACCGTCCAGAGCGAGCCCCACGTCGGCCACGTCCGGTCGGGGGTCAACTTCGACGTCCTCCAGCGCTGGCTGCGCTTCCGCGGGTACGACGTCACGTTCATCCGCAATATCACCGACATCGACGACAAGATCCTGGCGAAGTCGGCCGAGCAGGGACGCCCCTGGTACAACCTCGCCTACGCCATGAGGATCGAGCTGGACAAGGCGTACGCCGCGCTCAACGTCGCGCCGCCGACGTATGAGCCGGCGGCGACCGGGCACGTGCCGGAGATGATCGTCCTCATCGAGAAGCTGATCGAGCGCGGCCACGCGTACCCGGCCGACGACGGCTCCGGGGACGTCTACTTCGACGTCCGCTCCTGGCCGCAGTACGGCGAGCTGACCCACCAGGGCGTCGACGACATGGAGCCGGCGGCCGACGCCGACCCGCGCGGCAAGCGCGACCCGCGCGACTTCGCGCTCTGGAAGGGCCGCAAGGAGTCCGAGCCGGAGACCGCGTCCTGGCCGAGCCCGTGGGGGCCGGGGCGCCCCGGCTGGCACATCGAGTGCTCGGCGATGGCGGGCAAGTACCTCGGCGACGCCTTCGACATCCACGGCGGCGGCGTCGACCTGCGCTTCCCCCACCACGAGAACGAGCAGGCCCAGTCGCGCGCGGCCGGCGGCGCCTTCGCGTCGTACTGGATGCACAACGCGTGGATCACCACCGCCGGCGAGAAGATGAGCAAGTCGCTCGGCAACACCCTGTCGATCCCGGCCATCCTGGAGCGCTACCGCGGCGCCGAGCTGCGGTTCTACATCGTCGCGGCGCACTACCGCTCCCACGTGGAGTTCAGCTTCGAGGCCCTCGACGAGGCGGCCGCGGGCTACCGCCGGATCGTGTCCTTCCTCGACCGCGCCGGCGCTCCCGCCGCCGGCGAGCTGCCCGAGGCCTTCGCCGCCGCCATGGACGACGACCTCGGTACGCCGGCCGCGGTCGCCGTCCTCTACGACACCGTGCGCGAGGGCAACCGCCAGCTCGCCGCGGGCGAGGACGTCACCGTCACCGCCGGCGCGGTCGCCGCGATGCTCGACGTCCTCGGCGTCCACCCGGCCGACCCGGCCTGGGCCGGCAGCGGCGGCTCGGACGCCGAGGAGCGGCTCAGCGCCGCCGTCGACGCGCTCGTCGCCGGGCTGCTCGAGGAGCGCGCGCAGGCCCGCGCCGACAAGGACTGGGCCCGCGCCGACGCCCTCCGCGACCGGATCAAGGCGGCCGGCATCGAGGTCACCGACACCCCCGACGGACCCACCTGGACGGTGAGCTGAGCAATGGCAGGCAACTCCTCCCGCAAGGGCGCGATCCGCAAGACGAGCAAGAAGCCCACCGCCGGTTCCGGCGGCCGGGTCCGCCGCGGCCTGGAGGGCAAGGGGCCGACCCCGAAGGCGGTCGACCGCGAGTACCACAAGGCCCACAAGGCCGCCGAGGCGAAGAAGCGCGCCGAGAAGCGCGGCGGCGGTAGCCGCGGCCCGCGCCGCAAGCCGGGCGGCGACGAGTGGATCGCCGGGCGCAACCCGGTGGTCGAGGCGCTGCGCGAGCGGGTGCCCGTGACCTCGGTGTACGTCGCCGAGGGGGCCGAGCGCGACGGCCGGCTGCGCGAGGTGTTCCGGCTCGCGGCCGAGCACGGCGTCGGGCTGCTCGAGGTCAGCCGGGGCGAGCTGGACCGGCTCACCGACGGCGCCGTCCACCAGGGCCTGGCCGCACGGATCCCGGCCTACGAGTACGCCCACCCCGACGACCTGCTCGCCGCCGCGGAGGAGGGGGCCGGGCGCCGCTGGTCGTCGTCCTCGACTCGATCACGGACCCGCGCAACCTCGGCGCGATCGTCCGCAGCGCCGCGGGCTTCGGCGCCCACGGCGTCGTCATCCCCGAGCGCCGCGCCGCGTCGATGACCGCCGCCGCCTGGAAGACGTCGGCGGGCGCGGCCGCGCGCTGCCCGGTGGCGCAGACGGTCAACCTGACCCGGCAGCTCAAGGCCTACCAGGACGCCGGCTGCTTCGTCGTCGGCCTCGCCGCCGACGGCGATCTCACCCTGCCCGAGCTGGTCGCCGACGACGACCTCGCCCGCGGGCCGCTGGTCCTGGTCGTCGGCTCCGAGGGCGAGGGCCTGTCCCGGCTGGTCGCGGAGACCTGCGACCGGCTGATGTCCATCCCGATGGCCGGTGTGCTGGAGTCGCTCAACGCCGGCGTCGCCGCGTCGGTCGCGCTGTACGCCGTCGCGGAGGCCCGCGCCGAGCGGTGATCGCCCTGGTCCGCACGATGCCGACCCGCCGTCTCCTCGAGGTACTCGCGTACGTCGGGGCCTGGCTGGTCGTGTCCGTGGCGGTCGCGGCCGCGATCTTCGTCAACAGCGAGCGGACCGTCGAGATCGCCAGCCACGAGGCGACGCTCAGCCCGGACTTCTCCGGTGAGGTCGTGGCCCGGATGGGCCCGGTGCTGCCCGACCTGCGGATGCCGTCCGGCTCGCGGATCGGGATCGAGGTCGAGCTCGGGAAGACCGACGCGGCGACGCTCGAGGAGCTCACCGCCCGGTACGCCGCCATCGCCTCCCAGCCCGAGGGCCAGATCGCCGTCGCCGAGCGCGCGGTCACCGCGATGGCGCTGGCCGCGCTCGTCCAGGGCGCCGTCCTCGGCGCGGTCCCGCTCCTGGTGTGGGCGGCGATCGGCCAGGCCCGGCGGCGCGAGCTGTACGCCGGCCTCCGCACCCGCGGTGGGATCGCCGTGTCCGGGCTCGCGATCGTGCTGGTCGTCGCGCTCGTCGTACCCTTCGGCTGGGGGCGCACGGACCGGCCCGCCGAGCGCTGGACCTCGCTGCGCGACTTCGTCGGTCCCGACGTGACGCTGCCCGACGAGGTGGCCGACGTCGAGGTGATGACCGACGCGACGACCGCGCAGTCCCGGCGGCTCGTGGAGAGCGCGGTCAGCGGCTACCAGCAGAGCCTGGCGTTCTACTCCGAGGCGGCCGAGGACGCCGCCTTCCTCGACCTCCGCGAGCCGGAGGAGGGCGAGACGGTGGTCCTCATGGTGTCCGACCGCCACGACAACATCGGCATGGACAAGGTCGCCCGCGCGATCGCCGACGCCGGCGGCGCCACCGCCGTGATCGACGCCGGCGACGACACCTCGACCGGCAGCCGCTGGGAGGCGTTCTCGCTCGACTCCCTGGCCGCCGTCTTCCAGGACTTCGACGGCCGCTGGGCGGTCGCCGGCAACCACGACAACGGCACCTTCGTCCGCAGCCACCTCGAGGACCTCGGCTGGACCTACTTCGACGACGAGGTGATCGACGGCCCGGGCGACTCGCGGATCCTCGGCGTCGACGATCCCCGCTCCAGCGGGCTCGGCAACTGGCGCGACGAGAAGGGCCTGAGCTTCAAGGAGGTCGCCGACCGGCTGGCCGACGCCGCCTGTGCCGCCGACGAGGACGGCGACCGGGTCAACACCCTGCTCGTCCACGACGCCAACCTCGGCAGGCCGGCGCTCGAGCGGGGCTGCGTCGACCTGGTCCTCGGCGGCCACGTCCATGTCCAGACCGGGCCGACCGCGGTCACCGCGGAGGACGGCCGGGTCGGCTACACCTACACGCTGGGCACGACGGGCGGCGCGGCGTACGCCATCGCCATCGGCAGCAAGCTGCGCCGTCCCGCCAGCATCGGCCTGATCACCTACCGCGACGGGCGCCCCGTCGGCATCCAGTCGATCACCCTGCAGACCAACGGCCGCTACGACGTCGACCCGTGGGTCGAGCTCACGTACTGACCCTTCCGCATGGTTGGTGAGGGCTCCCCCTAGGGTGAGGCCCGACATTTTCACTGTGGGTGACTCGGGACCGCCCCTCTCGGAAGGGAAATCAATGGCCAACCTCGGTGGAGGCCTCCTCGGCCGCATCATCGGTCTCGTCGTCAGCCTCGCCGTCGCGGCGGCGGCGTACTTCATCTTCTTCAAGGGCCAGGAGAAGGTCGAGCAGGCCAAGGCGCCCAAGGTCGGCGAGTGCCTCGTCATGACCGGCTCCAGCTTCGACGCCGACCACGAGGAGGTCGAGTGCGACGACGCGAAGGCCGTCTACAAGGTGGTCGGCAAGGACGGCGGCTGCGACGACGCGGAGCTCAACTACACGATCTCGCTCGGCAACGACCGCAGCAGCGGCAACGTCGCCGACCTCTGCCTGGCGCTGAACGCCGCGGAGGGCGACTGCTTCGACCTCGGCGGCATGTCCACGCCGTCGACGAAGGTCGCCTGCACGGAGGGCGCGGGCACCACCTCGATCGTCAAGGTCGTCTCGGTCGGCAAGGCCGGCGACGAGTGTGCCGACGGCGCGCAGCCGCTCGAGAACAAGACCCGCAAGACGGTGCTCTGCCTCGGGCCCGCGGCCTGAGGGGGTGCTGCGGCCTTAGGCTGTTCACGCCATCCCCCGTTGGTCTGCCGGGCCGAGGTGCTGCCCCGCCAGGCGGGCCCTAGGCTGTTCACGCCATCCCCCGTTGGTCTGCCGGGCCGAGGTGCTGCCCCGCCAGGCGGGCCCTAGGCTGTTCTCGCCATCCCCCGTTGGTCTGCCGGGCCGAGGTGCTGCCCCGCCAGGCGGGCCCTAGGCTGTTCTCGCCATCCCCAGTTGGTCTGCCGGCAGGGCCCGCCTGACTTTGAATCAGGACTAGCGACGTAGGTTCGACTCCTACCTGGGGAGCCCGTCTCCTAGGTCGCGCGAGATGGTGTCGCTCCGACCATCTGCGTGACCAGCTCCACGTGCTGCCGCGCCAGCTCCGGCGCGCTGAGCCGGCCGTGGGTCCGGAACCACTTGCCGGCGTTGATGCACAGGTCGAGGATCGACTTGGCGGTGATGTCGGTGTCGGCGCCGACCGCGGCGAGGGTGAACTCGCCGTCGGCGATCCCGCGTCGCAGGCAGCCCTCGAAGAGCCGCCGGATCCTCTTCTGCTGCTCGAGGACGTCGGCGGCCCGCTCGGGGGCAGGTGTCGCCACTCGGTCTGGCTGACCAGTCCCTCGAGCTGCCGCTCCGAGTGGAAGATCGAGATCGCCCCCACCAGGGCGCGGAGCTGGGCGGTCGCGTTGTCGTCCGCGGTGCGGTGCGCGTGCAGGAGGGACGCGACCGAGTCGTCGAGGGATCGCATGAGGATCGCGTACAGCACGTCCTCCTTGGACCCGAAGTGGTTGTACAGCGAGCCCGCCGTGACGTTGCACGCCTGCATGATCTGGCGGACCGAGGTCGCGGGGTAGCCGTTGGTGAAGAACAGCTCGGTGGCCACGTCGAGAATGCGCCGGGCCGTGTCGGTCTGGCGCGCGTCGGTCTTCGCGGTGGTCACGACCCGACCGTACACGAATATATGAACGTTTGTTGACGCGGACGTGCGAGCACTGGTAAACAAACGTTCATGCACTCTGTGATGCCGTTCACCTCGCGGGCCGCGGTCGTCGACATGTGCGACGTCGTCCTGCGCCGCGAGGGCTGGCGTGCCTACCTGGGGGCGCTGCTCACCGCCGCCCCGCGCTACGGCGTGGTGTTCGCGGCCCGCTTCGCCGCGATGTCCGGTCGCTCCACCCGGCAGGTGCTGGCCGCGCTGGCGGAGGACCTCGACGCCGCGATCGAGGATCTGGCCGACGTGGCCGCGGCGGCCTTCGATCCGCGGGAGCGGGTCGCCGAGCTCGAGAGGCACGACATCGTGCAGGTGATCCACGGCGGCCCGTGGCCCTGTGCGGGCGGCACCGTGAACGACCACGTCGCCGAGATCGCGCGGCTCAGCGACCGCTTCGTGCCCTGGGGCGGCGTCTCGCTGGCGGACCCGGATGCCGCGGTCGTCGAGGCGGTGCGAGCGGTCGACGAGCTCGGGATGCCGGGGCTGTCGGTGATCCCGTTCCTCGACGGCGTGGATCCGCGAGACCCGGCCCTGGACGGGCTGTGGGCGCTCGCCACCGACCGGGAGCTGCCGGTCTGGATCCACAGCGGACAGAACTTCTCGCCGTCCCCCATGGCGATCAGCGGCCCGCAGGTCATCGACGCGCTGGCCACCCGTCACCCGCGCCTGCGCATCGTCCTGGGCCACGGCGGGTGGCCCTGGGTCCTGGAGGCGGTCGCGCTCCTGCAGCGGCACCCGAACGTGTACCTGGAGTTCTCCTCGCACCATCCGCGGACGATGGCCGCCGCGGGCTCGGGCTGGGAGCCGCTGTTCCTCCACGGCTCCCGATCGGTGCGGGACCGCGTGCTCTTCGGCTCGACGAGCTGGACGCACGCGCAGGGACTCGCGTCGGTCGCCGAGGCGGTGTCCGTCCTCCCGATCGCCCCCGACGTCCGCACGGCGTGGCTGCGCGACAACGCCGTGCGACTGCTGGTCCGCCGCGAGGACGCCGTCGCATGAGTGGCCCGCTCGACCGGCGACGCGTCGTCGTCACCGGTGCGCTGGGAGGGATCGGCACCGCGGTGACCGCCCGCCTGCTCGCCGACGGGGCCCAGGTCCTCGCGGTCGACCGGCCGGACGTCGTCCGGCAGCACCGGGAGCCGGGACCGCCGGGGCTGCACGTGGCCGGGGTCGACCTGAGGGACCCGCGGGCGCCGACGGAGATCGCCGGGCAGGCGCTCGAGCGGCTCGGCGGGCTCGATGCGCTCGTCAACAACGCCGGGATCGAGCTGAGGGCGTCGCTGCCCGACCACGACGACGAGCGATGGGACGCCGTTCTCGACGTCAACCTGCGGGCGCCGTTCCGCCTGGCGCGCGACCTGGCCGACCTGCTGGCGGCGGGGAGGTCGCCGGCGGTCGTCAACGTGTGCTCGATCGCGGTGACCGGCTTCGCCGGACAGGTCGCGTACGACGCCAGCAAGGGCGGCCTGCTCACGCTGACCCGGTCCCTGGCGGTCGAGCTCGGTCCCCGGGGAGTCCGGGCCAACGCCGTCTGCCCGGGATTCATCGACACGCCGATGCTCGACGAGGGCGAGCTGCGCTCGATCGCCGAGCGCGTCGCCCGAACCCTGCCGTTGCGCCGCCTGGGACGCCCCGACGACGTGGCCGGCGCCATCAGCTGGCTCCTCGGCGAGGACTCCGGCTACGTCACGGGCCAGTCACTTTTCATCGATGGAGGAATGAACCGCCAATGACCACCCTGCACGAGGACTTCGCCTGCTCGACGCTGCGCACGCACGAGCCCCACCCCGGCGTCTGCTGGATCGCGCTGAACCGCCCGGAGCGGCTGAACGCGATCGATCGCGAGCTCGGCGAGGACCTGTACGCCGTCCTCGAGCGAGCGCTGGCCGACCGCGAGACGCGCGTCCTGGTGATCACCGGCGAGGGCCGCTCCTTCTGCGCGGGCGACGACCTCGGCGCCGTCGAGGAGCACCTGCGCGGCGAGTACACGCGATCGCCGGTGATCGGCACCACGCCGGACCCGATGTACCTGCGCATCATCGAGATGCTGGTGACCAGCCGGGTCCCGGTCATCATGGCGATCAACGGGGACGCGGCCGGTGCCGGCGCCGAGCTGGCCTGCGCCGGGGACGTCCGGATCGCGAGCTCGCGGGCCCGCCTGGGCAGCGCCCTGCTGAACGTCGCGCAGGCCGGCGGCCTCGTGATGATGTCGCGGCTCGTCGGTGCCGCACGCGCGACCGAGATCTACCTCTCCGGCGCACTGCTCGACGCGGACGAGGCCGAGCGTCTCGGCATCTTCACGAAGGTCGTCGCCCCCGAGGACCTCGTCAGCACCACGCTCGCCGAGGCACAGCGGCTGGCGAGCGCGCCGACCGCGGCGATCGGCCTCTTCAAGGAGCTGCGCGAGCAGGCGATCGGACAGCCGGTCCAACAGGCGCTGCGCCTCCAGAACGCCGTCCACATCCGCAACAACGCCGAGGTCGTGGACGCGCTCGAGGGCGCCACGGCGTTCATCGAGAAGCGCCGCCCGCGCTTCGTCGGGAAGTAGGGAGACACCGCCATGGACGAGAGCATCTTCGGTCTCTTCGACGGCCACGTCGTGGTCGTCACCGGCGCGGCGTCGGGCATCGGCGCCGCCTCGATGGCGCTCTTCGAGCGGGCCGGCGCCACCGTGGTGGGCCTGGACCTGCACGAGGGCCCCGGGATCCGGCGCTGCGACGTGTCGGACCCGGCCGCGGTGGAGGCGGCGGTCCGCGACGTCGTGGCCGACCACGGCCGCCTGGACGTCGTGCACGGGAACGCGGGGATCAGCATCCCCGGGCGTCCGCACTCGATCTCGGACGACGACTACCGCCGCGTGATGGGCGTGTGCTGCGACGCCAACTTCTACCTCGTGCGCTCCGGCGTGCCGCACATGCGTGAACGGGGCGGGGTGTTCGTCTTCACGGCGTCGATGTGCGGCGTCGGGGCGACGCCGAGGTCCTCGGTCTACAACATGGCCAAGCACGCGGTGATCGGCCTGACCCGCTCGGTCGCCGTCGACTACGGGGCCCAGGGGATCCGCGCCGTGGCGATGGTCACCGGGCCGACCCGCACCGCGATGGCCGACGACCTGTGGCCCGAGGACGGCCCGGCCCGCAACGGATTCCTCCGGGCGACGCCGGCCGGGCGCCTCAGCCGTCCCGAGGAGCAGGCCCGCGCCGCCGTCTTCGCCGCGTTGCCCGGCTCGTCGTACATGAACGGCGGCGTCATCACGGTCGACGGAGGCGCGACGGCCGGCTGGAACGAGATGGGGCTGGGCATGCTCCAGACGGCGGGCCCGGCATGACCGCGGCGTTCTGGCTCGGCGACGTCGAGACGCCGATGCGCGACGACGTGACCCTGAGGGCCGACGTGTGGCACCACGGCGAGCCCCGGCCCGCGGTGCTCTTCCGGACGCCGTACGGGCGCCGGCTGATCTCCTCGGACGTGCTGCGACCGGCCGACTGCGTCCACGGCGGCTTCGCCGCCGTCTGCCAGGACACCCGGGACGGTTCGGCTCCGAAGGCGACTGGGAGCCGATCATGTGGGACCAGGAGGCGCACGACGCCTACGACACCGTCGAGTGGGTCGCCCGCCAGGAGTGGTGCGACGGCCGGGTGATCCTCGCGGGGACGTCGTACGGCGGCATCGTCTCCTTCCTCGGCGCCGCCGAGCGCCCGCCGAGCCTGGCCGGCGTGGCCGCCGCGATGGTGACCTCGGGCAGCCGCGACCTGCGCGAGCTCGGGGGCGCGATGCGCCTCGAGCAGGTCGTCAGCTGGCTGCTCTACATGGCCGCGGACTGGCTGCGGCGCCGCCCGGAGGACGCCGACGCCGAGACGGTCGCCACCCTGCACGCCCTGCTCCTCGACCCGGAGCCGGCCCTGACGGCGCTGCCCCTGGCCGATGGTCCGCTGGCGCGGCTGCGCGGCTTCCCGATCGACATCCCGGCGCTGCTGGCCGGCCGGGTGCCGACCACCCCCGAGTGGGAGCCGGCCGCGATCGAGGTGCCGGTGTTCGTCACGACGGGCTGGTTCGACGTCTTCGCCTCCGCCACGATCGACGCCTTCCGCGACGCCGTGCGTGCGCATCCCGACCTGCCGCACCGCCTCGTCGTGGGCCCGTGGGCGCACACCGGACCGCTGCCGCACCACACCGGCGAGCTGAACTTCGGCATCACCGCCTCCGCGGGGGCGGCGGCGGTGCCGGCCCAGCAGCTGGCCTTCTTCGCGGATCCCGCGGCGGCCGCGCCGCGGCACGAGGTCGGGTACTTCCTCATGGGCGCCGACCAGTGGCGCACGGCCGACGCCTGGCCGCCCCGTGCCGCCCGGGCCCGGGTGCTGCATCCGACACCGGCCGGCGGGCTCGGCCACGAGCCGGCGCCGGCCGGCACCGTCGACGGCTACGCCCACGACCCGCTCGACCCGGTGCCGAGCCGCGGCGGCCGGGTCATCCATCTCGGGCGATCCACGCCCGGGCCGATCGACCTGGGCCGGCAGCTCGACCGGCCCGACGTGCTCAGCTACCTGACCGCGGAGCTCGACGAGCCGCTCGACGTCGTCGGCGGCGTCCGCGCGGACCTGACGGTGTCGGTGAGCCGGCCGGACGCCGACCTCGTCGTCCGCCTGGTCGACGTCCGTCCTGACGGCCGGGTCTACCCGGTCGCCGAGGGCGTGGCGCGGCTGAGCCACGTGCTCGGCCGCCCCGCCGACGACACGCCCACACGGGTCCGCGTCGACCTCGGGTACGCCGCGCAGCGCTTCGGGCGCGGGCACCGGCTGGGCCTGCTCGTCGCGGGCAGCGCCTTCCCGCACCTCGACCGCAACCTCAGCACCGGCGCGCCCTCGAGCACCTCCGCCGAGGCCCGCACCGTCGTCGTCGACCTCCACCTCGCGGAGTCGGCGCTCTCCCTCGACGTCCTGCCACAGGAAGGCCGGCCCTGACATGCCGCTCTGGAACCTCGAGCGCGCCGGAGGCGTGGTCGAGCTCGTCTACGACAACCCGCCTCGCAACTTCCTCACCTTCGCCGCCCTCGAGGAGCTCGGCGCGCACCTGTCCGACCTCGCGGACGACCCGGACGCGGCCGTCATCGTGCTGGCGAGCGCCGACGAGGACCGCTTCATCGCGCACGCCGACCTCGACGAGCTCGGCCGCCTCGCCGACGGCCCCGTGCCGGAGGCGCGGGCGTGGTACACGACGATGCGCCTGATCGAGACGATGCCGCAGCCGGTCGTCGCCGCGATCGACGGCCAGGCGTGGGGCGGAGGGCTGGAGCTGGCGCTGGCCTGCACCCTGCGCTGGGCCGGTCCGCGCGCCCACTTCTCCGCGATCGAGACCGCGCTGGGCATCATCCCGGGAGCGGGCGGCTCCCAGCGCCTGATCCGCTTGATCGGCCGGGGACCCGCCACCGACCTCGTGATCACCGGCCTGCGGGTCGACGCGGACCACGCGGCCCGGCTCGGGATCGTCAGCCGGGTCCTCACCGGCGACTTCCGTGCCGAGGTCCGTGCCTCCGCGGCCGCGCTGGCGGACCTGCCGCGCGCCGCGGTGGCGGCCGCCAAGCGGGTGCTGCGCGAGGGTGCGGAGCTCGGGCTCTCCGACGCCCTCCGCCTCGAGGGCGGCGCGTTCGGGGAGCTCCTCGCGACGCCGGAGTCGCTGCGCCTGCAGCAGGCGGCGCGCGAGCGCTACGCGCGGGCGGCCGCCGGTGATCAGGTCGGCTTCGGGGGACTCGGGGAGCCGGCATGAGCGGGCTCGCCGTCGTCACCGGTGCGAGCCGGGGCATCGGCCGCGCGGTCGCCGAGCGCCTGGCCAGGGACGGGTACGACGTCGCCGTCGGCTACTTCGCACGGGCCGACGCCGCGAGGGACCTCGTCGCGACGATCGAGCGTCAGGGCGGGAGAGCGGCGGCCTACCAGGTCGACGTGCGCTCACCCGAGTCGTGCCGCCGGCTCGTGATCGACGCCCGGGCGGCGCTGGGACCGGTGCGTGCGATCGTCTCGAACGCCACCGGCTTCGGTGCGGACCACCCGGGCCTGGGGCCGTCCCTGGACGTGCCCCTGGCGGCGTACCAGGAGATGTTCGCGGCCCGGCTCGGGGCGCTGCTCAGCCTGGTCGAGGCCGCCGGCGCCGACCTGGACGGCGGCGGCCGGGTGGTGGCGGTGACGAGCACCGGCACGCACCGGCACGTTCCCGGCTACGCGCCGATCGCGGCGTCCATGGCCGCGGTCGAGAGCGTCGTGCGCTACCTGGCCGCCGAGCTCGGGCACCGGGGCGTCACCGCCAACACGGCTGTCGGCGGCGTCGTCGACACCGACGCCCTGGCCGAGATCACCGCGGATCCCGAACGCCTCAAGGAGGCCGTCCGGCGCGCGACGCCGCTCGGCCGGGTCGGGCGCGCCGCGGACATCGCCGCGGTCGTGAGCTTCCTGTGCAGCGTGTCCGCGGACTGGGTGACCGGCCAGTCGCTGATCGCCGACGGAGGCAACTCGCTGCGCTAGCGGCACGACGGCTCGGGCCGCACCTGACAGACCCCAGCGCGCCGAGCGCTGTCAAGGAAGGAAGAAAACCATGAGGTCAAGCAAGCTCATGACGCTCAAGCGGGCGGGCGTGGCGATGGTCGCCGCCCTCACCCTGACCGTCACCGCCTGCGGTGGCGACGGCGGCAGCGGGGGAGGGGACCAGCGGCTGGACGTCGCGGTGCCGGCCGACGCGTCCTCTCTCGACCCCATCCTCGGCAGCGCCGGAGGGGACCACGTGATGCTCTACCCCCTCTACGAGACGCTGATCAGCTTCGACGCCGACATGGTGGCGCGGCCCGGCCTGGTCGAGTCCTGGTCGCAGACGAGCCCGGAGGAGCTCACCCTCACCCTGCGGGAGGGACTGACCTTCCACGACGGGACCGCGCTGGACGCCGAGGCGGTCCGGTTCAACCTCGAGCGCGCCAAGGGCGAGGGCTCGAACGTCGCGGTCGACCTCGCCTCGGTCACCTCGATCCGGGTCGACGACCCGCTCACCGTGACGCTCGAGCTGTCCGAGCCGGACGCCTCGCTGCTCATGGTCCTCTCCGATCGCGCCGGCATGATGGTCTCGCCGGCCGCGGTGGAGGAGAGCGACGGCGACGTCAGCGACCACCCGGTGGGCGCCGGCCCGTGGGAGATCGTGAAGTGGAACCGTGGCCAGTTCCTCCGCGTCGAGCGGTTCGACGACTACTGGGACGCCGACGCGGTGCGCGTGCCGGAGATCCAGTTCAACGTGATCGCCGACCCGACCACCCGAGCCACCTCGCTGCGGTCCGGCAAGCAGGACGTCGCGCTGGGCTATGCGCCGGCCGACGCCGCCGAGCTGGACGACGAGTCGGGCATCCAGCTGGTCAGGACGCCGCGCCTGTGGGTAGACCAGGTGTACTTCGACATCGGCTCGCCGGAGCTGAAGGACGTGCGCGTCCGCCGGGCGCTGAACCTCGCGATCGACCGCAAGACGATCGTGCAGAGCGCCTACTTCGGCCTGGGCAGCCCGGCGTCGGGGCCGTTCCCGGACGGCTACTGGGCCGCGAACGGCGATCTGGCCTACGACTTCGACCCGGACCTCGCCCGCACGCTGCTCGCGGAGGCCGGCGCATCGGACCTGACCTTCGACATGCTGCTCAGCGCCGACGCCGGCACCGTCCGGATGGGTGAGATCCTGCAGCAGCAGTGGGCAGCTGTCGGCGTCACTGTCGACCTGAAGCCCCTGGAGGGCGTCCAGGCGGTCAACGCGTACTTCGTCGATCACGCCGAGCCCGCCCTGCTGTCGGCGTTCACGGGACGTCCCGACCCCAAGATGGCGTTCGACGTGCTCTTCTCGGAGAGCAGCTTCTACAACGTCTCCGGCCTGGCGACCCCGGGCCTCGCGGAGGCGCTGGCGAGCACCGACGCGTCGCTGGAGAACGCGGAGCGGGCGCCCGGCTTCCAGGAGGCCGCCCGGGCGGTCTTCGAGAACGCGTCCTTCCTGCCGATCTCCTTCCCGGACAACCTGATCGCCCTCGGCGAGGACGTCTCCGGCTTCGAGGACAACCTCCTCGGCAAGCCGAGGCTCCTCGGCGTCTCCCTGGGCTGAGGAGCAGGTGCTGCCATGAGTGAGGCACTGCTCGGCGTCGACCGCCTCGACGTCTTCTTCAGCGCGCACGGGACGGAGGTGCAGGCGCTGCACGGCGTCTCCTTCGACGTCGCGCCGGGGGAGGTCGTCGGTCTGGTCGGCGAGAGTGGGAGCGGGAAGACCGTCACCTCGCTGGCGCTCATGGGCCTCCTGGACCCGCGCACCTCGCGGGTCCAGGGGGAGGCACGGCTGCGCGGGGAGCCCCTGTGGGACGAGGCGGGTCGTCGGCGTCCGCACGCCGACGTACCGATGGCGATGGTCTTCCAAGAGCCGATGACGGCCCTGGACCCCGTGTTCCGGATCGGCCACCAGCTCGTCGAGACGCTCCGGCGGCGTCAGGGGACGAGCCGGCGGCAGGCGACCGCGCGGGCCGTCGAGCTGCTCGACCAGGTCGGCATCCCCGATCCGCGGGCCCGGCTGCGGGCCTACCCGCACGAGCTCTCGGGCGGGATGCGGCAGCGCGTGGTGATCGCGCTGGCGCTCGCGTGCTCGCCGCGCCTGCTGATCGCCGACGAGCCGACCACTGCTGTCGACGCCACGATCCAGGCCCAGCTGCTGGAGCTGATCTCGGGCCTGGCCCGCGACGAGGGGATGGGCGTGGTGTTCGTGACCCACGACCTCGGTGTGGTGGCACAGATGTGTCACCGGATGATCACGATGTACGCCGGCCGTGTCATCGAGTCCGGCGCGGTCGCGGAGGTGCTCGCCCGTCCGCTCCACCCCTACACGTCCGGTCTGCTCGCCGCGCTGCCCGCTCCGCAGCACCGCGGCGGCCGCCTGCCGACCATTCCCGGTGTGGTGCCGCCGCCCGGGCGGGTCGTCGAGGGCTGCGTCTTCGCCGACCGCTGCGCGCACGCGCGGTCCGCGTGCGGCGCGACGCCCCACCTGCGCCCGATGGCCGACGGTCGGCAGGTCCGGTGCGTACGTGCCGAGGAGCTGCATCTCGCGGGGAGCGGGACATGACCGTCCTGATGCGGCTCGACGACGTCGCGGTGCGCTTCCCCCTCGGGCGGCGGCGGAGCGTGTCGGCCGTCGACGGGGTGAGCCTGGACATCGTCCAGGGGCAGACGCTCGGCCTGATCGGGGAGAGCGGCTCGGGGAAGTCGACGCTGGCGCGCGCGATGCTGGGTCTGGTCCCGACGAGCGCTGGGTCGGTCTCGTGGCTGGGCGAGGACGTGGCGCGGATGCCGCGGCAGCGCCGCCACGACTTCACCGGCGAGGTCCAGATGGTGTTCCAGGATCCGCACAGCGCGCTCGACCCGCGCCGGCGGGTGCACCAGAGCGTCCGTGAGCCGCTCGACGTCCTGCGCCGTGGCGAACGGCGCGATCGCGACGAGCTGACCCGGCGGGCGCTGGCGGACGTCGGGCTCCCCGCCCACCTGCACGATCGCTATCCCCACCAGCTCAGCGGCGGTCAGAAGCAGCGGGTCAACATCGCCCGGGCCCTCGTGACCCGGCCGCGGCTGATCGTCTGCGACGAGTCCGTCGCCGCGCTGGACGTGGCGCTGCAGGCGGAGATCCTGAACCTCCTCGGCGACCTGAAGGACGAGCACGACCTGACGGTCGTGTTCATCAGCCACGACCTCGGGGTGGTCGGCCACATCGCCGACCGTGTCGCGGTGATGTACCTCGGCAAGCTGGTCGAGACCGCCGCGGCCGACGACCTGCTGGAGGCGCCGCGCCATCCGTACACGGAGGCCCTGCTCTCGGCGCGGCCCGACGTGCACCAGCCCGGCGGGGGCGATCGGATCGTGCTGCGCGGCGACGTCCCCAGCCCGCTGGCGCCGCCCAGCGGGTGCCGCTTCCATCCCCGGTGCCTGCACGCGAGCGCCGCCTGCGCGCGCGACCTGCCGGTCCTCGTCCCCGTCGAGAGCGGCGGCGCCTCGGCGTGCCTGCGCGTCGCGGACCTCTACGGCCCGGTCCCGGCCGACCCGCGAGCGATGCGAGGTGCCCGGTGAGGATCGCCTCCGCCGTGGCGTCCCGGCTGATGTGGACGGCGCCCACCCTGCTGCTCGCGACCCTGGTCGCCTTCCTGCTGCAGCAGCTGATCCCGGGCGACCAGGCGGTCGCGCTCGCCGGCGAGTACGCCAGCGAGGAGAGGCTGGCCGCCATCCGCGGCGACCTGGGTCTCGACCAGCCGGTGCTCGCCCGCTACCTGGAGTGGGTCGGTGGCGTGGTCACCGGCGACCTCGGGACGTCCTATCGCACGGGGCAGCCCGTCGCCGAGATCGTGCTCGACCGCCTTCCGGTGACCCTGCTGCTGACGCTCTTCGCGCTGCTCGTGGCGGTCGTGATCGGCGTCCCCAGCGGGATCGCCGCGGCGCAGCGTCCCGGGAGCTGGGCGGACCGTCTGCTCACGACCGCGGCGACGGCGGGGATCGCCATCCCGAACTTCTGGCTGGGCATGATGCTGATCGCCGTGTTCGCCGTGCAGCTCGGCTGGCTCCCCGGGCCGGGTGGCGTGGACTTCCGCGACGACCCGGCGAACGCCGTCCGCGCGCTCGTCCTCCCGTCGATCGCGCTGGGCATGGTCGGCTCCGCCGAGATATGCCGGCAGGTGCGGTCGGCGATGATCGAGAATCTGGGCTCCGACTACGTCCGGACCCTGCGTGCGAAGGGCCTGTCCCGCCGCTCCATCGTGTGGCAGCACGCCCTGAAGAACTCGAGCCTGCCGCTGGCGACGATCCTGGGGATCCAGGTGTCGCACCTCGTCGGCGGCGCGGTGGTGGTCGAGTCGGTCTTCGGCCTGTCCGGCATCGGCTCGCTCGTCGTGGAGGCGACGAACCAGCGCGACTACGTCGTCATCCAGGCCGTGGTGCTGCTGGCGGCGGTCATCGTGCTGGTCACGAACCTGGTCGTCGACATCTCCTACCGCCTCCTGGACCCGAGGATCTCGTGATGGCGACGACGCTCAGCCGGCCCGTCCGCACCGCCCCACGCCCGTCGGCCGTGATCTGGCTCAGCTACGGGATCCTCGCCGTCGTCGTCGCCGTGGTGCTCCTGGCCGACGTCCTCGCGCCGCACGCGCCGAACCAGCAGGACCTCACCTCCGTCCTCCTCGGGCCCAGCGGGGAGCACCCGCTGGGCACCGACGACCTGGGACGGGACGTCCTCAGCCGGCTGCTGCACGGCACGCGGGTCTCGATCCTCGCGGCGCTGCTGGCCGTCGGGATCGCGGTGGTCGTGGGATTCCCGTTGGGCATCCTGGCGGGGTACGTCGGGGGGTGGCCGGACGCGGTCCTCATGCGCCTGCTGGACACCGTCATGGCCTTCCCCGCCCTCGTTCTCGCCATCGGCATCACCGCGATGCTGGGGCCCGACATCACCACCGCCATGGCCGCCGTCGGCATCGTGCTGACCCCGGTCGTGGTGCGTCTGACGCGGGCGCAGACCATGGCCGTGGCGGGGCAGACCTACATCGAGGCGGCATCGTCGTTCGGGGCCCGCGGCGTGCGGCGGATGATCCTTCCCCACGTCGTGCCCAATGTCGTCCAGCCGATCATCGCCCAGCTGGCCGTGCTGATGGGCTTCGCGCTGATCGCCGAGGCCAGCCTGAGCTTCCTGCAGCTCGGCGTCCAGCCGCCCACGGCCTCCTGGGGCACCATCCTGGCGCGCTCCTACACCTTCCTCGAGCGGGCGCCGATGAGCATCTTCGTGCCCGGCGCGGCGATCGCCCTCACCGTCTTCGCGCTCAACATCGTGGGCGAGGAGGCGCAGCGGCTCCTGGACCCGCGCCGGCGGTGACCCGGCGTGCGCAGCGCCCATCCCACCTGCATCATCGACAACGACGACAGGAGACCCATGAACGCGAGTTGGCTGACCAGCGACGCGGCTGTGCTGCCGCAGGCCCTTCGGAGTCGCGCGGCCGAGCACCCGGACCGCACCCTCGTCGTGTTCGAGGACGGCCGGCGATGGACCTACCGGGAGACCCTGCACGAGGCCGAGAGGGTGGCCCATGCCCTGCGTCGCGTCGGGGTCGGCCGGGGGGACCGGGTCGTCTCGTGGCTGCCCACGGGCTCCGACGCGCTGCGGGTGTGGCTCGGCGTCAACCTCCTGGGAGCCGCGCTCGTGCCGCTCAACACCGCCTATCGCGGTGGTCTCCTGGAGCACTCCGTCGCACTCTCGGACGCGTCGGTGGCCGTCGTGCACGCGGATCTCCTCGACCGGCTGGAGACGGTCGACCACGCGGGACTGACCGACGTGATCGTCGTCGGCGGGACGGGGACGGTCGGCGGGCTGCGGGTGCACGACGCCTCCGTGCTGGACCGCGACCCTCCGCCGGAGCCGGCCGCGTGGCCGGACGTCATGCCGTGGGACCCCTACGCCGTCGTACTGACCTCCGGCACCACGGGGCCTCGAAGGGCGTCGTGTGCTCCTACGCACAGCTGTCGGCGTGCGCGCAGGCGGCCTTCGCCGGCGACTTCGGCGCCGAGGACAGGTACCTGGTGACCCTGCCGCTGTTCCATGCCGGCGGGACGATCGGGGTCAACGCGGCGGTGGTGCTGGGCGGCAGCATCGTGCTGACCTCCGGCTTCCGGACCGGGGACTTCTGGGACCTCGTCCGGGCGACCCGGCCGACGCACGTGACCCTGCTGGGGGTGATGGCGACCTATCTCAGCAAGCAGGAGCCGTCCGCCGCCGACAGGGACCACTCGCTGCGGCGGGTTTTCATGATCCCGTTGTCGGACGCGGCGACGTTCGCCGGGCGGTTCGGGGTCGAGGTCGTGGCGATGTACAACATGACCGAGATCTCGATCCCGATCATCTCGGGGCCGAACCCGGCCCGGGACGGCACCTCCGGACGGGTGCGTGCGGGGATGGAGGTCCGGCTCGTCGACGAGCACGACCTCGAGGTCCCGGACGGGGAGGTCGGCGAGCTGGTCGTGCGCGGCGCCGAGCCGTGGACCATCGCCACCGAGTACCTGGGGCGGCCGGAGGCGACGGCCGCGGCCTGGCGCAACGGCTGGTTCCACACGGGCGACGCCTTCCGGCAGGTGGACGGCGAGTACTTCTTCGTGGACCGGATGGGCGACACCATCCGCCGCCGTGGCGAGAACATCTCGTCGTTCGAGGTGGAGAGCGAGATCATCGCGCACCCCAGCGTGTCGGAGGTGGCCATCGTGGCCACCCCGAGCCCGGACGGCGAGGACGAGGTGCTGGCGATCGTGGCGCCCGCCCCGGGGCGGACCATCGACGTCCAGGAGCTGATCGAGTTCATCCGCCCGCGTCTGGCGCACTTCATGGTCCCGCGCTACTTCCGCGTTCTCGACGAGCTGCCCAAGACCCCGACGAGCAAGGTCCAGAAGCACACCCTGCGGGCGGCGGGGATCACGCCGGACACGATCGATCGCGAGGACCTGGGGATCAGGATCCGCAAGGAGCACATCGGCCGGCGACGCACGTAGCCGTCGCCGCTCGGTCGCCCGTCGGTCGCCCCTGTCCGGCGCGACGGCGGCGGGGCGGGGGTCCAGGTGGGGACAGACTCGACCGTACGCCGGTGCTGTGCACGACCGCCGGGGCCGTAGTTTCGGGGCGAGGAGGTGGGCCGTGCACCGCTGGCTGCGTCGGGCGCTGTGGGACGTCGTGCCGCGCGAGGACCGGGAGAGCCCGGCGGCGCTGCGCCGCCGGCGGCGGGTGACGGCGGCGGGGGTGGTCGCCGGGGCGCTGCTTCTCGGCGTCTCGCTGCGGATCGAGCCGGGCAGCGCCTGGTTCTACCCGGCGACCTTCGCGCTCGCGGCGGTGTGGACGGTCGGGGCGTTCGCGTCGGGACCGCTCCACCTCGGCCGGATCGCGGGCGGTCGGGGCGGCTCGCCGGTGCGCCCGGTGGTGACGCCGGTGGTCCTCGGGCTCGCCCTGGCGGCGCTGTTCGTGGCCGGCGCCCTGGTGGTCCGGGAGGTCCCGTGGCTCGACCAGCAGGTCCGCTCGGTCGTGGACATCGCGGACCGGGGCTCGCTCGGCCTGCTCGTCGTCGTGACGGTGGTCAACGGCGTGGCCGAGGAGCTCTTCTTCCGCGG
The DNA here is from genome assembly GCF_006494775.1 of Nocardioides humi. Classification (NCBI taxonomy): domain Bacteria; kingdom Bacillati; phylum Actinomycetota; class Actinomycetes; order Propionibacteriales; family Nocardioidaceae; genus Nocardioides; species Nocardioides humi. The sequence continues at coordinate 1,758,959 of NZ_CP041146.1, read as the reverse complement.
TGCCGCCTACGCGGCGGTGCCGCGCCACCCGGTGGCCTGGACGACGGTGGGGTACGTCCTCGCGACGCTCGCCACCGGCAACGTGATGCTCGCCTTCGCCGCCGTGCTGCTCGGCGTCCTCGTCGGTCTGCAGCGCCGTGCCTCGGGCGGCGTGCTCGGGCCGGCCCTGACCCACTGCACCTGGTCGCTGGCGATGCTCTTCGCGCTGCCCCTCCTCTTCGCCTGACGCCCGGGATCGCTCGGGTCGCTCAGATCGCGTCGCCCCCGGCGAGCCGCTCGGCGAGCGCGCGTCGTACCGCCTCGCGGTAGGGGAGGGGATCACCGGGCACCAGCGCGCGGATCCGGTGGTCGGTCACCACGACCTCGGTGCTCATCGAGTCGATCAGGTTGCGTCCCGTCGTGACGTCCACGTCGGTCACCAGCGCCAGCCAGTACGACGACAGGCGGGGCGTCAGCACGGGTACCCGCACGATCGGGACCGGCCGGCCCGAGGCCACCTCCGCGGCGACGGTCAGCATGTCGACGTACGTCATCGCCTCCGGGCCGCCGATCTCGAACACCTCGCCGAGGGCGCGCTCGTCGCCGATCACGCCCACCAGGTAGCGGATCACGTCGTCGACGGCGATCGGCTGCGTCCGCGTGGCCGTCCACCGCGGCACGACCATCGCGGGCAGGTTCTTCACCAGCTGGCGGGTGAGCTCCCACGAGATGCCGCCGTGGCCGACGACGATCGCGGCCCGCAGCACCGTCACCGGCACGCCGGCCGCGCCGAGCAGGCCCTCGACCTCGCGGCGCGACCGCAGGTGGGGCGAGAGGTCGTCGCCCTCGTCGCCGAGGCCGCCCAGGTAGACGATCTGGCGGACCCCCGCCCGGGCGGCCGCGCGCCCGAAGGAGCGGGCCGCGGCGGCGTCGCGCTCGGCGAAGTCCTCCCGGTCCAGCGCGTGCACGAGGTACACGGCGACGTCGGCGCCCGCCAGCGCGTCGGCCAGCGATCCCTCGTCGGCGACGTCGCCGCCGTACGGCGTGCCCGGCCCGTCGTACGCGTCCGGGCGACGGGTGAGCGCCCGCACCGTCGCGCCGTCGTCGACGAGGGCGCGGGCGAGCCGGCTGCCGATGAACCCGGTCGCGCCGGTGACCAGCACCGTGGACGTGTCCGCCATCCCCGAGCGTACGGGGACGCTCCAGGCTCAGGCCGGGTGCGGCAGCGCCATCGCCCGCCCCTCGGGCGTGAGGTACGCGCCGTCGTCGAACAGGATGACGCCGTTGCAGAGCCGGCACCAGCCCTGCTCGCTGTGGTCGGCGGTCACGTGGGCGGTGCAGCAGTTCGCGTCCCCGGCGGACGGGCACTCGGGTGAGTGGTCACACATCGTCGTGCTCCCTTTCGGCTCGTTCTGTCATCTCTCGTGATACGCCCCATCGGCCGCGGATGCACGCGCTTTCGGCGAAAAAGGAAGCCGTGTCCCGAAAGGCGGGGTGGGGAAAACCCCACCCCGCACCGGCGGCCCAGGCCCATCGAGGACGGCGCCGGCCGTCCCTAGCGTCGGAGACGACCGATCCGCCGCCGGGAAGACAGCCCGGCGAACAGCCCAGGAGCAGCCATGTCCGCCACCGCGCTCGAGGTCCGGGACCTCACCCGCACCTACGGCAGCGGCGACAACACCGTCGTCGCCCTCGCCGGCATCGACCTCGCCTTCCGGCGGGGTACCTTCACCGCCGTGATGGGGCCGTCCGGCTCCGGCAAGTCCACCTTCCTGTCCTGCGCCGCCGGCCTGGACCGCCCGACCGGCGGCCGGGTCCTCGTCGGCGGTGAGGACGTCACCGACTGGGACGAGGAGCGCCGGACCCGGCTGCGCCGCGAGCGGATCGGGTTCGTCTTCCAGGGCTTCCACCTGCTGCCGTACCTCTCCGCCGCACAGAACGTCGCCCTCCCCAGCCGGCTCGCCGGGAGGCGGCCGGACCGCGCCCGGGTCCGCATGCTGCTCGACCGCGTCGGCCTCGCCGATCGCGCCCACCACCTGCCCGGCAGCCTCTCCGGCGGCCAGCAGCAGCGGGTGGCGATCGCCCGGGCGCTGCTCAGCGCCCCGGACGTGCTGCTCGCCGACGAGCCCACCGGCGCCCTCGACTCCGCCACCGCCCGCCAGGTGCTCGGCGTGCTGCGCAGCAGCGTCGCCGAGCTCGGGCAGACGGTGGTGATGGTGACCCACGACCCCGTCGCCGCGTCGTACGCCGACGAGGTGGTCTTCCTCGTCGACGGCCGGGTCGCGGGCCGGATGGCCCACCCGACCGCCGACGCCGTCGCCGGCCAGCTGGCCCACCTCGACGAGCTGGTGTCGGCATGAACGCCCTGGCCCTGCGCAGCCTGCGCCACCGCCCCCGCGCCGCGGTCGCCACCTTCCTCGCGGTCCTGCTCGGCACCCTGCTGATCGGCTCCTTCGCGACCCTCGCCGAGTCCTCCTCCGCCGCCTCCGGCGCCGACAGCGACACCCTGGTCATCCTCGGCGCCGTCGTCGGCGGCTGGGGCGCGGTCATCGTGCTCTTCTCCGTCGCCTCCACCGTCGGCATCACCACGACCCAGCGGGCCGGCGAGATCGGCCTCCTGCGCACCATCGGCGCGACCCCGCGCCAGGCCCGGCGGCTGATCGCCCGGGAGACCGGCGCGATCGCCGTCACCGCCGCCGTCCTCGGCGCCCTGCTCGCCTCCGTCGCCGGCCGCGCGCTCTTCGCGCTGATCCGGTCCGGCGGGCTGGTCTCCGAGCGCACGCAGTACGACGCCGGGCCGGCCTCGGTCGCCGGCGCCGCCCTCCTCGTGCTGCTCGTCTCCGCCCTCGCCGCCGCGGTGGCCGCCCGGCGCGCCACCCGCGGCCCGGCCGGGGTGCTGGTCCGCGAGAGCGGCGGCGAGCAGGGCCGGATGCGCTGGTGGCGGGTGGCGATCGCGCTGCTGCTCATCGGCTACGGCGTCGCCATGGCGGTCGTCACGATCACCGTGAGTGCCCACGACGAGGACCCCTACGCCGCGATGGCCACCAGCGGCTCCAGCTCGATCCTGGTCGGCGTCGGCCTGGCGGTGCTCGCGCCCGTGCTGCTGCGCTGGTGCGCAGGCCCGGTCCGGCTCTTCGCGGGAACGTCCGCGGCGGCGCACCTGGCGTCGTACAACACGGCCCGGCGCGCGCACCTGCTCGCCGGCGTCCTCGCCCCGGTCATCGTGCTGACCTCCGCCGCGGTCGGCACCCTGCTGCTGGTGAACATCGACCGGCGCACGCTGCCCGCCGGCACGGAGGACAGCGCCACCATCAACCTGCTCAACAACGTGGTGGTCGGGATGATCGCGCTGTTCGCGGCGATCATGGTCGTCAACGCGTTCGTCGCCACGGTCGCCCACCGCCGCGAGGAGCTGCGCCGGCTCTGGCTGCTGGGCGCCACCCCCGCCAGGTCCGCGGCTCGGTGGTCGCGGAGGCCGCGGTCGTCGCCGCGATCGGCGTGCTCCTGGGGACCCTGGCCGCGCTCACCACGGTCGTCCCCTTCGCGATCGCCCGCGACGAGGGCGCGGTCCCGGACGGCGGCCTGTGGCTGGTGCCGGCGGTGATCGCGGCCGTGGTCGCGGTGACCCTGGCATCGGCGCGGGCCGCGACCCGGGGCACGGTGCGGGACACCCTGGTCGGGGCCGGGCGATGACAGACTTGGCCACGATGGACGTACTGGCGCCGCTGCGGCCGCTCCGGCCGAGCCCGGTGACCGCCGCCGGGATCGGCGAGCGGGCCCGGCTGACCCTGCTCTCGGCCGGGTACGCCGCCTCCTTCCTCCCGTCCCTGGCGCTGGTGATCCTCACCCTGCTCTGCATCCCGCTGGGCCTGGTCGGGGCCGGCTTCGCCCTGGCCCTCGGCGTCGTGCCCGCGACCGCGGCGCTCACCGCGACCCACCGCCGGGTGAGCGGCCGGCTGCTCGAGGAGCCGATCGTCGCGGCGTACGCCCCGACCGCGGGCACCGCCGTCGTCGTCCGGCCGGTCCGCTGGCTGCGCGACCCGGCGCGCTGGCGGGACTTCGGGTTCCTCTGCTTCTCCGCGACCGGCGGCTTCGTGATGTCGCTGCTGCCGGTGGCGCTGCTGACCACGCCGCTGACCTGGCTGATCCTCGCGCTCACCGCGGGGGAGTGGGTGTGGCTCCTGCTGCTCCTGTTCAGCGGCCCGCTGCTGCTCGTCTGGTGGTTCGTGACCGAGCCGCTGGTGCGGGCCCGCGCCCGTGCGGAGCGCGGCATCCTCGGCCACGACCGGGTCGCCGCGCTCGCCGAGCGGGTCGAGCGGGTGGAGGAGTCCCGGGCCGAGACCCTCGACCACTCCGCGGCGGAGGTGCGCCGCATCGAGCGCGACCTCCACGACGGGGCCCAGGCCCGGATCGCGTCGGTCGGGATGAGCGTCGGGCTCGCCGAGAAGCTGCTCCAGACCGACCCCCAGGGCGCCGCCGCCCTGCTGCGGGAGGCGCGGGAGACCACGATGGACGCCCTCGACGACCTGCGCTCGGTGGTCCGCGGCATCCACCCGCCGGTCCTCGCCGACCGCGGCCTCGCGGGCGCGATCGAGGCGCTGGCCGTGGCGCTGCCCGTCCCCGTGGCGGTCGCCGTCGACGTACCCCGCCTCCCGGCGCCGGTCGAGTCCGCCGCCTACTTCGCCGTCGCCGAGTGCCTCGCCAACACCACGAAGCACGCCGCGGCGAGCCGGGCCTGGGCGACCGGGACGTACGACGGCGACCGGCTGCGCCTCGTCGTCGGCGACGACGGCCGGGGCGGCGCCGACGCCGCCGGGTCCGGGCTCACCGGGGTGGAGCGCCGGCTGGCCGCCTTCGACGGCACCCTGGCCGTCGACAGCCCCGCGGGCGGGCCGACCACGGTCCGGATGGAGGTGCCGTGCCGGATCGGCTGAGGGCCGTGCTCGCCGAGGACCAGGCGCTGCTGCGCGTAGGCCTCACCCGGATCCTCGAGTCCGGCGGGATCGAGGTGGTCGAGGCGGTGGACAACGCGCCCTCCCTCACCCGGGCGCTCGCCCGCGACGACATCGACCTGGCCGTGGTCGACGTACGCCTCCCGCCGACGCACACCACCGAGGGCCTGGAGGCCGCCACCGCGGCCCGCGCGTCGCGGCCGGCCTTCCCGGTGCTCGTGCTCAGCCAGTGGGTGGAGCCGCTGTACGCCCGGGACCTGCTCGCCGGCGGGGAGGGGGCGATCGGGTACCTGCTCAAGGACCGGGTCGCCGACGTCGACGGCTTCCTCGCCGCCGTCCGGCAGGTCGCGGACGGCGGCACGGTGCTCGACCCCGAGGTGGTGGCGGCGCTCGTCAGCGCCCGCAGCCGGCCGCTGGACCGGCTCACCGACCGCGAGCGGGAGGTGCTCACCCTGATGGCCGAGGGCCGCTCCAACGCCGCCGTCGCGGCCCGGATGGTCGTCACCGAGAAGGCCGTCGGGAAGCACATCAACAACATCTTCACCAAGCTCGACCTGCCGCAGGCGCCCGACGACAACCGGCGGGTGCTGGCCGTGCTGGCCTGGCTCGACGGGCGCTGACGAGACGCCACTGTTCACCCAGGTGGGGTAAAGACCTCACTCAACGACCATCGGAGCTGCCGCTCACGGTTCCCCTGGGACCATGCGCACTCGCCCCGCCACCGGTCCGGTGCTGTTGGCCTGTTCGTGCGGGGGCACTTCACCGAGTTGGAGCTCCTCGTCGAGAGTCACGGCATCGACCTCGCCGACCGGCACTGGGCGGTTCCCCGCCACCCCCAGACGGTCCATCGGCTGGAGGGCCACGACGACGTCACCTGGATGCCCAGGATCTATTCGCGCGACCTCGCCGGCGCCTGGCGCAACCTGCGACAGGCGTTCGCGCTGCACCGGCGCCTGCGGCCGAGCCGCGTGGTCACCACCGGCGCCGCCCAGGCCGTCCCGCACCTGCTCGCGGCGGCCTGTCACCGCACGCCGATCACCTACGTCGAGTCGGTCGCCCGCCTCGACGGGCCGTCGCTGACCGGTCGGCTGGCAGCGCGGCTGCCCCGGGCCCAGCTGCTGGCTCCCCGTGCCGGATGGGGAGGCCGCTGGACCGAGGCCGCCGACGCCTTCAGCGCCTTCGTCGCCGCGCCCCTGGAGCCCGCCCCGGCGGTCTCCAGCGCCGTCGTGGCCCTGGGCGGTGAGAACTTCCCGTTCCCCCGAGCCGTGCGGCAGGTGGAGAGCGCCCTGCGCGGGGTCGCCATCACCTGGCAGGTCGGCAGCACCGACCTCGCCGACGGCGTCGTCCGCAATCAGTGGCTCTCGCCGAGCGACCTGGAGGACGCCATGGCGGCCTCGTCGGTCGTGATCACCCACGGCGGCGCCGGCTCGATCCTCACCTCGCTGGCCGCCGGCCGGGTCCCGGTGGTGCTGCCGCGCACGGCCGAGCACGGCGAGGCGTGCGACGACCATCAGGTACGCATGACCGAGAGCCTGGAGCAGCGCGGCCTCGCCGTCATGGTGCACGGCGACGAGCAGCTCGACCTCGAGCACGTACGACGCGCCGCGTCACTGCAGGTGAGTCGTCTCGCCCGGCTCGCCGACCCCACCGAGCTGGCTCCCGAGCTCGTCGCCTGACAGTCCCGATGACATCGACGATGACGGCGCCGCCGTCCGGAAGGAAGATCGACGTGCTCTCAGCCCTGTGCCGGAGCGTGACCGACGGCGGCGCCGCCGCCGTCCGCCGCTACCAGTGGGAGCGGATCCAGGCCCTGCTGCCCGCCGAGTTCGACGCGGCCTGGCAGGCCGCGGACGGCGTACCGGGCTGGTTCGACCAGCGCCACGCCGCCGCCTTCACCCTGGCCCTCCAGTCGCTGCCCGCCGAGCCCACGGTCGTCGAGATCGGGTCGTACCTCGGCCGCAGCGCGGTGTTCCAGGCCCAGATCCTCGCGGCGCTCGGTCGCGGCGGCGGCATCACCGCCATCGACCCGCACACCGGTGACCGCCAGCATCTCGAGATGCTCGGGATCGAGGAGCTGCCCACCTGGGACATGTTCTGCTACTTCGTCCGGGGCCTCGACCCCGACGGTCTCGTCGACATGGTCCGGGCGACCTCGATCGAGGCGGCGAGGGAGTGGGACGGGCGCGAGATCGATCTCCTCTACATCGACGGCTGGCACTCCTACGACGCGGTCCGGGAGGACGGCGAGCACTGGCTGCCGCACCTGTCGGCCGACGGGATCGTGGTCTTCGACGACTACGGCTACTACGCCGACGACGTGGCTCGCGCCGTCGACGAGCTCGCCGAGGCCGGCCTGTTCACCCCGTGGGGCGTCAATGCCCGGCAGATGATCGGCGGTCGCCGGTCCGCGCCGTCCGCGCCGCTCGACCAGCTCCTCACGATCGTCGACTCCTCCGTCATGCGCAGGCTCGCCTCCGTCAAGGCCCGGATCTCGGCCTGAGGAGCTCGCAGGAACCGATACTCCCGTGGCGCGCATCGCCGATCGCGCGCTCTCGCCTCGCTGACCGCGTCCACCGACGGTGGCTCTCCCCTCACCGAGGACGCCGTTCTCAGCGCCGCCCACCACATGCTCCTGTCCGACGACCGCGTGGAGGGCGCGTGGGCGGGCCGATACGCCAGCGGCAGAACTGGATCGGAGGGAGCGACCTCAGCCCCTGCGGGCGCCGATCCTCGACATCGCGCGCGCCCAGGGGGTCACGGCCTCGACGAGGATCCGCACCGATGAGGCCGTCGACCGCCTCGAGGACGCAGGGATCCTCCACGAGATCACAGGAGCCGCCCGGAACCGGATCTGGGTGGCGAGCGACGTGATGACGGAGCTGCGCGACCTGGAGGAGCGCATCGGGGTCCGTGCGAGACCGTCACGCCGGTGGCTCCGGGCAGGACCGCCGTCCTAGCAGTCCGTCCTAGCAGTCCGGGTTGCGGGGGAAGGTCTGGTCGACGACCTGCCAGCGGTCGCCGGCCCTCTGCAGCGTGTAGATCGTCCGGGTGCGCGTGCTCGCGGAGCCGCGGGGGAGCTCGTCGCCGCTGGCGCCGGTCACCGTCACGTCGGACTGGTCGAGGCAGGCCCGCACCCGGAGCCGGTCGCTGCCGAGCCTGCGCACCACCATGCTGACGACGCGCGGGGTCCCGGTCACCCGCCAGTCGTTGTCGGCGTACTCGGCGGCCTGGGCGAGCAGCGCCTCCCGTGCGGCGCCGGCGATCAGGTCCTCGTCGATCTGGTCCGCCGCGGCAGGGGTGGCGAGGGCTCGCTCCACCGCGGAGAGCAGGTCCTCGGTGACCTGCTCGGCCTCGGCCACGATCGGCGGCGGCACGCCCTTGCCGCGGGCCTTGCCGCTCGCGGAGGCCGTTGGCGTCGACGCATCGGTCGTCGGGGAGGGGGAGTCGGAGGGGGACGCGGACGGGGACGCGGAGGGGGACGGCGCGGCGCCGGTCCGGCCGGCCTCGCCGTCGCCCGAACAGGCGGTGAGCCCACCCGAGGTCGTGAGCGCGGCGAGCAGCGTCCACGCCAGGGTCCTGCGCACCGACACCTCGTCCACCTCTCCACGGCTGAGCCGGACCCGTCGGAGTCCGGATCCGTGCCGAGCATCGTCCCCGCGGGGCCGGCGCACCGCAGCCGAGACGACTTATTCATCCACCCTGATGAAGACACTGACGGTGCCCTGCCAGCAGGCTGACGACGGCGTGGGCCGGGCCACGTCCTGGCCGACGTCTGCAAGCGACGTCCCTGACCACACGAGGTGCTCGAGAGTGCGTAGCAGCAACATCCGCCGGCTGGCTGCGGGCGTCCTGGCCGTCGGTACGGCGGTCACCGGCCTGACGGTCGCGACGACCCCCGCGGTCTCGGCCGAGCCCGGTGCCCCCGACCCCGTCACCCTGGGCACGACCCAGCAGACCGCGGCCGGCTCGTGCTGGGAGATCAAGCAGCTGCGACCGAGCGCGCCGGACGGCGCCTACTGGCTGCTCACCCCGTCGATGCCCGAGCCGCAGCAGTTCTACTGCGACATGACCACCGACGGCGGTGGCTGGGTGCTGATCGCCAAGGGCCGCAACGGCTGGACCCCCGACTACGACGGCAAGGGCACGCGCGCCGCGCTGCTGAGCCCGTCCTTCGCCGGCGGTGCCGACGTGCACCAGCTCCCGAGCCAGGCCGTCGACCAGCTCCTGGACGGCGGCCGGGTCGCCGACCTGACCGACGGCATCCGCCTCCGCCGGGCCCGCAACGCCGCCGGCAGCCAGTGGCAGGAGGCGCGGTTCAAGCCGAGCCGGCGGGACCGGTGGGTGTGGTCGTTCAACGCGCCCCACCCGCTCACGTCGTACTCGTTCGACGGCTCGAGCTGGTCGGGCGGGAACACCAGCTCGTTCGGGGCCGACAGCAGCTACCGACGGGTGATCACGACCTCGCGCTCCTCGACCGCCTGGAACTTCGGCTTCGGCTACGGCACCGGCGTCGGCGGATCCGCCAACGCCGACTCCTACCTGTACTCGCCGTCCGGCGGCGGGGAGGCGCTCCCCGTGACGCAGGTCTATCTGCGTCCGAAGATCAGGTCCACCGAGGGCTTCACCGCCATCCCCGACGGCGGCACGACCGCGGTCGAGCAGACCGCGCAGCCCAACTCCCTGGCCGACCCCCTGCCGTGGGGAGTGACGGGCATCGCCGGCGACACCAGCCGCGAGGGCAGCGTCGAGGTGCAGGCGTTCACCCAGTCCGGCAACCGGATGTACGTCGGCGGCAACTTCCGCTACGTCCAGCAGGACGCCTCCGGTACCGGACGCGTCGAGCAGTCCTTCCTGGCGGCGTTCGACGTCGACACCGGCGCCTGGGTCTCCTCCTTCCGGCCGGTTCTCAACGAGCAGGTCCGTGCCCTGGCGACGCTGCCCGACGGCCGGATCGTGGCCGGCGGCTCCTTCACCCACGCGAACGGGACCGCCGCCACCGGCATCGTGGCCCTCGACCCGGTCACCGGGGCCGTGGACCCGACCTGGTCGCTGACGGTGGAGAACCGGCTCACCGGCGGCGTCGTCAACGTCCGGGCCCTCGAGCTCGACGGCGACTACCTCTACCTCGGCGGCGCCTTCACCCACCTCAAGGGCAGGACGCAGGCGAACCCCTCCTTCATGCGGAACCTCGGCCGGGTCAACGTCGCCGATGCCAGCGCCACGAACGGCTGGAACCCCAACCTCAACGGCTCCGTGGTCGACGTCGACGGCGCGGCCGACCGCACCCGCGTCTACTCGGCCGGCTACTTCACCCAGGCCGACGGCCTCGCGGCGCCGAAGGCCGCCGCCTTCCGGACCGGAGCCACCGCGAGCCTCGCGACACCGGCGTGGAACCCCACCTGGAGCAGCAGCAACGACTACCAGCAGGCCATCGCCGAGGCCGGCGACCGGGTCTGGGTCGGCGGCTCGGAGCACAGCCTCTTCTCCTTCTCGACCAGCACGTTCCAACGGCTGAGCACCAACATCTTCGACCCGAAGGGCGACGTGCAGGCGGTCACCGCCGACGGCGACCAGGTCTTCGCCGGCTGCCACTGCTGGGACAACTCCTACGCCGACGCCGTCAAGTGGCCGCTGGACAGCACGCCGTGGAGCCAGGCCGACACCGTGCATGCGGTCGGGATGTGGGATGCGGCGACCGGTGCCCGGGTGCCCGGCTTCGTGCCGACGTTCAAGACCCGGGTCGGGTACGGCGTCTGGGCGATCACCAAGGACTCGAACGACCGGCTCTGGGTCGGCGGCGACATCGTCACCGTCTCCTCGCGGCAGAGCGCCACGGACTGGTCGGGCGGCTTCGCCCGGTTCGCGCCGCGGGACGCCACCGCTCCGGCCACGCCCGGGGGGCTCCGCCTCGTCGAGCACGGCTCCGACAGCGTGCGGCTGGCGTGGAACGCCAGCAGCGACCCCAGCGGCGTGCGCTACCAGGTGCTGCGCAACGACCGTCCCATCGCGGTGACCACCGCGACCAGCATCACCGTCCCGCACGCGGACGACGCCCGGTACTTCGTCCGCGCCGCCGACGGCGCCGGCAACGTCTCGGCGAGCACCGGCGTCCTGGCCGTCGGGGGCGCGGCTCCCCAGCAGGTCGTCCCGAACGACGCCAGCTGGCGGTGGCGCTACGAGGCCCAGGCGCCGCCCGCGACCTGGGCGCAGCCCGAGTACGACGACACCGGGTGGCAGCAGGGCACGGCGGTGCTGGGGTGGGGGTCCACCTCCGTGCAGACCAGCCTCGACCTCTTCGATCCCACCTCGAGCCGCCCGCTCACGGCGTACTTCCGGCACGCGTTCACCATCGACGACCCCGACGCCGTGCGGTCGCTGGTGCTCACGGGCGTCGCCAACGACGGCGCGGTCTTCTACGTCAACGGCGTCGAGGTGGCCCGGCGGGGCCTGCCCGACGGCCCGGTCACGCACCAGACCTACGCAGTCGTCGCGCCTCGCGAGGCGGCCGCCAAGTCGAGCCCGGTCGTGGTCGAGGTGCCGCTCGGCCTGCTCCGGCAGGGCCGGAACGTGATCGCCGCGGAGACCCACCTCAACTACCGGGGGACGCCGGACCTGACGTTCGAGGCGGGGGCCGTCGCCACGCTTGACTAGACCAGGCGGTCCCGTCCGCCTCCCGTCGCTATGCTGGCCCGATCCCCGCTCGCCGCCGGTGGCCCCGGGCGAGTCGCCCGGGACGCCGGGGCCCGACGGGAGGTGGGGCGTCGATGCCCAGGCCGGCACAGCGCCTCTCCGCTCACCGGGGGTGGCTGGTGATGGCGGTCGCGGTCGTCGTTGCCCTGGCGGTGGTGGTGTGGGCGGTGACCGAGCGCGCCCAGCGCGACGACGACGCCCGCCACCACGACGGCGCCGGTCGCTCGACGCCCGGGCCCGGCACCGCACCGGCCCCCACCAGCACCGACCCCACGGCAGCCGACCCGACCGGCGCCCCGGGCTCGCCGTCCGCCGAGCCGACCATCCGGCCCGTCGACCGCTTCTGCCTGGCGGGCCGCGAGCCCGGCGTCGAGCCGGACGGGTCCGACGGGACCGACGGCATCGTGTGGCGACGCGACCTCGACGAGCGGTTCGACACCCTCGACCGATCGCGCTGGAACGTCCGCGACCGGACCAGGCTCGACCACGAGTCGAGCTACCTGCTCGCGCGCAACGTCAGCACGCGCAACGGCAAGCTCGCCATCCGCGCGGCGCGGGAGGCCGTCGGCGGGCGCTCCTTCACGTCGGGCTTCATCGACACCAACGGCCGCTACGCGCTGCCCGACACGTTCCGGATGGAGGTGCGGGTGAAGGTGCCGATGGAGCGCGGCATGTGGGCCGCGGTCTGGCTCCGGCCGGCCGATCGCTCCGGCGGCGAGATCGACCTGGTCGAGACCACGCATCAGAAGGGCACTCGCCCTCGCTTCCACCACACGATCCACACGGACTACGGGCGGGGACACCAGAGCGTCGCGCGACGGTTCAGCTCCGCCGAGCTCGGCGACCGGCGCGGAACCCGCTGGCACACCTACACCATCCAGAAGACGCCCGGACTGATGGTGATGTGGATCGACGGGCAGCCGACCGCGGCCTTCTGCCCGGGCTCGCCGGGCTGGTACGACGACTTCTACGACGCCGGCAAGACCTGGAGCCTGCGGATCAACCTCCAAGTGGGCGGCTGGGGCGGTGAGCCCGACGCCACGACCGACTGGTCCGGCGACCGGACCACCCTGCTCGTCGACTACGTCAAGACCTGGGTGCCCCGGGACCGATCCGCCGGCGACGGATCCGCCGGCGACGACCGATGAGCCGTCGGCGCGCGGTGGTCGTCGCGGCCGCTGTGGTCGTGCTGGCCGGGCTGGCGGCGGCCGGGCTGCTCGCCGGCGCCGCCGACCCTCCGGCGGGTCCGGTGCCGCCGCCGTCCCTCGTCGAGGAGCCCGCGCCGTCCGGCTACCGCCTCGTCTGGTCCGACGAGTTCACCGGCGACGCGCTCGACCCCGCGAAGTGGAACGTCCGCGACGACCAGAACTACGGCGCGACCCTCGGCGTCGACCAGTGCTACCGGGCGGAGAACGTCGCGGTCCACGGCGGCCGGCTGCACCTGCGGCTGGCGAGGAAGACGGTGACCTGCGGCGGCATCAACCCCGACACGGGCGAGCCCACGTACTACTTCACCTCCGGTGCCGTGACCACCCGCGCCGACCGGGACGCGCCCCAGCGCTTCGCCTTCACCAGGGGCTACGTCGAGGCCGCGATCCGGCTGCCGCAGGGCAATGCGTACTGGGGGGCGTTCTGGCACACCGGTGGCGACGGCGCGCCGCCGTGGCCCGAGTACGGCGAGCTCGACGTCATGGAGCAGGACGGCGGCCATCCCGACCTGGCGCTCCAGACGGTCCACTACCGCTGCTCGACCGCCGCGTCCTGCGACACCGGCTCGGACCATCGGCACAACGTGCGCACCGGCAGCACCGATCCCGGGCCTCCGCTGACGGGCGTCGACGCCGGGACCTACCCGGGCGCGACGACGTCCCGCTTCGTCCGCTACGGCCTGCTGTGGGACGAGGAGCAGATCGCCTGGTACGTCGACGGCGAGCCGGTCCGCGGCTTCGACGGGGAGCGCGTCCGCCGCTATGCGACCGATGCCGAGGGCCGGGTCACCGTGGCCCACACCGGCCAGGCGCGGACGCCGGTGCGGCCGTCGTGGCCGGCGGTCCTCGACACCAGCCATGCCATCGACCTCAACCTCGCCTACGGCGGCGCGCTGCCGCGGAGCAGCGGCTACACCGGCGGCGAGACGGCGACGGGGTACGACGACGGCAATGTCGTGGGCGAGCGTGAGGGCACGATGGAGATCGAGTACGTCCGGGTCTACCAGCTGCCCTGAGCTTGGATCCGTGGATGGCCACCTACTACGCGACACGCCAGCGGCGCGCTCGCGGCGTTGCGGACGCTCAACAGTCAACCAGACTGCTGTCGCGCCCGCGCCTTGCGATCACACCCCTGGAGTGCCGCTCGCTACGGCGCCCATCCACGGATCCAAGCTGAGAACGTGGGCTACCGCGCCCGCCGCCGCATCAGGCCCGACAGCAGGTCCAGGCGCAGCTGTCGGCGGCCCAGCGCTGCGAGGGCGAGCACGACCAGCCCGGTGAGCGCCGTCGCCGCGACCATCCCCGCGACGCTCTGGCCGACGGTGGCGAGGAGCAGCAGCGAGGGCAGGCCGGCGGCGGCGGTGGCCGCCGCCAGGGCGAGCGCGATCCGGCGGGCGGCCGGGCGGATGCCCGTGAAGCGCCGTACCTGGGCCGCGGCGAGGACGCCGTCGAGCGCCATGCACACCGTCCAGGCGACGGCGGCGCCGAGGATCCCCCACCCGGGGATCAGGGCCAGGTCGAGGACCAGGCTGACGGCGAAGACGACGACCTTGTTGGTCGCCGCCCAGCCGCTGCGGCCGGTCATCAGCAGCAGCGACTGGATGTTGCCGCCGGCGAGCAGCGCGAGGCCGCCGGCGCACAGCACGATCATCGCCGTGACGCCGTCGGTGAAGTCCTCGCCCGGCAGTCCGAGGAGCGTGGGCGAGAAGCACGCCAGGAGGACGTAGACGGGCGCTCCGAACAGGACGATCCAGGTCGCCGTGACGGCGTAGAGCTCCTCGGCCTCGGCATTCTCGTCGGCGGCCAGGCGCGCGCTGAACTGGGGAGCGACCACGATCCGCAGCGCGGTCATCACCACCTGGCCGCCCGCCACGAAGCGGGACGCGACGCCGTAGACGCCTGCGGCCGCCGGGCCCACCAGGATGCCCACGAGGATCACGTCCAGCCAGAGCAGGGACTGCTCCAGCAGCGTCGACACGGTGCGCGGCAGGCCGAAGCCCAGCACGTCGCGCCGGACCGCGCGGGTGGGGAGCCAGGGGCCGCGGCGGCCCTGTGCGGAACGCTCCTGGCGGCGCAGCCGCCGCCCCATCACGGCGACGGCGACGAGCGCGCCCGGCAGGAGCACGCCGGCCCACCCGGCGGCCGCCGCCGCCGCCGATCCGCCGAGTGCGGCGACCGCGAGCACCACGACCGGACGGGCGGTGGGGACGGCGATATTGCCGACCGCGTTGAACGGCACCACCCCGCCGAAGCCGCGGGTGGCCGCGAGGGCGACCATCATCACCGAGCCGAACGGCAGCGCCCAGGCGACCGCGGACACGGCCCGGTCGACCCGGGGATCGCCGAGGAGGGCGGGGCCGACGAGGGCGTCGAGCAGCAGCCAGGCGCCGGCGACCGCGGTCCCGCCGAGCGCCGCCCAGCCGATCAGCGCCACGCAGGCGCCGCGGGCGGCGGCGGGATCCTGTCGCCGCAGCCGGGGCAGGAGCCACACGGCGGTGGTGTCCATCCCCAGCCGGCCCAGGGCGAGGCCGATGGTGGCGGCCGCGATCGCCTGCTGCACGATCCCCGCACCGAGCGCCCCGAACTGCCGGGCGAGCACCATCGTGAGCACGAAGCCCATCCCGGTGCTGACCGCGGCGCCGAGCAGGGTGACCAGCCCGCCCGAGCGGCGCCTCGGAGGTCCGCGGCGACGGTCGGCGACGGGTCCGGCGAGGACGGACTGGCAGGCGTCGGCGACTTGGCCGTCGCCTGGCTCATGGCGCCGTCCCCGCGAGGACGTGGCCCGCCTCCAGCAGGTCACGGGCCTCGTCGGGGAGCAGCCAGTCCTGGTACCAGCGGCCCATGCAGGCGGCGAGGTCGACGGCGCGCTCGACCAGGGTGGCGGCGTACAGGGCCGGCACGACCGTCCGCGTGGCGCGGGAGTGGCCCGCGGCGACCAGGATCGGCAGGGCCTCCTCGGCGGCCGCGGCGAGCAGCCGCCCGCCGTACCGCTCCCCGCGCAGCGTGCGGGTGGTCGCGGCCCAGTGGATCGCGTCCAGGCCCGCGGCCACGTCGGGCTCGCTGGACTCCCAGTCCCAGCACCACAGCCGGCCCCGGCCGTCGCGGGCGCAGTTCCACGGGGTCAGGTCGCCGTGCCAGCGCGCCGCCACGGGCAGCGTGCTCCCGGCGATCCGGTCCAGGAGCTCGGCGACCCGGCCCACCAGCTCCCGCTCCCGGCCCTCGGCGGCCAGCGTCGCCACCCGCTCCCGCAGCCCGGAGAACTGGCGGGTCGCCGCGAGGCGATCGGTGCGCACGACGGGGGCGAGCGCGAAGATCTCCTGCGCGCTCGGCAGGTCGTCCCCCCGCAGCCGCGTGCTGTCGGCCGGGAGCGGCTCGGTCACCAGGTAGGGCCACCCGTGCCAGGAGCCGCGGGCGAGCAGGCGTGGGGCGCCGACCGCTCCCGAGCCGCCGGCGGCGGTCATGAGGGCGGTGAGGGCGTCGGCCTCCCGGGTCACCCCCGCCGCGCTCAGGGCCTCCCAGGAGAACTTCGCGAAGCCGGCAGGAGCGCCGTCGTCGTCGACGAGCGACAGGGTCGCCTTCCGGTTCCCACCGGTCCGTACGCCGATCGCCGCGTGCAGTCGCGCGACGCCGAGGTCGCGCGCGATCCGCTCGGTCGGCAGCAGCGCTCGTTCGCCGGGCCCGGACCGCGCCTGCACCCGGACGGCGGGGAAGGGCAGGGGAAGGCCCGCGCCCGCCATCCGGCCCAGCAGCGACCGCTGGAGCCGGGGCGCCGGCATGCGCAGCCGCCGGAAGCTCAGCAGCGAGCCGGCGAGCACCTCGCGACTCGCCGCCGGCAGCAGCATCGTCGCGGTCTCCACCGACGGCAGCGCGAGGTAGCGCTCGACGTCCGTCCAGCCGTCGCCCTCGGCGTCGGGGCCGGTGGCGACGCGGATCTCGCCCGAGGCCAGCACGGGCGCCCACAGCTGCTCGACGACGTGTCGCAGCGCGCCGGCGGGGTGTCCCGATCCCGGCGCGAGCGCGGGGCGTGCCGCCGGGGCCGTCGGCGCCCTCTCCTCGGATCTCACGACGCTCCGGTCCAGTGCAGGTCGCGGCCGAGGAACGCCTCCAGCCGGCGGATGTGGGGGGCATAGAACTCCGCGAGCTCCGCGCGCTGGGGCTCCGGCACCGAGGACCTGGTCCGGCTCGCGTTGAGCGGCCGCCGGTTCGGCAGGAGATGGCGCGAGACGCCCAGGAAGGCGCAGACCCGGTCGAAGGTGCCCTGCACGTCGTCGTACATGTCCTCGCTGCGCAGGACCAGCAGCTGCTCGCGCGGGAACACCCGCAGCCAGTTCTCCAGCTGCGGCAGGTAGACGCCGCGCGCCCGGTAGCTGTACCAGTCGTGGGCGCTGCTGTAGTAGGCAGGATCGGCGAGCATCCGGTCCAGCTCCCCGTCGGTACGACGCTCCTCCGCGGCGAGCGCCGCGGCGAACCCGAGCGGCTCCACGCCGTTCTCGGTCCGCTCCTGGTAGTGCGACCAGGCACGCTCGACCGGGTCCCGGAGGAGGGCGATCGCCTTGACGCCGGGAGCGAGGTCGTGGACGCGTCGCGCGACGCGGGGATCCCACAGGTAGTAGGGCGACGCCTCGCCGCCGAGCGGGCGGTCGCCCGTGCGCCGCTCGACGCGCCGGCGGTGCTGGCGGGTGTGGAAGTGCGAGCGGTACCACCGCTCGCTCCGGCCGTCGTGCTTGAAGAAGAAGTCGGTGCTCTTCCGGCCGCGCGGCTCCGGGAAGAGGCCGAGCAGGGAGGGATGCTGGGTGAGGTAGCCGAAGAGCGACGTCGTCCCGCCGCGCTTGGTGCCGATCACGAGGAAGTCGGGCCCGGGCCGCAGCGACGAGGTGGCCAGTCCATAGCCTCGCGTGGTCAGGTTCGCGACGTCCTTGAGCCAGCGCGGCGCCTCCTCCTTCGCCTCGGCGAGCCGACTCACTGCCTCCCTCCCCGGCCGGTGGCTTCCGCGGCGCCGGCCTCGAGCGCGAGGGGCGTCGGACCGCCGCCCACGCCGCGCCGGTGCGGCGCCGTGCCGGCCTCGCGGAACCGGTGGGCGACGACGGTGCCCGCGGGGCGCACGCTGACCGCCGCCAGGTGGTCGACCAGCGCGTCGATCTCGCGCACCGTGGTGCGCCCCTTCTCGGCGGCGATCACCACCAGGCCCGCCCGTGGCGCGAGCCTGAGCGCGACGGCGTGGCCCTCCTCGGCCGGCACCGGCACCGCGCGGGGACGTCGCGTCATCGTCGGGCTCCCGGACTCCATCGCCTCCATCGCCTCCACGGCGCCCGCGGCCTGCTCCAGGGCCTGGGCCACCTCCGCGGCGGGCGCTCCGTCGGAGGCTCCGACGACCAGCATCACGGGGACGTCGACGTCGATCTGGGGACGCAGGCGGTGCCACGCGGTGAGCAGCGCATCGGCGTCGTGCTCGGACGCGAGCTCGGCGGGCTGCCGCGCCCGCAGGCTGGCGAGCAGCGGACCACCCCCGCCGGCGACGACGTCGGTGGCATCGTGCACCCGCCGTCGTACGGCGTCGGCGACCACTGCGAGGACCGCACCGCCGAGCAGGCCGAGCAGGCCGGCGGCCGCCAGGACCGTCGTACTGCGTGGGGACACCGTGGGCGCGACGTCCGATGCGTGGACCAGGAAGGTGCCGCCCGAGGTGCCGAGGGTGGTGATGCCGCTGATCTGGCTCACCAGCTGGCTCAGCTCGTTCAGCAGGGCGGTCCGGCCGGTCGCGGCCTGCTGCAGCTGGGCCTGGAGCGCGTCCCGGCGCTCGATGAGGGGCGCCAGCGCCGCCTGCTGCCGCTCGGTGGCGAGCTCGCCCCGGTAGCGGAGGTACTGGGAGGCCACCTCGTCGGCGACCTTCACCGCGGTCGTGGCGTTGTCGGCGGTGTAGCCGATCCGCATCACGGTCGCCCCGGCGAGCACCTCGACGCTCAGACCGCGGCGGACCTGGCGCGCGGTGATGCCGCCGCCGAGCGCCTCCGCCGCGCGCTCGACGACCTCGGTGGAGCGCGCCAGCTCCCGCTCCGTCGCCGCGTCGATCAGGGCCGAGGGCTGTCGCTGGCCGGAGAACGGCTGGTCGGTGATCACCTCGATGTTCACCTGGGCGGTGGCCGTGACCGAGGTCGGCGCCAGCGCCAGGTAGGCCGCCGCGGCGATCATCGCGACGACCAGGCAGACCACGATCGTGCGCCACCGGCGCAGGAGCACGGTGACGAACCGGCCCACCTCGACGGTGGGGTGCAGGTCGCTCATACGCCCCTCCCGAACTGGTGGAGGGCGTTGAGCACCCGCTCGGCGTTGGGCGGATGGGCCAGCACCGCCAGCGTGACGACGGCACGCCACTGGCGCGGATCGGCGCGCACGCAGCGGCGCACCCAGCGCCACGACTCGGCGCGGTCGCCGTCGGCGGCGGCGCCGAAGGCGATCTGGCCGTAGACCCGGGCCGCGGCGCGGCGGTCGGCCACGATGGCCGGGTGGTGCTTCAGCATCCACTTCAGCCCCTCGTTCTTGGACTTCCACCGACGCGCGAACAGCGATGACCGACCCCACTGCACGATCGTGAGCGGACGGTCGATGTGGGCGATCGGGCGGCGGCTCGAGGCGCGCAGCTTGATGTCCCAGTCCTCCAGCTGGCTCTCCGGGAGCTCCTCGTTGACCAGGCCGATCCGCTCGACCAGCGCTGCCCGGTCGAAGAAGAAGGACGACGGGGCAGCATGGCGAGGATGGAGCGGGTGAGGTCGGCATGGGTGACGGTCTCGGTGCCGGCCAGCCGGTCGCTGCGCCGGCCGTCGTAGTCGACGGTGATGGAGCAGGTCACCATCTCCGGCCGGTCGGGCCGGGTGGCGCGCTCGACCTGCCGGGTGATCTTCTCCGGGAGCCAGTGGTCGTCGTCGTCGCAGAACGCGATGTAGTCGGTGTCGAGATCGAGGATCCCGGTGTTGCGGGTGCCCGCCAAGCCCGGGGTGCGGGTGTTGCGCAGGATGCGGACCGGTCGTTCCGGTGCGGCGCCGACGACCGCCGCGAGGTGGGGGTCGGGCTCGGTGCCGTCGTACACGACGACGGTCTCGATGACGCCGGCGTAGTCCTGCGCGACGACGGCGGCCACCGCGCGGCGCAGCAGCTCGGGGCGGCTGTGCGTCGGGATCACGACGCCGACGCTGGGGGACGAGGGCCGGGACGGCGGGGCGTTCATGGGACGACCACTCCTGTGGGCTCGGGCTCAGGGCCGCGCGCGCTCACCGCGGCGGCCACCATCAACAGCGGCAGCCCGTAGGAGAGCATGCCGTAGAACAACAGCTGGACGGTGCCGACGATCAGCACGGTGCTGCTCGCGACGCCGATCGGGTCCCCGCGTCGGCGCCCGCGCCGGTGCATCGCGGCGAAGAACGCCACCCATGCGACAGCGGCCACGGGGCCGTGGGAGACGAGGAGCATCCAGATCTGGCCCTGGGTGCCGACGCGCGGGTCGATGGGATTGCTGGCCTCGATCGGCACGCCGTGGCCCAGCAGCGGCGACTCCCTCACCGCGGTCAGCGACTGCGCGTAGAGCGCGAGCCGGGAGTCGTTGCTGGTCGCCGCGGCGGTCTCGTCGAGGCGCATCCCGAGCCGTTCGCTGACGGGGAGCACGTTGAAGAGCACGACGCCGGCCACCCCGACCGCGGCCACGAGCGCCAGGGCCCGCCAGCGGCGCGCCAGGAGGGCGCGGAGGCCGAGATAGGCCCCGCGACGCCGAGGCTGACGAACATGCCGCGGTTGAGGGTCAGGAACGCCGGGATCACGGACAGGAGCAGGACGCCGGCCGCCAGCCGGCCGCGGAGCTCGGACCGGGTGTGGAGGATGTAGACGACGACGAACGGCACCAGCAGGGCGTAGACGCTGCCCCAGTTGTTCGTGTAGAGGAACGGCGCGGTGGGGCGCGGCGAGACCTCGAGGAACCCGTCGGGGTTGTACTGCGCGAACCGGCGCACGACCATCTGGTCGACCAGCGCGTTCGACGTCAGCCCGCCCGGCAGCAGGTGGCTCAGCGGCGTGCGGACGACCGCCGTCGGGATCAGCAGCCCGAGATAGCCGCCGACGGTCATGTAGGCGAACCACAGGGTCAGCCACCCCGACAGGCGGCGCGCGGTGAGGGTGGCGCCGGCGTTGAAGACGTAGACGAAGAGCACGCCCGCGGCGGCGTACAGCAGCCAGCGATAGCCGAAGGTGAGCAGGCCGGAGGGCTGGACCAGCATCACGACCGAGGCGGCCACCCACGCGCAGAAGAACAGCCACCACCCGAAGCCGCGGGGCAGCCGCACCTGGTCGGCGCGGCCGAGGAGCCAGAACGCCAGGACCCCGAAGGGGATCGTGATGACGTCGAGGACGCCGGCCGCCCACCACAGCGGAAGACCCCCGAAGAGGACCGCGACCGGCCACGCCGGCAGCGCCGGCGCGGATCGAGGCCCGGCGGCAGGGATCTCCGCGGGTCGGGCGCGTCCGGTGTCGTTGGTGAGCACGTCTGTGGCGTGCCGCTCTCCGTTCGGCATGGTCTCGTCAGCTGGCCTGCTCGGTGGGTGGATGCCACGACGCGCGGTTGGCCACGCTGACCGCGGCCAGCTGCGTGGAGACCCCGAGCTTGGTGAGCACGGCCTTGACCTGGGTGCGCACGGTGGCCTCGGAGACGACGCCGCGCGCGGCGATGTCGCGCACGCTGAGTCCCGCCATCAGCTGCCCCAGGACCGCCGACTCGCGGCGGCTCAGCTGGGCCAGGCGGCGATCGATGTCGTCGTTCTCCACCAGGCGGGTGTGCCAGGCGCCCAGCAGCTCCTCGCGCTCCGCGGCGTCCATGAGACCGAGCCCCTGGTTGGCGCGCCGGACCACGGAGGTCAGCTCGGACAGCGGTCGTGCCTTCGAGACGACCTTGCGGGCCCCGGCGAGGACCGCCCGGCCCCAGCGGGCGCGGTCGGGTGAGCCGGTCATCACGACGACCCGTACGTCGGCCCGCGCCAGGGGCTCGATCAGCCGGTTCCCGTCCCGAAGGCGCCCAGCTCGAGGTCCAGCAGCACCACGCGCGGGCGCACCCGCAGGATCGCGGTCACCAGTGCCGCCGGGGCGCCGCTGTGGGCGGGGACCGGGACGCGGCGCACGTCGTACCCCTGGACGGACAGGGCGAGAGCGAGGGACTCGGAGAGCAGCTGGTGGTCGTCGACGACGACGACCCGCCTGTCGATCAGGCCGTTCACCTCGGTGGGGGCGCGGGGTCGATGCTGGCCATGGAGGTCACGCCACCGATGCCTCGTGACGGCGCCGGCCGGTCGGGCTCGGGTGGCCGGCGGCGGGCAGCTCGATCACGAAGCGCGTCGGCGCCGCCCGGTCCAGCCGGAGGTCGCCGCCGCCGTCGCGCAGCCGGGCCCGGGCGACGTGGAGCCCGATGCCCCGGCCCGTCGATCCCGGCCGTCGCGCGCCCCGGGCGAAGAGCTGCCTGCGCATCCGATCGCCCACCCCGGGTCCGCCGTCGACGACGGCCACCTGGAGCCGATGGTCGACGGTGCGGACCTCGATGCGGATGTCGTCGGGCGTGCCGTGGGCGGCGGCATTGTCCAGCAGGACGTTGAGCGCCTCCGCGAGCACGTCGGCACTGCCGAGCGCCCGCGCGCCGCTGGGACGCCAGGAGACCTTCCGGCTCCGCGCGCGGTGCGTGGCCACCAGCGGTGCCACGACGTCGTCGACGTCGACGGACTGGATCTGATCGCCCCCGGCGCCGGAGAGCACGCGTTGCAGCCGACGCAGCTCGGCGAGCATCATCGACTCCAGTCCGGAGCGGTCGCCCTCGTCGAGCGTCGGCAGCAGCTCCGCCGCCGACGCGATCCCGGCCACCATGGAGGTGGCCTCGTGCAGGCGCGCCTCGTAGTCGTGGACACGCACGTCGTGCACACCTGCGTCGTGCTCGGTGCTCCGCTCGAACTGCATCTTCCCTGTTCCCGCCCTGGTCCGAACCCGGCCCGGTCCGGGTTGTGCTGGTGGTGCTGAGGGAGGTCCGCATCGCTGTCGCCGGACCTCCTGACACCCCACTGGTGCGGGCGGTCGGTCTTTCTGATCCATCGATTTGGGGAAATTCCCGACTCGATCGGTGGAGTTCTAGGGAGCGCTGATCAATGTCGCGGCGCGCAGTAGGCGAGATTGATCAGGGGTTCCCTAGGGTGGTGCTGTGACCGACCTGACCGTGATCGTCCTCGCCGCCGGCGGTGGCACCCGCATGAAGTCGAAGACCCCGAAGGTGCTGCACCGGATCGGCGGGCGCAGCATGATCGGCCACGTGCTGGCCGCCGTGGCGGCGCTCGAGCCGGCCCGGGTGGTCACCGTGATCGGGCACCAGCGCGAGCTGGTCGGGCCGCACGTCAGCGAGCTGCGGCCCGAGGCCGTGCTGGCCGTCCAGGAGGAGCAGCTCGGCACCGGGCACGCCGTACGGGTGGCCCTGGAGGCGCTCGCCGACGCGCCGCGGGAGGGCACCGTCCTCGTCGCGTACGGCGACACGCCGCTCCTCGAGGGCGCCACCCTCCGGGGCTTCGCCGAGTCGCACCGGTCCGCCGGCGCGGCGGTGAGCATCCTCAGCGGGATCGTCGCCGACCCGTCCGGGTACGGCCGGATCGTCCGCGACGGCGACGGCGTCGTCCAGGCGATCGTGGAGGAGAAGGACGCCTCCGACGAGCAGCGGGCGATCACCGAGATCAACTCCGGGATCCTCGCCTTCGACGCCGCCTTCCTGGCCGAGGCGATCGGCCGGATCGGCAACGACAACGCCAAGGGGAGTACTACCTCACCGACGCCGTCGGGCTGGCCCGCTCGGCCGGACGGGTCGTCACCGCCCACCCCGTCGAGGACGCGCTGCAGACCGAGGGCGCCAACGACCGCGCCCAGCTGGCCGACCTGGGCCGCGAGCTCAACCGCCGCATCGTCACCCGCTGGATGCGCGAGGGCGTCTCGGTCATGGACCCCGCGACCACCTGGATCGACGCCGACGTCGTGCTGGCCCCGGACGTCACCCTCCTCCCCGGCACCCAGCTCCTCGGGGCGACGGTCGTCGCCGAGGACGCCGTGGTCGGGCCCGACACCACGCTCGAGGACTGCGAGATCGGCGCCGGCGCGCGCGTCGTACGGACGCACGGGCAGCTCGCGGTCATCGGCGCCTCGGCGACGGTCGGCCCGTTCGCCTACCTGCGGCCCGGCACCGTGCTCGGCGCCGACGGCAAGATCGGCACCTTCGTCGAGACCAAGAACGCCCGGATCGGCGACGGCGCGAAGGTCCCGCACCTCTCCTACGTCGGCGACGCCGAGATCGGCGAGGGCACCAACATCGGCGCCGGCACGATCTTCGCCAACTACGACGGGGTCGCCAAGCACCGCACCGTCGTCGGCCGGCAGGCGAGGACCGGGTCCAACAACACCTTCGTCGCGCCCGTGTCGATCGGCGACGGAGCCTCGACCGGCGGCGGGACCGTCGTACGACGCGACGTGCCGGCGGGTGCGCTCGCCGTCAGCGCCTCCCCCAGCGCAACCTGGAGGGCTGGGTCCTGTCGCGGCGCGCGGGCACGGCGCAGGCGGAGGCCGCGGCCGCCGCTTCGGCGGCCGACGAGGGCCCGGGCGTTCACTGAACGACCGGTCAACGTACCGGGTAGGCTCCGAGGTCATGGCACCCCGGGCCGCATCGACCAACGCCGACCTCCGCGACCGCTCGCGTGGGGCGCTGGTCGAGGCCGCGGGACGGCTGTTCGCCGAACGGGGCTACGAGACGACCTCGCTGAGCGCCATCACCGCAGCGGCCGGGGTGTCCCACGGGCTGGCGAACTACTACTTCGGCAGCAAGCGGGCGCTCCTCGCGGCCGTGATCCGGCCCCGCCTGGACCAGATGCTCGCGCTGGTCGACCTGCTGCCCGACGATCCGGACCGGGCGCTCGCCACGATGATCGACGTCCACCTCGCGGCGGTGGCCGAGGATCCCGACGGACAGGCGCTCCTGCTCTCGCTGATGATCCAGCCGGGGGTGCGGGAGGTCTTCGCCGAGGTGGAGCGGGACGCCGACGCGGCGATGCGGGCCGCGGAGGACCGGCTGGCCGAGGTGTTCGCGCGCCGCGGCGCCGAGGACCCCGCGCTCGAGGTGGTGCTGCTGCGCAGCGTCGTGGAGGGCGCCATCCTCAAGGCCGCGATCTACGGCCGCACGTACCCGCTGGAGGACGTACGCCGCCGCCTGCACGCGCTCTACGGTCTCCCGGAGCCGGCGACCGCCCTGGCCGGCGGCCGGCGTACCCGGAGCCGTGGGCCATCCGGATGCGGGCCGACGCCGGTCGCTGAGCCCGGCCGGGATCAGCCGGCGCTGCCCAGGCAGATGAGGGTGTCGCGGGTCGTGTTGGCGCGCCGGTCGACCGTGGCCTTGGGACAAGGGCCGTCGGCGCTGTCCCGGGTGGCCAGGACCCGGACGGAGCTCGACCCGGTGGCCTCGGCGCAGTCGATCTTGCTGTCCGCGGAGATCATCTCGATCTCGAAGCAGTCGCCCTTCTTCGCGTTGAGGTCGAGGCACAGCCCGACCGCCTTGGCGCCGTTGCCCCTCCCGACCCGGATCTCGTAGGTCAACTCGGTCTCGTCGCAGGTGCCCTTGTCGGCGCGGACGACGTACGTCGCCGTGGGGTCGGAGCAGGGGAGCTCCTCGGTGTCCGCGTCGGCGATGCTGCCCGTGACGTTGACGCAGGTGCCGACGTCGGGTGCCGCGGCCGCCTCGGACCGCAGGAAGAAGTACGTGACGCCGGCGAGCACGGCGAGACCGACGACGAAGGCGACGGCCTTGCCGATCAGCCCCCTGACGAGCGTGGCGACGAAGCCGCCCGCGGTAGACGTGGCCACGTGGACCTCCCCGAGATGATGTTGACTGCTGGGTCAGTCAACATCATCGGAAGGCGGCGGGCAAGGGGGCGTCCGGTGGGGCTCGTCGCGCCGCGGCTCCCGCAGGTGACACGGCGGGTGACCAGCGCGTGAACCCCAGTTGGGTCTTCGGCGACCGAGGCGGCAGAATCGGGGGCACCACCTCCGTCGACCCAGGGGAGTCACGCGCGTGAGCGGTCTGAAGCGGACGACCGAGAAGAACCTGATGGTCTTCTCCGGACGAGCACACCCCGAGCTGGCCGACGAGGTCGCTCAGATCCTCGACCAGGAGCTGGTCCCGACGTCGGCGTACGAGTTCGCCAACGGCGAGATCTACGTCCGCTACGAGGAGTCCGTCCGCGGCTGCGACGCCTTCGTGATCCAGAGCCACACCACTCCGATCAACGAGTGGATCATGGAGCACCTGATCATGGTCGACGCGCTCAAGCGCGCCTCCGCCAAGCGGATCACCGTGGTCATGCCGTTCTGGGGCTACAGCCGCCAGGACAAGAAGCACCGCGGCCGCGAGCCGATCTCGGCCCGCCTCATGGCCGACCTGTTCAAGACCGCCGGCGCCGACCGGATCATCACCGTCGACCTGCACGCCGACCAGCTCCAGGGCTTCTTCGACGGCCCCGTCGACCACCTGATGGCGCTGCCGCTGCTGACCGACTACATCAAGGACAAGTACGGCGACCAGCCGCTCGCCGTCGTCTCGCCGGACGCCGGCCGGATCAAGGTCGCCGAGCGCTGGTCCGCCCGCCTCGGCGGCGCCCCGCTGGCGTTCATCCACAAGAGCCGGCGCACCGACGTCGCCAACGAGGTCGTCGCCAACCGGGTCGTCGGCGACGTCTCCGGGCGCATGTGCGTGCTGACCGACGACATGATCGACACCGGCGGCACCATCGTGAAGGCCGCCGAGGCGCTGATGGCCGACGGCGCGGCCGGCGTGATCATCGCCGCCACCCACGCCATCCTCTCCGACCCCGCCGTCGACCGGCTCAAGAACTGCTCGGCCACCGAGGTCGTCATCACCAACACGCTCCCGGTCCCGCCCGAGAAGCAGTTCGACAAGCTGACCACGCTGTCGATCGCCCCCCTCGTCGCCCGGGCCATCCGCGAGGTCTTCGAGGACGGCTCCGTCACCTCGATGTTCGACGGCCACGCGTAGTTAACGCCGTTCACAAATCCCTGCGGTTTGGGACCAAACCGCAGCAATTCGGGCCGTGGGCATGCAGTCTCTGCCCAATCGAACCCTCACCAAGACCGCGGTTCAGGCGTCGTCCAAGCCCCGGACGAAGGCGCCGAACCCGGGCAGGGTGAACCGCACCAGCCCGTGACCGACCGGCTCGATCACGCCCTTGTCGATCAGCCGCTCGCGGGGGACGCTGATGGCGCGGGAGTCGACCCCCATGCCGGCGGCGATCGCGGCCCGGGTGACATTGCCCTCGCCGGCGGCGGCCATCGCCGCGAGGAACCGCTGCTCGAGGCGGGTGGCCGCGCCCCAGCGTGCCCGGTGCATGGCGGCGAGCTGGTCGCGGGCGACGGGCAGTCCCCGCTTCACGGCCGCGAGGGTGAGCCGGCTGCCGCTGGCGGGTGCGGCGGCGTCCCAGGTGGTGCTGCCCAGCAGCTGGATGAGGTAGGGGTAGCCGCGCGACTCGGCGACGATCGCGGTGAGCGCGGCGTCGGACCACCCGACGCCCTCGGCCTCGGCGGGCCCGACCAGCGCCGCGCGGGCGTCGTCGTCGGAGAGCACGTCGAGCGAGACGAAGGTGCTGCGCTCGCCGAAGGTCGCGGCCCGGGTGAGCGCCTCGGGGGTGACGGGCAGCCCGGCGGCGACGGTGGCGAGCGGGTTCTCGGTCCGCTCGCCGTCGAGGTTCTGCAGGGTGTTGAGGAGCACGGACATCTCGTCGGCCGAGGCCGTGTGGAGCTCGTCGAGCAGGAGGAGCAGCCCCGCGCCGCCGTGCTGCCGGACCAACGACGAGGCGTCGTGCAGCAGCGACTCGAGGATCCCGATCGCCGCCTGCGGGGGAGCGGTCGCCTCCTTGCGGCC
Organism: Nocardioides humi; assembly: GCF_006494775.1. Taxonomy (NCBI): domain Bacteria; kingdom Bacillati; phylum Actinomycetota; class Actinomycetes; order Propionibacteriales; family Nocardioidaceae; genus Nocardioides; species Nocardioides humi. Next base: position 1,731,156 of record NZ_CP041146.1, on the reverse strand, counting down.
GACCTGCGCCTGCACCTTCGCGCCCGGGATCCCCACCTCGACGGTCAGCCGCTCGAGCTGGCCGCGCCAGCTGCTGCCGGCGGCGCCGGACGGTACGGCGTCCGCCCGGTCGAGCGCGCGCCCGATGGCGTGCGCGATCTCGGGCAGGACCGGCTGCTGGCGCGAGCACGCGACCCACGCGGTCACGAACCCGGACTCCACGGCGCGGCGTTGACCGGCCCGCAGCAGCGAGGTCTTGCCGATCCCGCGGGGCGCGTGGAACAGCAGCAGGGGGCCGCCGAGCTCGCCGTACGTCGCCACTCGGGCGAGCAGGCCCTCGATCCGGCGCATCTCCACGGCGCGGCCGGCGAGGATCCGCGGCACCTGGCCGGGGGTGTAGGGATTGCTCGGCATGGCCGGCCTCCGTGGTGTGATACGTCTTTATACTTCGGTCAAGTATAAGTCGGTATCAACCACGTGTCGCCAGCGCCGCCAGCCCGTCGCCACGGACCAGATCCGGGTCCGGCGCCCGGCCCGAGGCGATCATGAGCAGCTCCTGGATCGGCCCGGTGACGGTGGGCCCGGTGCCGCGGTCCCAGTCGACGTCGGTGGCGACCAGCCGGATGCTCCGCAGCAGGCGCCGGGTGCCCATGAGCGGCGCCAGCCGGCGTACCCGGTCCGCGGCGACGACCGCCGCCGCGGGCGCCATCGCGTGCTGTCGGCCGAGCGGCCGGGCGATGTCCTGGTGGTGCAGGAGGGCGTCGACGAGCGGCTCGACCGCGGTGGTCGTGGGGACGTGGCGGGTGCTGGCGGCGTACCTCTCGAAGTCGCCGAGGATGCTCGCGCGGGTCTCGCGGGCGCCGAGGCGCCTCACTTCGCGGAAGATCATCGTGTTGTAGCCGCGCCCGAGGTTGCGCGCGACCATGCCCGGCAGCTGGCGCCACCCGATCTGCGGCGTGGAGATCACGTGGGCGGCGATGTCGTGGACCGTCCAGCCGGGGCACAGGGTGGGGTGCTGCCACTCCTCGTCGGTCAGCCCGGCCAGCAGCTCGGCGATCGCCGCCCGCTCGGCGTGGATGTGCCGCCACAGCTCCGGCCGGTCCATCGCGCCTCCCTCCAACTGGTCAGGATGGCTGACTGATATCGTCAGCCTGACTGACCGGTTTCGTCAAGGTCGTCCGGCGAGGAGAGGGGACCGCGTGGCCGAGCCGCACCCCGCACTGCTCATGTTCATCGGCGCGCGGTACGTCGAGCAGCGGGTGGCCGACGCCCTCGCCGCCGCCGGGTACGACGACCTGACCCCCGCCATGGCCCGGGTCGCGGCGCGGCTGAGCGAGGACGGCATCCGGGTCACCGACCTCGCCGAGCAGGCGCGGATCACCAAGCAGAGCGCCAGCGTCCTCGTCGACCAGCTCGAGCGGGCGGCGTACGTCGAGCGGGTGCTCGACCCCGCCGACGCCCGGGCGCGGCTCGTCCTGATCGCGCCGCGGGGACGCGAGGCCCAGCGGCTGGCCCGCCGCGAGGAGCGGGCGATCGAGCGGGAGTGGACGCGTCACCTGGGTGCCGAGCGGATGGCCGCCCTGAGGTCGGCGCTGGCGGACCTGCGCGAGATCACCGACCCCTGGCGGTGAGGATTTCGCCCGGTCCGGCGTACCCGGGTAGCCTTCTGCGGTTGCCTCGGCGAGGGAGCACCCGCTTCTGTGACTCCGTGATCGACTGGGCCGGCTCGTCTGCACGACGCCGCGCGCCCTGCCGGTCACCGGGTGAGGGAAGCGCGGCGTTCCTCGTCCCCGGGGCATCCGCCCACCACCACTGACGAGGAGAGCCCCATGAGCAGCGAGAAGATCAAGGCCGAGGTCCGCACCGAGTTCGGCAAGGGCGCCGCCCGCCGCATCCGCCGCGAGGACAAGGTCCCGGCCGTCGTCTACGGCCACGGCAACGACCCGATCCACCTGACCCTCCCGGGCCACGACACGATGATGGCGATCAAGCACGGCGGCGCCAACGCGCTGCTCGAGCTCGACATCGACGGCACCTCGCAGCTCGCCCTGACCAAGCAGGTCCAGGTCGACCCGGTCCGCCGCGTCCTCGAGCACGTCGACTTCGTCGCCGTGAAGCGCGGCGAGAAGGTCACCGTCGACGTCCCGGTCCACGTCGTGGGCGACGCCGCCGCCGAGACCCTGGTCGTCAGCGAGAACGCCACGATCCAGGTCGAGGCCGAGGCCACCCACATCCCGAGCAGTTCGAGATCGACGTCACCGACGCCGAGGCCGGCACCCAGTTCCTCGCGGGCCAGATCACGCTGCCGTCCGGCACCACGCTGCTCACCGACGCCGAGACCCTCGTCGTCAACGTCACCTCCGCCCCGACCGCCGAGGCCGTCGAGGCCGAGCTGGAGGAGGCCGAGGCCGAGGCCGGCATCGAGAAGGACGAGCCCGAGGCGCCCGCCGAGGGTGGCGACACCGAGTGATCGGCAGGCTCAGGTGGTTCCTGGGCCGACTGATCTCCCCGGCGCGGGCTCTCGCGCCGGGGAGCACCGCCGTACCTGACGCCGAGGAGACCTCCGTGAGCGACGCGAACAGCGCCGACGTCTGGCTCGTGGTCGGCCTCGGCAACCCGGGCCCGTCGTACGCCGGGCACCGCCACAACGTCGGCCACCTGGTGGTCGACGAGCTGGCCCGCCGGATGGGCAGCGGCTTCCGCGCCCACAAGTCCGGCCGCGCCGAGGTCGTCGAGGGCCGGCTCGGCGCTCCGGGCACCGCCGCTCCGCGGGTGGTGCTGGCCAAGTCCCGCTCGTACATGAACGAGTCCGGTGGCCCGATCAAGGCGCTCGTGACCTTCTACAAGGTCCCCGCCGAGCGGATCGTCGCGATCCACGACGAGCTCGACATCGACTTCGGCACCCTCCGCGTCAAGAAGGGCGGCGGCGACAACGGCCACAACGGCCTGAAGTCGATGCGCTCCTCCCTCGGCACCGGCGACTTCCACCGGGTCCGCGCCGGCATCGGCCGCCCGCCGGGCCGCCAGGACGTCGCCGACTTCGTGCTCTCCAACTACTCGGCCAAGGAGCGCAAGGAGCTGCCGTTCCAGGTCGACACCGCCGCCGACGCCGTCGAGAGCCTGATCGCCGACGGCCTCGAGAAGACCCAGCAGCGGTTCAACTCCTGATGGCGCGAGCGTGTCGTCCGATCGACGGCCGCGGACGGTCACTCGCTTCGCTCGGACCATCCTTGCCGCCGATGCGCTGCGCGCAGGACGCCACGCTGCCGCGCGCTTCCTGATGGCGCGAGCGTGTCGTCCGATCGACGGCCGCGGACGGTCACTCGCTTCGCTCGGACCATCCTTGCCGCCGATGCGCTGCGCGCAGGACGCCACGCTGCCGCGCGCTTCCTGATGGCGCGAGCGTGTCGTCCGATCGACGGCCGCGGACGGTCACTCGCTTCGCTCGGACCATCCTCGCCGCCGATGCGCTGCGCGCAGGACGCCACGCTGCCGCGCGCTTCCTGATGGGGCCGCGGTCAGGGGGCTCAACTAGGCTGACCCGGTGACCTTCGAGCCCGGTACCCCCGCCCCCGAGGTCGTCGCCGACGACCACCTCCTCGCCGCCTGGCTGGCCGAAGAGGCCGGCCGCCGCCTGCTCGAGGTGCGGGCCGGGGGGCTGGAGGGCAAGGCGCTCAAGGACGCCGGCGACCGCGCCGCCCACGAGCTGCTCATGGAGCTGCTGGCGACCTACCGGCCCGACGACGCGGTCCTCTCCGAGGAGGCGCTCGAGAACGCCGCCGACAAGGACGCCCGCCTGCGCGCGACCCGCGCCTGGATCGTCGACCCCCTCGACGGCACCCGCGAGTTCTCCGAGCCGCCGCGCGACGACTGGGCGGTGCACGTGGCGCTGTGGCAGAACGGCGACCTGATCGCCGGGGCCGTGGCCCAGCCGGCGCTGGGGGGCCTTCGACACCGGCCGGCCGCCCGTCGTACCTCCCCGGACCTCGCAGCGCCCCCGCATCGCCGTCTCCCGCACCCGCCCGCCCGCCTTCGTCGAGGCCCTCGCGAAGGAGCTCGACGCCGAGCTGGTCCCGATGGGCTCGGCCGGCGTGAAGATGATGTCGGTGGTGCGCGACGTGGCCGACGCCTACGTCCACGCGGGCGGCCAGTACGAGTGGGACTCCGCCGCGCCGGTCGCCGTGGCCCGGGCCGCGGGCCTGTTCACCTCGCGGGTCGACGGCAGCGAGCTGGTCTACAACCAGGCCGACGTCTACCTGCCCGACGTGATCGTGTGCCGCCCCGAGCTGTCCGAGAAGATCCTCGCGTTCATCGCCGCGAACGGCACCGACTGACCCGGCGTCGCCCATGGCACAGACGGAGACCGATGAGAAGGCCGCCCGGATCGACTGGCAGGCGACCGCCGCGGGCGCTGGCGCGGCCGTCACGGTCGCGGTGCTGCTCTCCACCCTCGGCGCGGCCGGCACCCTGATCGGCGCCGCGCTCGGCAGCGTCATCGCGACCGTCAGCACCGCGCTCTACAAGCAGGGCATCGAGTCCAGCCGCCGCCGGATGGCCGACGTCCAGGCCGCGGCGATGCAGCGGGTCAACCTCGCCGAGCAGAACGTACGCCGCGCCGCGCGGCGCTCCGACCCGCAGGCGGCCGAGCGCGAGCTGGACCGCGCGCACCGCCACCTCGACGCCGCGGAGGGCGATGCCCCAGGGGAGGACGAGGGCGACGCCGCGGACGACGAGGCGGACGACGAGGCGGACGAGTCCGCCGAGCAGGCACCCAACCGCTGGGCCATGCTGCCCTGGAAGCGGATCGCGGTGCTGGCCGTCGGCGTCTTCCTGATCTCGCTGCTCGTGATCGGCGCCGTCGAGCTGGTCCTCGGCAGGAGCGTCTCGACGATCACCGGCGGCACCGACGGCAAGGACCGCACCTCCTTCTCCGGCATCTTCGGCAACAGCGGCGGCAGCAAGGACGAGAAGAAGCAGGAGGAGCCGGCCGAGGAGACGCCGACCCCCACGCCCACGCCGTCCCCGACCGACACCGCGACCACCGCCCCCACCGAGGCCACCACGACGCCCACGCCCTCCGAGACCGCGTCCCCGTCCGCCACGGCCACCGCGACCGAGACGGCCACGCCCACCCCGACCCCCACCCCCTCGCCGACGCCGACCCCAGGAGCGAGCCCGTGACGTCGTACGTCTCCCACACCACCATCGACTGCGCCAACGCCTTCGAGCTCTCCGAGTGGTGGAAGCCGGTGCTCGGCTACACCGACCTTCCCGACGACCCCAACGAGCCCGGGCACGAGGAGTGCATGATCGTCGACCCGGACTCCGGCCACCAGGTGCTGTTCATCGAGGTCCCCGAGCGCAAGGCCGGCAAGAACCGGATCCACCTCGACCTCCGCCCCCGCACCGGCACCCGGGACGAGGAGGTCGACCGACTGCTGCAGTACGGCGCCACGCAGGTCGCCGACCATCGCGGCATCCGCGGCCCCGGCTCCGGGTGGGTGGTGCTGGCCGACCCGGAGGGCAACGAGTTCTGCATCCTGCGCTCGGACGCCGAGGTCGCCGAGTCGTAGGGGTTTGGCGGCTCTTCGCAGATGAGGGTGTAGGTCGGGTCGGCGCGTCGGTCCTGGGATAGGTGTCGAGGTCTCCCGAGGATGGAGGTTCCTACGCCGCCCATCCAGAAGACCTCGACATGCCTGACGCTACCCCGCCGGCCGGGTTCGGCCACCCCGATCTGACTACCTTCGCCCGGCTCGACGGCCTCGGCCTGGCTGTGATCGGGCAGCGGCTCGAACCTGATCGTGCTGTCCTCGCCTGCCGGGTCGTCGATGACGACCGGTGGTGCCGCGGTTGCGGTGGGGAGGGACTGGCACGCGACACCGTGGTCCGTCGACTCGCGCACGAGCCGCTCGGTTGGCGCCCGACCACCCTCGAAGTCGCGGTCCGTCGCTACCGGTGCCGCGAGTGCGGCCAGGTGTGGCGCCAGGACACCAGCTTGGCGGCCGAGCCGCGGGCGAAGCTGTCGCGTCGGGGGCTGCGGTGGGCGCTGGAAGGGATCGTGGTGCAGCACCTGACCGTCGCACGTGTCGCCGAGGGTCTCGGGGTCGCGTGGAACACCGCGAACGATGCGGTCCTGGCCGAAGGCAGACGGGTGCTGATCAACGACGAGCACCGCCTCGACGGCGTCCGTGTGCTCGGCATCGACGAGCACGTGTGGAGACACACCCGGCCAGGTGATCGCGGCGACAAGTACGTGACCGTGATCATCGATCTCACCCCGGTGCGCGACGGCACCGGCCCGGCACGGCTGTTGGACATGGTCGAGGGCCGCTCGAAGTCGGTGTTCAAGACCTGGCTCGCTGAGCAGACCGAGGCGTTCCGTGCCGGTGTCGAGGTGGTCGCGATGGACGGGTTCACCGGCTTCAAGACCGCCGCCGCGGAGGAGGTCCCTGCCGCGGTCGCGGTGATGGACCCGTTCCACGTGGTCCGTCTGGCCGGTGATGCTCTCGATGAGTGCCGGCGCCGGATCCAGCAAGCGATCCACGGTCACCGCGGTAGGAAGGGCGACCCGCTGTACGCTGCGCGACGGACCCTGTCCACCGGTGCCGACCTGCTCACCGACAAGCAGATCGCCAGGCTCAACGCGCTGTTCGCCGAGGATGCCCATGTCGAGGTCGAGGCGACGTGGGGGATCTACCAGCGGATGATCGCGGCCTACCGGCACGAGGACCCCGCCGTGGCCGGGACCTGATGGTGAAGCTGATCGAGTCGGTCAGCACCGGTGTGCCGAAGACGCTGGTCGAGGTCACCAGGCTGGGGCGGACGTTGAAGAAGCGCGCCGCTGACGTGCTGGCCTACTTCGACCGGCCCGGCACGTCCAACGGGCCGACCGAGGCACTCAACGGCCGCCTCGAACACCTCCGCGGCTCAGCGCTCGGGTTCCGCAACCTGACCAACTACATCGCCCGATCCCTGCTAGAGACCGGCGGCTTCAGACCCCAACTACACCCTCGATTGCGATGAGCCGGTTTGGCCGGCAGCGCGGCGGGAGGCGACCTCCGGGAACTTGTTTGCTTTCTCGTCGCCGGAGACGCGCTCGGCCCAAGAGGATCAGAAGACGTTGAGGGGCCGGAACTGCACGGAGATCCGCGGCCCGGCGGTGGCGACCTTCGGCACGGCGTGCTCCCACGTCCGCTGGCAGGACCCGCCCATGACGACCAGGTCGCCGTGCCCCATCTCGACCGCGAACGCCTCCTCGCGCCGGTCCGGGTCGCGGGGGCGCAGGTGGAGCCGGCGCGGGTCGCCGACCGAGACGATCGCGACCATCGTGTCGTGCGTGGACCCGCGGCCGATCGTGTCGCCGTGCCAGGCGACGCTGTCGCGACCGTCGCGGTAGTAGCAGCAGCCCGCGGTCCGGAACGGCTCGCCCAGCTCGTCGGCGTACCGCGCCGTCAGCCGCTCCCGCGCCGCGGTGAGCGCCGGGTGGGGGAGGTCGTCGCCGATCATGTAGGTGAAGACCAGGCGGGGTACGTCGACGACGCGGTCGTACATCGCCCGCCGCTCCGCGCGCCACGGGACGTCGCGGACCAGCGTGGCGAAGACGTCGTCGGCATCGGGCAGCCAGTCACGCGCGACGTCGACCCAGGCGCCGCCGCTCAGCCGCCGCCGCTCGGTGGCGACCTCGCTCGCCGGAGCGGCGGCGTCGAACAAGCTGGTCTGGAAGTCCACCGGCATGCATCGAGGATATCTCAGATTCGAACAGATGTTCGTACGGCGGGTCAGGTGTCGAGGCCGCCGAGCGGCGCCACGACGGTGCCGGACTCCTCGCAGACCCAGGCCGGGTCCGGGCCGCCGAGATCGGGCTCGATGTGCAGGGCGTGCACGGGTCCGTCGCCGCAGCGGGTGCACACCGGCCACAGCCCCTCCCGCGCCTGCCGCCCGAACCGGTCGGCGAGCGCGTCCTGGACGTCCTGGGCCACCAGCCCGGCGATGAACGGCGCTCCCTCGGGCCACTGACCGAGCCACCACCGGCGCTCGGAGCAGGCGTCCTCGAGGAGGGTCACGGAGTCCGGCGTACCGAGGGCGCGGGCCTGCAGGTCGGCCAGAACCTGCGCTCGGGCCCGGAAGATCACGCTGTCATCCACAGGTCCATTGTGCGCGGGTTCGGTGACGGGCCGGTTCCGGGCATCGCAGCCGGCACCGCTCCCGACCCGCGACGGCCCGCCGCCCGCCCCATGCGAAATCGTTGGGAAAACGTCGAAAGCCGCGCGAATTCGCATGGGGCGCCGGGGACGGGGTCAGGCGGGCAGCGTCGCCAGCTCGCGCGCGACATTGGCGCGGGCCGGCCGTTCCCACCGCTCGCGGCCGTGGGCGGTGCGGAACAGCTCCTCGGTGTCCGTCAGCGCGCGCAGCACCTCGGCGCGACCGGCGGCGAACACGTCGTCGGCGAGGTGGGCGTACTCCGAGCGGACCGCGGCGACGTACTCGTCGTACCGCTCCCGGGGGGCGGCCAGGATGGACAGGTCCGCGTCGGAGAGCGCGCAGCCGTTGGCGTCGCCCGGCTCGGGGCGGTGGTGCTCGGTGAGGCGCACCAGCCGGGCGACCTCGGCGACCGTGGCCGCGTCGGTGTGCGCCGGCAGCGCGTCCTCCGCCCAGGTGGCCGAGCGCTCCTCGGCGTCCCGCTCGCCGTCGTACACGGCGTCGTGGAACCAGGCCGCGAGCAGGACCGGCGTCCGGTCGTAGCTCGCGCCGGCTGCCGCCAGCTCCTCGAGGCGGGCGAGCACCTCGGCGAGGTGACGGGTGCCGTGGTGACCGCGGCTCGGCTCGGCGTACGCCGCCAGCAGCTCGTCACGCAGGGCGTCGGCTCCGGTCAGCGGCCAGGGCAGGTCGATCGGATCGGGATGGTCGTCCTCCATCCCGGTATTCAAACCGACCCGCCCCGCCGCTGTCACGGCCGGGGTGCCTCCGGTCAGTCACCCTTGACGTTCACGACCTGGCGCAGCGTGTGCCGGACCTCGACGAGGTCGGCGGCGTCGGCCATCACCCGGTCGATGTCCTTGTACGCCGCCGGGATCTCGTCGATGAACGCGTCCGTGTCGCGGTACTCGATGCCCGCCATCGCCTCCCGCAGCTGCTCGCGGGTGAACGTCCGGCGGGCCTTGGACCGGGAGTACTCCCGCCCCGCGCCGTGCGGCGCCGAGTTGAGCGCGACCGGGTTGCCGAGCCCGCTGACGACGTACGACGCCGTGCCCATCGAGCCCGGGATCAGGCCCGGCCGTCCCCGCTCCGCGTTGATCGCGCCCTTGCGGGAGAGCCAGACGTCGCGCCCGAAGTGGCGCTCCTGCTCGGTGTAGTTGTGGTGGCAGTTGATCTCCTCGACCCGCTCGACGTCGTCGGCGGACCCGAGGCCCACCCACTCCGCGAACTGCCGGACCACCCGGTCCATCATCTCCTCGCGGTTGAGCAGGGCGTAGCGCTGCGCCCACCGCATCTCGCGGATGTACGCCCAGAACTCGTCCGTGCCCTCGGCGAGGTAGGCGAGGTCCTTGTCCGGCAGCTTGATCCACCACTTCTCGCACAGCTCGCGGGCGACCTGGATGTGCTTCTGCGCGATCTTGTTGCCCACACCCCGCGAGCCGGAGTGCAGGAACAGCCAGACCCGCTGCTCCTCGTCGACGGTGACCTCGATGAAGTGGTTGCCCGAGCCGAGGGTGCCGAGCTGGAGCTCCCAGCGCCCGGCGTAGCGGCCGGGCTCGAATCCCGCCTTCTCCGCCGCCTCGGTGAGCTCGGCGAGCCGGCGCTCGGTGTGCGCCCGGCTGATCCGCTGGTTCGCCGCGCCGGCCGAGAGCGGGACCGCCCGCTCGATGGCCTCCCGCAGCGGTCGCCGGTCGGCGGGCAGCTGGTCGGTGGTGAACCGGGTGCGCACGGCGATCATGCCGCAGCCGATGTCGACGCCGACCGCGGCCGGGATGATCGCGCCGAGGGTCGGGATGACCGAGCCCACCGTCGCGCCCAGACCCAGGTGGGCGTCGGGCATCAGCGCGAGGTGCGGGTGGATGAACGGCATCCGTGCCGTGGTCATCGCCTGGTCGCGCGTGCCCTGCTCGAGGATCGAAGCCCAGCTGAGGAGCTTCGGGGTGATCTTGTCCATCGTGGTGTCCTGCGTCGTTGCCCTTCTCGTGTGTTCTGCTCGGCCCGCGGGATCGCGGCCAGCCGGGAACGCTACGGCCCGGTAAATGCGTTGCACACCGCATTTACCGGGCCGTACGACGAGGGGCGGGTCAGCCGACCACCGGCACGTTCGCCAGCGCCGCGGTCAGCGCCTCGTCCGAGAGCGGGTCGTCCTCCAGCCGGCCGCCGAGGAAGCTCTCGTACGCGCCGAGCTCGAGCAGGCCGTGCCCGGACAGCCCGACCACGATGACCGGCGACGCACCGGCCTCCGTGGCGGCGAGCGCCTCGCGGCGTACCTGGGCGAGGGCGTGCGACGACTCGGGGGCCGGTACGACGCCCTGGGTGCGGGCGAACTCGACGGCGGCCTCGAAGCACTCGCTCTGGTGCAGCGCGACCGCGTCGATCAGCCCCTCGTTGACGGCGTGGGAGACCAGCGGCGCCATGCCGTGGTAGCGCAGGCCGCCCGCGTGGATGGGGGAGGGCACGAAGTCGTGGCCGAGGGTGTGCATCTTCATCAGCGGCGTGAGGCCGGCGGTGTCGCCGAAGTCGTAGCGGTACTCGCCGCGGGTCAGCGTGGGGCACGAGCTCGGCTCGACGGCGAGGATCCGCGGCGCCTGGTTGCCGGCCAGCCTCTCGCGCAGGAACGGGAAGGACAGCCCCGCGAAGTTCGAGCCGCCACCGGCGCAGCCGACGACCAGGTCGGCGCCGGACTCGCCGGCCTTGGCGAGCTGGCGCAGCGCCTCCTCGCCGATCACCGTCTGGTGCAGCAGCACGTGGTTGAGCACCGACCCGAGGGCGTACTTCGCCTCGGGATCCTGCGCCGCCACCTCGACCGCCTCGGAGATCGCGATGCCGAGCGAGCCCGGGTGCTCCTCGGCGAACGCCTTGCCCGACTCGGTGAGCCGGCTCGGCGAGCGGTGCACCCTGCCGCCGAAGACCTCGATCAGGGTGCGTCGCTGCGGCTTGGTGTCGTACGACGCCCCGACCTGCCAGACCTCGCACTCGACGCCGAACAGCGCGGCGGCGTACGACAGGGCGGTGCCCCACTGACCGGCGCCGGTCTCGGTGGTCAGGCGCGTGATGCCGTTGAGGCGGTTGTAGTAGACCTGCGGCACGGCCGTGTTGACCTTGTGTGACCCGGCCGGCGAGACGCCCTCGTACTTGTAGTAGATCCGCGCGGACGTGCCGAGCCGTTCCTCCCAGCGGCGGGCCCGGTACAGCGGCGAGGGCCGGTACTGGCGGTAGACGTCGAGGACCGGCTCCGGGATCTCGACGTACCGCTCGGCGGTGACCTCCTGGGCGATCAGCTCCGGCGGGAACAGCGGCGCGAGGTCGTCCGGCCCGACCGGCTCGTGGGTCGCCGGGTGCAGCGGCGGCGGGGGAGGCGTCGGCAGGTCGGCCACGATGTTGTACCAGTGGGTCGGCTGCTCGTCCGGCTCGAGGGTGTACGTCACCCGGTCGTCGCTCATGGGCGTCCTCTCGGTCTGCGGTTGTCGAAGGAGGGTTGCCCGGATCGTAGGGCAGGATGGAGCACGTGAGTGCAGACGACGCCCGGGCCGAGCTCCACCGACTCCGGTCGAGCATCGACAACCTCGACGCCGCCCTCGTGCACCTGCTGGCCGAGCGCTTCAAGTGCACCGAGACGGTCGGGCGCCTCAAGGCGCGCGCCGGCATGCCGCCCGCCGACCCCGCCCGCGAGGCGGTTCAGATCGCGCGGCTGCGGTCGATGGCGGAGAGCTCCGGGCTCGACCCGCACTTCGCCGAGAAGATCCTCAACGTGATCATCGCGGAGGTCATCCGCAACCACGAGCAGTTCGCTGAGGAGAGCGACGACTGAGCTCACCCCGCAGCGCTGACGAGAGCAGCGCCGCGACCTCGGCCGGCGCCTCGTACGGCGCCAGGTGGCCCACGCCGTCGAGGACCTCCAGCCGTCCCTCGGGTACGCCGTCGGCGAGCTCGGCCAGGACGGCCGGCGGGGTGGCGACGTCCTCGGCGCCGGCGACGGCGAGCAGGGGAACGCTCACCGACGCCAGCCGTGCCCGGACGTCGAAGCCGGCCAGCGCCTCGCAGACCCGGGCGTAGCCCTCGGGGTCCACCTCCGCCAGGTCCGCCAGCGGCCCCGCCGTGCGCTCGCCGGGCGCGGAGCGGATCGCCGACCCGAACCAGCGCGCCGGCGAGGAGGCGACCATGGGCGCCATCCCCTCGGCGCGGACCCGCGCCGCCCGCTCGTGCCAGCCGGCCGGGGGGCCGAAGGACGCGGCGCTGCACAGCACGGTCAGCGAGCACACCCGGCCGGGGTGGTCCAGGGCGAGCTGGAGCCCGACGGCGCCGCCGACCGAGTCGCCGGCGTACGCGAACGGCAGGTCGTCGCCGACCGCCTCGTCGACGGCCGCGAGGACCGCCGCGGCCAGGTCGCTCATCGAGAAGCCGGGCGTCAGCCGGTCCGCGGCCGGACTGGCGCCGTGGCCGGGCAGGTCCCAGCCGAGGAGGTTCCAGCCCGGCAGGGAGGCGGCCACCGCCCCCAGAGCCGGTCGGCCGTGGTGCCGAGCGACGGGCCGACGACGAGCAGCGGCCGCCGGGGCAGGCCGGCGAGGTGCCGCAGCGCGATCACCGGGAGCGGGGCGGTCATCGGATCGCCGACGGGTGCGCGGTCAGTGGGGTGACCTCGATCCGCAGGAAGGGGAACAGCGGGAGCCCGGACAGGATCTCGTGCAGCCGCGCGTTGGAGTCCACGTCGAAGATGCTGATGTTCGAGTACAGCCCGACGATGCGCCAGATGTGCGCCCACTCGCCGCCGCGCTGGAGCTCCTGGGAGTACGCCCGTTCCCGCGCGACCAGGTCCTCGCGCTCGGCGGGGGCGAGGTCGCGCGGGAGGTCGACGTCCATCCGGACCGCGAAGAGCATCAGGCGCGCACCGGGTCCAGCACGAAGCCGTAGTCGACGGTGATCGAGCCGTCGGGCTGGTCGACCGGGGCGAGCATCAGCTCGGGCTTCACGGCGTCGGCGATGTCGTCGTCGTTGTGCTCGTCGCCGGGGAAGTACAGCTGGGCGGTGAGCAGCTCGTGGCCGGGCGCGGACACCTTCACGTGCAGGTGGGCGGGTCGCCAGGCGTGCCAGCCGGCCGCGGCGATCAGCTTGCCGCAGGAGCCGTCGGTCGGGATCTGGTACGGCGCCGGGCGGATCGAGGTGATCTCGAAGCGGCCCTGCTCGTCGGTGGTGAACGTGCCGCGCAGGTTCCACTCGGGGATGCCCGGCGCGAACTGGGAGTAGAAGCCGTCGCTGTCGGCGTGCCACAGCTCGACGACCGCGCCGCCGAGCGGGCTGCCGTGGGTGGAGGTGACCTGGCCCGACCAGAGCATCGGGGTGCCGGCCTCGCCGTCGCGCATCGCGATGGTGCCGCGGGCGCCGCGCTCGGGCGCGTCCGGCACGTAGTAGGGGCCCTCGATGGTGCCCTTGCTGCCCTCGCGGTGGTCGGTGTTGACCTCCTCGACGACGTGCTCGACCCAGACGTCGAGGAAGAGCGGCCACTCGCCGTCCTCGCCGACGTTGATCATCCAGGCCTTGAGGGCGTTGTACTCGTCGTAGCTGACCCGCTCCTCGCGGATGGTGGCGTGGACGGCGGCGAGCACCTTGCGGGCCAGGGCGTCGACCCGCTCCGGCGGGGTGTCGCGGACCGCGGCGAAGGGGGACTTGTCGGTGTGGAAGCGCTCGGTGGCGCTGGCTCCCGAGGCCGCGGCGGTCGCGACCTCGTGCGTGGTGTCGACGGACATTGTCGGGTTCCTCTCGGGTGGGGACTGGCAGTGCCACATGCCTGCCAGGGTCGGTGGTGGTCGGGTGGTCTGGTGGTCGGGTGGTCTGGGGTGGTCCGGGTGGGTCAGCGGTCGCAGCGGTAGCGCCGCAGCCTCTCCTCGTCGATCTGGACGCCGAGGCCGGCGCCGGGGCGCAGGACCAGCTCGCCGTTCTCGATCCGCAGCGGCTCGGTGAGCAGGTCGTCGCTCATGTCGAGGAAGTTCGAGAGCTCGCCGGCGTGCAGGCTGCTGCGCTGATGCGCCGCCCCGAACGCCACGGTGCAGATCGAGCCGAGCTGGCCGTCGATCTGGTTGCCCATCACCACCTCGAGCCCGAGCCCCTCGGCGAGGTGGAGCACCCGCTGCGAGCCGGTGAAGCCGGTCCGCGCGGTCTTGACCGAGAGCGCCGTGGCCGAGCCGCCGAGCACCTCGCGGGTCACCTCGGCCGGCGTCGTGGCGGACTCGTCGGCGATGAACGGTACGTCGAGCTGCCCGACCAGCCAGCGCCGCCCGAGCACGTCGTCGGCGGGGCTGAGCTCCTCGGCGAAGGCCAGGTCGAGGTCGGCCATCTGCCGCATCGCCCGCGCGGACTCGGACGCGGTCCAGCCGCGGTTGCCGTCGACGTACAGCACGACGTCGGGGCCGAGGCCCTCGCGCAGCGCGCGGACCACGGCGACGTCGAGCGATGCGGGCCGGCGCCCCACCTTGACCTTGAACGTGGTGATGCCGTGCACGTCGCGCATCCGCTCGGCCTCGTCGACCATCGCGGCGGGCTGGTCGAAGCCGAGCATGTGGGAGACCCGCATCCGGTCGGTGTAGCCGCCGAGCAGCTCGGAGACCGGCAGCCCGAGGGTGCGGCCGAGGGCGTCCCACACGGCCATGTCGATCGCGGCCTTGGCGGTGGGGTTGCCGACGGTGCGGCCCAGCAGCGCGGCCATCTGCTCGCGGTCGGTCAGCGCCAGGCCGACCACCTGCGGCGCGAAGATCGTCTCGATCACCGCGATGATCCCGCGCTGGGTCTCGCCGTAGGTGAACGGCCGCGGCGGCGCCTCGGCCACGCCCACGACCCCGTCGTCGGTGTGCACCCGGACCAGCACGTGGTCGGCGACGTGCACCTCGCCGCTGGCGAACCGCAGCGGCTTGACGTACGGGATCCGGAACGGGATCGCCTCGATCGCGGTGATCTTCACGGGGTCCTCAGCTCGTGGGGGAGGGTTGCGGGGAGAAGAAGCCGTGCCGGTCGAGTACGCCGAGCGCCCCGGCCACCAGGGCCGACGGCTCGTCGGCCCGCCAGGCCAGCGAGAGGTCGATGGTCGCGGCGTCGGCGACGTCGCGGAACACCACGCCCCTGAGCTGCATGCTGCGCACCGACTCGGGCACCAGCGCGACGCCGAGGTGGGCGGCGACCAGGGCCAGCAGCGCCGCCGTGCCGGGCGCCCGGTGGGTGACATTGGGCGAGAAGCCCGCGCGCAGGCAGCTGGAGACCATCGCCTCGTTGACGGCGGAGCGGGCGTCGGCGTACGCGACGAACTCCTCGGCCGAGACGTCGACCACCTCGAGCGCGGGCTCCGGGACCAGCCGGTGGTCGGCCGGCAGCGCCAGCACGAGCGGCTCCTGCATCAGGGTGCGGGTCTCGATGCCGGGGTCGGCGACCGGCCCGCGGAGCACGCCGAGGTCGAGGCGGCCGTCGAGCAGCCGCTCCACCTGGCCGGGCGTCAGCAGGTCGGCCTGCACCTCCAGGGCGACGCCGGGCAGCGCCGCGCGGACCATCCGGGAGAGGCGGGCCAGCTGGGTGAAGGCGCTGGTCCCGGTGAACCCGACCCGGAGCAGGCCGCGGCTGCCGTCGGCGATGCTGCGGGTGCCGACCACGCAGGCGTCGAGATCGCCGAGGATCCGGCGCACCTCGCGGTGGAAGAACTCGCCGGCCGGCGTCAGCGCGACCTGCCGGGTCGTCCGGGCGAGGAGGAGCACGCCGAGCTCGGCCTCGAGCCGCCGGACGGCCTGGGAGAGCGCGGGCTGGGCCAGGTGCAGGCGCTCCGCGGCCTGGCCGAAGTGACAGGTCTCCGCGACGGCGTCGAAGTAGCGCAGCTGCTTGAGATCCATGGTCACCTCCCCCTGCCGGCCGGTGCGGCGTGACGGGCGTCACGCGGCCCCTTCACGCTAGGACGGAGGGATCCAGAAACACAAAGACGAATAATGCGCTGATTCATAAGCACAGCGTATGAATCAGCGCCGTCCGGAGCCAGGCCCTAGGAGTCGCGCACGACCTCGGTGAGCACGGCGAGGGTGCGGTGCAGGTGCGGCTCGGTGCGCCCGGCGCGGTGCGCGACGGCCAGCTCGACGGATCGCGCGGGCCGCACCAGCGGGCGAAAGGCGACGCCGTCGAGGGCGAGCGCCCCCACCGGCTCCGGTACGACGGCCGCGCCGAGCCCGCCCGCCACCAGCGTCACGAGCGTGGAGGTCTCGCCCACCTCGTGCCGGATCCGCGGCGTCACGCCGGCGTCGGCGAACAGGCGCCGCACGACGTCGTACATCGCGGACCGGCGGCCGGCCGAGTGCACGATCAGGTCGGTGCCGGCGAGGTCGGCGACCCGGACCTGCCGGCGCGTCGCGAGCCGGTCGCCGGCGGGCACGGCGACGACCAGCCGCTCCTCGCGCAGCGCCGTGACGGCCAGCCCGGGGTCGTCGACCGGCGGGCGCAGCAGCGCGAGGTCGATCCCGCCGGACCGCAGTGCCTCGACCTGGTCGGCGACCAGCATCTCCCCGCGGAACGCGACCTCGATCCCGGGCAGCTCCTCGGCCAGCCGGCGCGAGAGCGCGGGCAGCAGGCTGTAGGTCGCGGACCCGACGCAGCCGACGGCGAGCCGCCCGACCGTGCCGGCCGCGACCCGCCGGGCCTCGCCGGCGGCGTCGTCGACCTCCGCCAGGATCGCCCGCGCCCGCTCCAGGTAGGCCGCGCCGGCCGGGGTGAGGTCGACCCGCCGGGTGGTGCGCTCGAACAGCGCGACCCCGACCTCGGCCTCCAGGCGGCGGATCTGCTGGGAGAGCGGGGGCTGCGCCATGTGCAGCCGCTCGGCGGCGCGGCCGAAGTGCCGCTCCTCGGCGACGGTCACGAAGTACCGGAGGTGGCGCAGCAGATCCATATCGATAACCGTCTCAATCGAGTCAGATATTGATCCTTCACAATATCAACTCCCGGCCCTACGGTCGGATCCGTGAGCGCCTTCGTCTATGCAGCGGTCCGTACGCCCTTCGGCCGGTTCAACGGTGCCCTGGCGGGCGTCCGCACCGACGACCTGGGCGCCGCGGTCGTGTCGTCCGTCCTCGCCCGTACGCCGGGGCTCGACCCGGCCGCGATCGGCGACATCGTCTGGGGCAACGCCAACGGGGCCGGGGAGGACAACCGCAACGTCGGCCGGATGGCCGCCCTGCTCGCCGGCGTCCCGGTGAGCGTCCCCGCCGTCACGGTCAACCGCCTCTGCGGCTCCAGCCTCGAGGCGGTCATGGCCGGCTCCCGTGCCATCGAGACCGGCGACGCGGACGTCGTCCTGACCGGCGGCGTCGAGTCGATGACCCGCGCCCCGTGGGTGCTCCCGAAGCCGGACCGCGCCTTCCCCGTCGGCGACGTCACCGCGGTCTCGACCGCGCTGGGCTGGCGGCTGGTCAACCCGCGGATGCCGGAGGAGTGGACGGTCAGCCTCGGCGAGGCCAACGAGCAGCTCCAGGAGCGGTTCGGGATCTCCCGCGAGCGGCAGGACGCCTTCGCGGCCCGCTCCCATCAGCGAGCGCACCAGGCCTGGGAGGACGGGTTCTACGACGACCTCGTCGCCCCGGTCGAGGGCACCGACCTCGCCCGCGACGAGGGCATCCGGGCCGGCAGCACACCGGATTCCCTCGCGGGCCTCGCGCCGGTCTTCCGCAAGGACGGCACGATCACCGCCGGCAACGCCTCGCCGCTCAGCGACGGCGCCTCCGCGGTCCTGCTGGGCTCGGAGGCGGCCGCCGACCGGATCGGTACGGCGCCGCTGGCGCGCGTGGCCGGCCGGGCGGCGTACGCCCTCGAGCCGCAGGCGTTCGGCTACGCCCCCGTCGAGGCCGCCAACGCGGCGCTGGAGCGGGCCGGGATCGGCTGGTCCGAGGTGGGGGCGGTCGAGCTCAACGAGGCCTTCGCGGTGCAGTCGCTCGCCTGCGTCGACGCGTGGCCGATCGATCCCGAGATCGTCAATCGGCGCGGCGGCGCGATCGCCCTCGGTCACCCGCTGGGCGCGTCCGGCGGCCGCCTGGTCGGCACCCTGGCCAAGGTGCTGCGCGAGACGAACCAGCGCTGGGGCGTCGCCGGCATCTGCATCGGCGTCGGCCAGGGCCTCGCCGTCGTCCTCGAGAACCTCGAGGCGCGCTGATGGCCCGCACCGCACTGCTCGACACCGCCGACGAGGCCGTCGCCGGGATCGAGGACGGATCGACCGTCCTGGTGGGGGGATTCGGGCTCGCCGGGATGCCCTTCGACCTGATCGACGCCCTCATCCGGCAGGGGGCGACGGACCTGACGATCGTGTCCAACAACGCCGGCAACGGCGAGGTCGGGCTCGCGGCGCTGCTCAAGGCGGGCCGGGTGCGCAAGGTGGTCTGCTCCTTCCCGCGCCAGGCCGACTCGTACGTCTTCGACGAGCTCTACCTCGCCGGGCGCCTGGAGCTGGAGGTCGTCCCGCAGGGCAACCTCGCCGAGCGGATGCGCGCCGCGGGCGCCGGCATCGGCGCCTTCTACAGCCCGACCGCGGTCGGCACGCCGCTCGCCGACGGCAAGGAGTCGCGGGTCATCGACGGGCGGGAGTACCTGCTCGAGTACCCCGTCAAGGGCGACTACGCCCTGATCTCCGCGCACCGCGCCGACCGCCTCGGCAACCTCGTCTACCGCAAGACCGCCCGCAACTTCGGCCCGGTGATGGCCGCTGCCGCGACGACCACGATCGCCCAGGTGAGCGGCGTGGTCGACACCGGCACCCTCGACCCCGAGGCCGTCGTCACGCCCTCCATCTACGTCGACCGCGTGGTCGCCGTGGAGGAGCGCCACTACACCGTGCAGGGGGCACGATGACCACGCTCGCCACCACCGTCGAGAACCTCGACCGCGGCCCGCTGACCATGGACGAGCTCGCCGTGGTGATCGCCCGCGACATCCCCGAGGGCTCCTTCGTGAACCTCGGCATCGGCCAGCCCACCAAGATCGCCGACCACCTGACCCCGGATCAAGGCGTCGTCCTGCACACCGAGAACGGCATGCTCGGCATGGGGCCGGCCGCTCACGGCGACCAGGTCGACCCGGACCTCACCAACGCCGGCAAGGTGCCCGTCACCGAGCTGCCCGGGGCGTCGTACTTCCACCACGCCGACTCGTTCGCGATGATGCGCGGCGGTCACCTCGACGTCTGCGTGCTGGGCGCCTACCAGGTCGCCGCCAACGGCGACCTCGCCAACTGGCACACCGGCCGGCCGGACGCGATCCCCGCCGTGGGCGGCGCGATGGACCTCGCCATCGGCGCCAAGGACGTGCTGGTGATGATGGCGCTGTTCGGCAAGGACGGCTCGCCCAAGCTGGTCCCGGCCTGCACCTACCCGCTCACCGGCGTCGCCTGCGTGAGCCGCGTGTATACCGACCACGGCGTCTTCGAGCTCGGCGGCCCGGAGGTCGTCGTCCGCGCCACCTGGGGGATCGGCCTGGCGGAGCTCCGCGACCGGCTCGGCGTGCCGCTGGCGGCGAAGGAGGCCTGACCCCGCGACGCCGGACCTCGGACCCGGTGAGGTTCGTGCCTGCGCGACCGGGTAGGAACGCCGCATGAAGTCGCGCCGTCGTGCCCTGCTGGTCGTGCCGCTGCTCCTGTCGCCCGCGCTCGCGGCCTGCTCCGACGACGCGGGCGGGGCGGAGCCGACCAGGCCCGCGGAGCCGGTCGACGACATCGCCGCAGCGGCCGCGCAGTGCACGGCCGTGCTCAACGAGCGCGACGAGGCGGTCTTCCGGGCCGGGCAGGATGCGGGGTTCGAACTGCTCACCCTCAGCCTGAAGGATGAGGCGCCGTCCGCGGCGGAGCGGAGCGAGTTGGTCGATGCCATGTCTGCCGTGCGCGACCTGCTGCAGGCCGATCGAGACCGGCTTGCCGATGCCTCCGCACTGGATGGCTGGGAGGATCTGCTCGCGCCGCTGGACGAGACGATCGAGGTGCTCGGCAGCCGCGTCGAGGGCCTGGAGTCGGGCCGGTGGCCGCTCAGCAAGGACGAGCTCTCCCTGGGCGCGCCGTTCGCTTCGGCCGACCGGGACGCCGCGGAGGCGAGCGGTCTTGCCGGCCGCGACTGCGAGGTGCTGGCGGCGGTCGCCGGCCCGGCAGCAGAGGCGGAGGAGCTGGTGCGGGCCGCCTCGGTCGCCTGCGGCACCATCGTGGACCGGCGCCGGACCAGCGGATACGACGACGCGGCCACCACGTCGCTGGAGGTGGTGCTCGCGGTCCGGCAGGGCGACGACCTCGACGTGACCGACGCGATGGTCGGCGACCTGCGCGCGCTGCGCGACGAGTGGCAGGCGACGTACGACGACCTCGCCGCCGTCCCCGCCGACGGGGTCGCCGACGCCGGGATCGCCGAGGCCTGGGCGAGCGACCTCCAGCTCGCCGAGGACCGCGCGCGGCTCTACGGCGAGCGGCTCGCGGCGCTGGAGTCCGGCGAGCGGGCGCGCATCGACGAGGAGTTCCAGACGACGAAGATCGGCGTCCCGGGCTGGGACTGGGAGGGCGTCGGGCTGCAGAGCCGCGACTGTCGCAGCGTCAGGGCCTGATCGCGAGCCCTCGGTAGAAGCCGAGGTGCGCCTCGGCGGCGGCCCGCCAGGTGTACCGCGCCGCCAGGTCACGCCCGGCGGCGGGCGTCGGCGGCGTGGTGAGGGCGACGCCCAGCGCATCGGCGATCGCGGGCACGCCGTCGGCGTACGCGACGGTGTCGGCGAAGACCTCGCGCAGCACCGGCAGATCCCGCGCCACCACGGGCACGCCGGCGGCGAGCCCTTCCATCGCGGCGAGCCCGAAGCCCTCCTTGGTCGACACGAATCCGAGGGCGGCCGCCTCGCCGACCAGCGCGGGCAGCTCGTCATCGGCGACCGGCCCGAGAACGACGGGAGCGGTGCCGAGCTCCGCGGCCCGCGCCTCGAAGGCGGCGCGGTAGTCGCGGTAGTCGAAGAGCGTCTCGCCACCGCCGAACACCAGGCGGACATCGGCCATGGCCGGCTCCCGCGCGACCAGCAGCGCGTGCGCCTCGAGCAGGTCGATGCTGCCCTTGCGCGGCTCGATGCCGCCCAGCGCGAGCAGGTAGCGGCCACCGATCCGCTCGCGCCACCGGCCCCGGCCGGCGGTGTCGGCGGCGCCGGCTGAGAAGCGCTCGGCGGCGACACCGTTCGGGATGACCGTCGGGACCAGTCCCCAGCCGGCCTCGACCTCGGCGGCGACCGCCGCCGACACGCAGATCCGCGCGATCGGCTCCACGACGGCCCGCTCGTGGCAGGCCGCCAGCTGGGGCGTGGTGAACTGGTCGAGGTGGTGGATGGTGCGCACGCAGGGGAGGGCGGCGTTGGCGCTGATGCAGTCCTGCGCGTGCACGACGTCGTACGACGCCCGCTCGGCCGCGAAGGCGTCACGGAGCACTGCGATCGACCGCACGATCCGCTCGCCCACCTCCTCGTCCTCGACGGGCGGGAAGGGCACCGCCCGGACCCCGACCCGCGGGTCGACCGCGCGGAAGAAGGCGGTGTCGCCGTCGCGTGCGAGCGTCCACACGTCGACGGCAGCGCCCAGATCGGCCAGCGCCTCGGCGAGGGCGAGGGTGTGCACCACCCCGCCGCGCGGCTTCGTGGAGTAGGTCAGCAGCGCGATCCGCATGCTCATCCCGGCTGCGGGCCGCAGTCGGTGGACCGCATCGCCCGGTAGGCGGCGGGCGTGCGCTCCTCGAGGTGGTGGAGCACCCGCCGGGCCCGGGCCACCTCGGCCTCGACGTCCACCTCGGCGACGGCCAGGCCGCCCTTGGACGACGTCCGGGCGAGGATGTCGCCGCCCGGGCCGACCACCTTCGCCTGCCCGAGGAAGCGCAGGCCGCCCATCACGCCGGTCTGGTTGGAGGACACCCAGATCACCTGGTTCTCCGCCGCGCGGGCGCAGTCGTAGAGGTCGAAGAGCCGTGATTGGCGGTCCTGCGGGAGCCGTGAGGCGCGGTCGGTGACCGACGCGGGCCACGCCGACAGGCACGCCAGCGTGGTGGCGCCGTCCAGGGCCAGGGAACGCGCCGCCTCGGGAAAGGTCTTGTCGTAGTCGATGAGCAGGCCGAGCCGGCCGACGGGGGTGTCGAAGGCGGCGAAGGAGTCCCCGGCGTCGTACACGAGGGACTCGCCGGCGGGCTGGTGCACCTTGCGGTGGCGCCCGAGCACCCCCGAGCCGTGCACACACAGGGCGGTGTTGAACAGCCGCGGCTGCCCGTCGAGGACGGCCTCCTCGGTGTAGCCGAGGCAGACGACCATGTCGCCGGCCAGCGCCGCGATCCGCTGCACCTCCCACGAGTCCTCGGTCAGCCCGGGCGGCAGTGCCGCGGGGTCGGGCCGGCGCAGGTCGGACAGGTAGCCGCCGAGGGTGGCGTCGGGCAGCACCAGGAGCCCGACGCCGGCCGCGCGCGCGTCGGCCACGATGCCCTCGATCTTCGCCAGCGCCCGCGCCAGGTCGCGGCCGAAGTGCGCCGCGACGGCACCGATGCGCTGGACTCCCACGGGCGTCAACCTATCCCGGGCTCAGCCCGCCAGCGCGACGTCCGCGAGCCGTGCGCCGCTCCCGGGCGACCGCCGCCGGGCGAGGTCCGCAGCGCTCTCGATGGTGGCGCCGGTCCGGCCGGTGATCGCGCCGGCGACGTGCTCGGCGTCCGCGGCGATGCCGAGGTAGCGACCCGAACCCCAGGTGTGCAGCCAGGGCAGGCCGAGGAAGTACAGCCCGGGCAGCGAGGTCACGCCGCGGGTGTGCGTCGGGCGGCCGCTGCCGTCGAAGACCCCGGCACCCACCCAGCGGTAGTCGGGCCGGTAGCCGATCGCCCAGACGACGGTGGAGATCCCGGCCGCGGCCAGGTCGAGCGACGTCGGGTCCTCGGCCGGCTCCCAGACGGGGACGTACGGCGTCGCCGGGGGAGCGTCGATGCCCTGCGCGTCGATGTGGCGGTCGATGTCGCGGCAGATCGAGCGGTAGACCTCGTCGGCACTGTCAAGCGCCTGGCGCAGGCTCGGCAGGAACGAGAGCTGCGTCCCGGCGCCCGAGTCCAGGAGCCCGTAGAGCCGCATGCCCTCGGCCGCGAACTGGCGCAGGTCGATGTCGCGACCGCCGTCGCGGCCGGTGACGTAGTGGTTGGTCTTCTCCCGGGCGGCGAGGCCGCCGGGGTACTGCGCGACACCGGTGTCGTAGAGCCCCATCTCGGCCAGCCAGGTCATGGAGTCGCGTCCGCGGTGGAAGCGGGCGACCCGCGGGGCGTCGCCGAGCGCGAGGTGCACCCGGCGCCCGGCGAGGTGCAGGTCCTCGGCGATCTGCGCGCCGGACTGGCCGGAGCCCACCACCAGCACCTCGCCCGCCGGCAGCTGCCCGGGGGACTTGTAGTCGGCCGAGTGCAGCTGGGTGATCGAGGCGTTGAGCGCCGGCGCCCAGGACGGGACGATCGGCACGTGGTAGCCGCCGGTGGCGACCACCACGTGGTCGGCCTCCCAGACCTCCGGCCCGTCCGGGCCGGTCGCCTCGAGCCGGAAGCCGCCGCCGTCGCGCTCGGTCAGCGCGGTCACCCGGGTGTGCTCGCGCAGCGGTGGGCCGAAGGTCGGCGCGTAGCCGGACAGCCAGGCGACCACCTCGTCGCGGGTCATGAAGCCGTCGGGGTCCGGTCCGTCGTACTCGTAGCCGGGGAGGCGGCAGTGCCAGTTCGGCGTCACCAGCGTGAAGTTGTCCCAGCGGGTGTCGGCCCACTCGTGGCCGGCGGTCCCGGTCTCGAGGACGACGTGGTCGACGCCGTCGCGGACCAGGAACCAGCTGGCGGACAGGCCGGCCTGGCCGCCGCCGACGACGGCGACGGTGGCGCGGTGGAGGGTGGGGGTCGTGCTGCTCATGACGGGTTCTCCTCGGGGAGAGGCGGGTGGAGGCGGAGGACGGTGACGGCCGCGTCGGCGGGGTACGACGCCGCGAGCTCGTCGATGCCGGCGAGGCTGGCCGCGGCGGAGGTGCACGCGAAGCCGAAGCGGGCCCGGACCCGGTCGCTCGCGATGCCGAGTGCTCTGGCGGAGCGGTCGCGGAACTCGGCGACCGGGTAGGTCGCGCCCACGTCGAGGTGGTCGTGCACCACCAGCGAGGGCGAGTAGTGCTCGGCGACCCGGCCGTCGGGCCACCGCACCGTGAAGGTCATCTCAGGCACGGACCGGCTCCCGGAGCGGGGCGCCGGCCACCGCGCCGTAGGTGTCGGGACGGCGGTCGCGCAGGTGGAACATCGCCCGGCGGGCGGTCTCCAGGGCGCTCGGCACGTCGATCTCCGCGACGGCCATCCCGGAGCGGATGCCGGTGGTGGCGAGCACGTCGCCGCCCGGTCCGACGACCTTCGCGTTGGCGACGAAGCGCAGCTTGCCGAAGGTGCCGTGCTGGTTGGCGGCGAGCCAGACGACCTGGTTCTCCAGGGCGCGGGCGGCGTCGAAGAGGTTGAACCGCTTGGTCCACCGGTCCTCGGCGATCGACTCCCCGGTGGCGGTGCGCGAGGCGGGCCACGCGGAGATGCACGCGATCACCTCGGCGCCGTCGACGGCCAGTGCGCGGGCCGCCTCGGGGAATGCCTTGTCGTAGCAGATCAGCGCGCCCACCCGTCCTGCCGGCGTGTCCACGCAGCCGAACTCGCTGCCGGCGGCGTAGAACATCGACTCGCCCAGCGGCTGGTGGACCTTGCGGTGTACGCCGAGCACGCCGGAGCCGGTGACGATCGCCGCGGTGTTGTAGCGGTCGGTCCCGTCGGACTCGCAGAGGCCGACCACGACCGTCATGTCGCCGGCGAGGGCCGCGACCCGGCGCAGCTCGGGGCCGTCGACGTCCATCACCGGGGGCAGGTCCTCGGGCTGCTCGTCGTGGCTGCCGTCGCGCCCGGCGCCGAGCACCGATAGGTAGCCGCCGAGGCAGGCCTCCGGCAGGGCCAGCAGGCTGACCCCCTCGGCGCGCGCCTGCTCGATCAGGTCGGCGATCTGGGCGAGGTTCTCCTCGACGTCGCGCCCGAAGCCGGCGCAGACGGCGGCCACGGCGGAGCCGAGTGGAGGGTTCATCAGGGTCATGAGGCGGTCCCCAATCCGGTGACGGTGTGCGTGATGGCGTCGGTGACGGTGCCGTCGGGCCAGCGCAGGCCGACCCCGGTCCCGGGGACGAGCTCGCCGCAGACGGCGCTGGCGAGGTGGCCCGGCAGCCGGACGTTGTCGGGAGCCCGGTCCTCGGTCGAGACGATCGCGAACCCGGGGAAGCAGGTGAGCCAGTCGGCGGTGCCGGCGGTGGCGGGAGCCGGCACCGCCGCGACGTCGAGGACGGCCCGGCAGCCGCTCGCCTCGGCGAGCATCCCGGTGCTGCCGACGAGCCCGCTCATGCTGACGTCCTTGGCGGCCCGCGGCCGCAGGGCGGGGACGACGGACGCCTGGGCCCGCAGCTCGCCCGGGCTCCGGTGCGAGGTCGAGTCCCACTGGGAGCCCGTGTAGCCGTGGCGCCAGCCGCCGCCGAGATCGGCGGTGACCCGGACCTGCTGGCCGGGAGCCCCGCCCGCGCCGGGCACCGGCGTCGCGGTGCGGCCGAGGGCCGTCACGGCCAGGGCGCCCGGGACGCCGAGCTGGGTGTGGCCGCCGAGGACGGGCACGCCCCAGGCGGCCGCGGCATCGGCGATGCCGCGCACGATCCGGCGGGCGAAGGAAGCGTCGCGGGCGCCGACGGCGTCGAGCAGTCCCACGGGCGCGGCGCCCATGGCAGCGAGGTCGTTGAGGTTGACCAGCACGCTGCACCAGCCGGCCCACTCGGGGTCCCGCTCGACCATCGCCGGCAGGATCGCGTCGCACGCGGCGACCAGATCGCTGCCGGGCACGGGCGCCGCGTCGTCGCCGAGGAAGCCGGCCGGCACGCCCGCGGCGAGCTCGGCGAGCAGCCCGCCGAGCGGCGCCTTCGTCGCGTCGGCCAGCCGTTGGATCCGGGTGACCGGGAAGTCGACGACGAGATGGGGACGGCCGTGCAGGACGCGCTCGGAGCGGACCCGCCAGCCGAGCCTCTCGAAGAGGCGGCGGTGCTGGGCCTGGATCTCCGCGTCGAACCGGAGCGCCCCCTCCGCCTCCGCCCGGGCGCACGCGGCCCGGACGAGTGCGGCGCCGACGCCGAGGTGCAGGCGGGCGTCGGCGGTGACCGCCAGGCGGCTGCCGCGCCACCAGCCGAGATCGCGGGCGGGCTGGCTGCCGTCGGCGGCAGGGGCGGGGTGCAGGCGCACGCCGCCGAGCGCCTCGCCGTCGTGGGCGCGGGCGAGGAGGACCACCGTCCGCGGGTCGTCGTCGACCGGGTCGGTGTCTTCGTCCGCGAACAGGCCCTGCTCGCGGACGAAGACCTCGTGGCGCAGCGCCCGGTACGACGCCAGCTCGGCGCGCCCGGCCTCCACGACGACGTACGACGGGTCGCGGAGCCGGTCCGGCGGGGCCTGGCGGGCCAGGCCGGTGAGGACGGAGACGTCGAGGGTCATGGTCAGGCTCCTTCGCAGGACAGGGCCGAGCACGCCCCGCACGCGGCGCAGCCGGCCGACTGCGCCGAGCCGAGCATCCCGGCGCTGCGCAGCGCGGCGGCGACCCGGCCGGTCACCTTCGCGACCACGCGCGGGTCGGGCGAGGGCACCCGGTCGACATCGGTGGCGAGGGTCCCCGCGAGCGGCCGGAAGGGGACGACGAAGGGATAGACGCCCATCGCGATCAGCTCCTCGGCCCCGGCGATCATCTCGTCGGGGTCCTCGCCGAGGCCGACCAGCAGGTAGGTCGAGACCTCGTTCCAGCCGAACACGCGGACCGCCTCGGCCCACGCCGCGCGGTACTCTTCCATCGGCACCGCGCCCTTGCCGGGCATCCAGTGCCGGCGCACGGCGTCGTCGAGGGACTCGACGTGGATGCCGATCGAGCGCGCGCCCGCGTCGTACAGGTCCTGGATGACGGCGAGGTCGCCGGGCGGCTCGCACTGGACCTGGATCGGCAGGTCCGGCAGCACTTCCCGGACGGCGCGGGTGCAGCGCGCGAGGTGCACCGCTCCCCGGTCACGGCCGTTGGACGTCCCCGTCGTCATCACCATCTGCGTGATGCCGTCGAGCTCGTACGCAGCGCGCGCGACCTCGGCGATCTGTGCTGGGCTCTTCACCGCGATCGTGCTGCCCTGGCGCAGCGACTCCTCGATCGCGCAGAACCGGCAGCGCTGCGACTCCTCGTAGCGGACGCAGGTCTGCACGACGGTCGTCGCGAGGACGCGGGCCGAGTGCAGGCGGGCGATCTTCTCGTAGGGCACGCCGTCCGCGGTGTTCAGGTCGTAGAACCGCGGACGGGTGATGGTCTCCACGCCCATGCCGGTGTCGGCGCCGTCGAGCAGGAGCTTGCCGCCCTGGACGGTGTAGGGGCTGCGGGGGTTGAGCGGGATGGCCGCGCCGACGCCGTCGAGCAGCAGGTGCCCGTCGTCGCTCGGCCCGGCGCCCGCACGGCGGGACACCGGCGCGTCGGCGAGCCGGATGCCCTGGATGGCCAGGTCCACGCGGGTGGAGCTGGTCGCCGGAGTGGTCGTCGGGAGACCCGGCGCGGCCATGATCCGGTCCGCCCGTTCAGAGGTTGTAGGTGGAGTTGATGATGGCGCCCTTGCGGGCGTAGTAGATGAGGGCGTCCTGGACATCCAGGGGATGCGTCGGCACCACGCCCTCGATCAGGTCCTCCTCGCGCAGGCCGTGCAGGCCCATGCCGAACCGGCAGCAGTAGACGGTCCCGCCCTCGGCGATGAAGGTCTCGATGGACCCGTTCGTGTTCTGCTCGCCGGGGAAGCCGGAGTCGCCCGTCGTCGGGAAGCCGCGGGTCGACATGCACGCCAGCGTGCCGGGGCCGTAGAAGTAGATCGCCGACTCGAAGCCCTTCCTCAGGGCGCGGGTGGCCTGGAGGATCGCGACGAAGCTCACCGAGGACTCGTGCGGGATCCCGTGGACCAGGGTGAAGTAGGTCTCGCCCTCCTCGGCCTGGAAGTCGGGGAAGACCTTGGTCGACCCGTAGAGGTTGGTGCCCTTGGGCTGGGACGGGTGGGGGATCTCGGCGAGCGAGGCCTCCATGTTGGCCTTGATCTGTGCGTCGAGGTCGGTCATGGGAATCTCCTTGTGGCGAGGCGGTGCAGCGGGATGAGGGTGTGCGGTCAGGCCCCGTAGAGGGACTCGAAGTTGCCCCGGAAGAGCGCGTCGGTGAGCTCGGGGTCGTCGGTGGCGGCGGCCAGCCGGGCGTACTCGCCGGCGTGGTCGCCCCAGGGGGTGTCGGTCGCGAAGAGGACCCGGTCGTGGCCGACGCCGCGGCGCTGGATCTCCTGACACAGCCATGCGGGGGCGAAGCCGATCGCCCAGCTGGTGTCGGTGTAGACCTGGAGACCGCGCTCGATCCAGTCGAAGAACCGGCCGCCGATCAGCTTGAGGTGGCCGCTCATGCCGCCGCCGAGGTGCACGAGGTGGATCCGCGTCGAGGCGCCGTACTGCTCGACGAGCTTGCCGACCTGGTCGACATCGGATGCCGCGCCGGGCGACGTGTGCACGTGCACCACCAGGTCGCGCTCGGCGGCGGTGGTGAAGATCTTGTGCAGCTCGGCGGCCGAGTCCGGCGCGTCCACCGCGCCGCCCAGCAGGAAGCTGGTCTTCAGGGCGACCACGCCGGCCTCTGCGGCAAGGGCCAGCGCCTTGTCGTTGCGGGCGCTGTCGGAGGCCCGGGGAGAGACCCACAGGCCGCAGCGCACCCTGTCGTCGGCCTGGGCGGCCTCGATCGCGAGCTGGTTGAGGTCGAAGGCGACATCGGGGTCGGGGACCCCGTAGTTCGGGAGGACCAGGGCACGCTCGGTGCGCTCGGCGTCGAGGTCGGCGAAGAGCTCCCGGACCGTCGCCCGCGCCGTCGTGTCGGGGCTGACCGGTGGTCCGCCGTAGAAGCCGTACGACGGCAGGCGGCCGATGTGCCGGTGGGCGTCGTGGGTGGGCCTGTCCATGCAGAGAAGTCCACAAGCCGGTTGTTTCGCTCTGGTTTCGCCAGGAATACGGGGTGCTACCTGGTCCGTAAGGTTCTTGTTACCCGGTGCCGGGTCGTCGGGCGGTTCGCGCGGCTCGTCCGCGGGTTTTCGCCCACCGCGAACGCCGGAACAGGGTGAACCCGGAACGCATTGGACGATGCATGAATGAAGGGGCAATGACGAACCCGATCCAGCTTCCGGTGCTGTTCCTCTCCGACGTGGTGGTGCTCCCCGGGATGGTGGTCCGGGTCGAGCTCGACGAGCCCGCCCAGGCCGCCATCGACGCCGCCGCCCTGGCCGCCAACGAGTCGGGGGACACCTCCCGCGTGCTGGTGGCTCCCCGCCTCGAGGACCGCTACGCGTCGTACGGCGTCGTGGCGAGCGTCGAGAAGGTCGGCCGCTTCTCCGGCGGCGCCCCGGCGGCCGTGCTCAAGGCCGGCGGCCGGGCCCGCATCGGCAGCGGCGTGACCGGCCCCGGCGCGGCCCTGTGGGTCGAGGCCGAGCCGGTCGACGGCGGTGTCGTGGACGACGACGTCCGCGCCCTCGCCGAGGACTACCGCAAGCTCGTCGTCGGTCTCCTGCAGCGCCGCGAGGCCTGGCAGGTCGCCGACCAGGTGACCCGGATCGACGACCCGGCCACGCTGGCCGACACGGCCGGCTACGCGCCGTACCTCTCCGACGACCGCAAGCGCCAGCTCCTGGAGACCCCGGAGATCGGCGAGCGGCTGCGGCTGCTCGTGGAGTGGACCCGCGACTTCGTGGCCGAGTCGGAGGTCAGCGAGAAGATCGAGTCGGACGTGCGGGAGTCGCTGGAGAAGAGCCAGCGGGAGTTCCTGCTGCGCCAGCAGCTCGCCGCGATCCGCAAGGAGCTCGGCGAGGGCGACCCCGACGGCGGCGACGACTACCGCGCCCGGGTGGAGGCCGCCGACGTCCCGGACTCCGTCCGCGAGGCGCTGCTGCGCGAGGTCGACAAGCTCGAGCGCGCCAGCGAGCAGAACCCCGAGGCCGGCTGGATCCGCACCTGGCTCGATACCGTGCTCGACCTGCCCTGGTCGGTGCGCACCGAGGACGACACCGACGTCGCCGCGGCGCGCGCCGTCCTCGACGCCGACCACCACGGGCTGGACGAGGTGAAGGACCGGATCACGGAGTACCTCGCCGTCCGCGCCCGTCGCGCCGAGCGCGGGTTGGAGGTCGTCGGCGGACGCGGCTCCGGCGCGGTGATCCTGCTCGCCGGGCCTCCGGGCGTCGGCAAGACCTCGCTCGGCGAGTCCGTCGCCCGCGCCCTCGGACGCAAGTTCGTGCGGGTCGCCCTCGGCGGCGTCCGCGACGAGGCCGAGATCCGCGGCCACCGCAGGACGTACGTCGGCGCGCTGCCCGGCCGCGTCGTCCGGGCCATCAAGGAGGCCGGCTCGATGAACCCGGTCGTGCTGCTCGACGAGGTCGACAAGGTGGGCTCGGACTACCGCGGTGATCCCGCCGCTGCGCTGTTGGAGGTCCTCGACCCCGCGCAGAACCACACCTTCCGCGACCACTACCTCGAGCTCGACCTGGACCTGTCCGACGTGCTGTTCATCGCCACGGCCAATGACGTCGGGTCGATCCCGGCCGCCCTGCTCGACCGGATGGAGCTGGTCTCGATCGACGGGTACACCGAGGAGGACAAGGTCGCCATCGCCCGCGACTTCCTGGTCCCGCGCCAGCTCGAGCGGGCCGCGCTGACCCCCGACGAGGTGACCATCAGCGACGACGCGCTGCGGGAGATCGCGGCGAACCACACCCGCGAGGCCGGCGTACGCCAGGTCGAGCGGCTGCTCGCCAAGGCGTTCCGCAAGGCCACCGCCCGGCTCGCGTCGGGCTCGGTGGCGCGGGTCGACATCGGGCTGGACGAGCTGGTGGACCTGATCGGCCGGCCGCGGTTCACGCCCGACGTCGCCGAGCGGACCTCGGTGCCCGGCGTGGCCACCGGCCTGGCCGTGACCGGCATGGGCGGCGACGTCCTGTACGTCGAGACCTCGGCCGCGTCCGGGGAGGCGGGACTCACCGTCACCGGCCAGCTCGGCGACGTGATGAAGGAGTCCGCGCGGATCGCGCTCTCGTGGGTGCGCTCGCACGCCGACGAGCTCGGCATCCCGGCCTCCGCCTTCGAGCAGTCGATCCACGTGCACTTCCCCGCGGGCGCCGTACCCAAGGACGGGCCGTCGGCCGGCGTCACCATGGTCACCGCCCTGGTGTCGCTGCTGACCGGTCGCCCGGTGCGCTCCGACATCGCGATGACCGGCGAGGTCACCCTCTCCGGCCGGGTGCTCCCGATCGGCGGGGTGAAGCAGAAGCTGCTCGCCGCCCAGCGCGCCGGCGTCGCGGAGGTGTTCCTCCCCGAGCGCAACCGGCCCGACCTGGACGACGTGCCGTCCGAGATCCTGGACGCACTGACCGTCACCCCGGTCGGCGCGGTCACCGAGATCCTGGAGCGGGCGCTGGTGGCCGCGGACGAGGGCGTCGTCGCAGCCTGACGGCGAAGTTCTCCACAGGCTGGAGGTCCATGTTCGGCGAATCCGCGAACTGTGCGGATGATCGTCGGCATGGACCTTCAGTCGTCTCGGGGAAGTGAGGCACCATGGTGAGCATGGCCGCGGTGGAGATGTTGACGCGCGAGGATCTCGACGCGATGCCGGACGACGGCAACCGCTACGAGCTCATCGAGGGTGAGATCGTCGTGTCGCCGTCGCCCCGCTCGCGTCACCAACTCGCCGTCACGCGCCTGATCGTGTTGCTCGACGCCGCCTGCCCCGAGCACCTTCGCGTCTCGCAGGCGCCGTTCGACGTGGTGCTCAGCGAGTTCGATGTCGTGCAGCCTGACGTCCTCGTGCTGGACCCGGAAGGGCTCGACGAGCGTGCCCTCAACACCCCGCCGCTCCTCGCCGTCGAGGTGCTCTCGCCGACCACCCGCCGGCGCGACCTGACCGTCAAGAAGCGCCTCTACGAGCAGGCGGGCGTTGCCGCCTACTGGGTCGTCGACGCCGAGACCGAGGGGCTCGCGCTGACGGCGTGGGAGCTGCGGGACGGTCGCTACGAGGTCGTCGCCGCAATCGCCGGTGACGAGGAGTGGACCGCGACGGTGCCCTTCGAGGTCACTGTCGTCCCGTCACGCCTGGTCCGCTGACGGCGTGCCGAGGTCCTCGGCATCGATGATCCGGTAGGCGTACCCCTGCTCGGCCAGGAACCGCTGCCGGTTCTGCGCGAACTCGGCGTCCACGGTGTCGCGGGAGACGATCGTGTAGAAGTGCGCGACCTTCCGCTCCCCGTCCGGCCCCGGTGAGCCCGGGCGGAGCAGCCGGCCCAGCCGCTGCGCCTCCTCCTGTCGCGACCCGAACGAGCCGGAGACCTGGATGGCGACCTCGGCGGTCGGCAGGTCGATCGAGAAGTTCGCGACCTTCGAGACGACCAGCAGGCCGAGCTCGCCGGAGCGGAAGGCGTCGAAGAGACGCTGCCGCTCCTTCACCGTGGTCTGCCCGGTGATCACGGGAGCGTCCAAGGCGAGACCGAGCTCGGCGAGCTGCTCGAGATACTGGCCGATCACCAGCGTCGGCTGTCCGGCGTGCCGGTCGACGAGGTCCTTGACCACGGAGAGCTTCTCCGGCGTGCACGCGGCCAGCCGGTAGCGCTCCTCCGGGTCGGCGGTGGCGTAGACCATCCGGGAGGCGTCGGGCAGCGAGACCCGCACCTCGATGCAGTCGGCCGGGGCGATCCAGCCCTGTGCCTCGATGTCCTTCCACGGCGCGTCGTACCGCTTCGGGCCGATCAGCGAGAACACGTCGCCCTCGCGGCCGTCCTCGCGCACCAGGGTCGCGGTCAGCCCGATCCGCCGCCGCGCCTGCAGGTCCGCGGTCATCCGGAAGATCGGCGCGGGCAGGAGGTGCACCTCGTCGTACACGATCAGGCCCCAGTCGCGCGCGTCGAACAGCTCGAGGTGCGGGTAGACGCCCTTCCGCTTGGTCGTGACGACCTGGTACGTCGCGATGGTGACCGGGCGGATCTCCTTGACGGTGCCGGAGTACTCGCCGATCTCCTCCTCCGTCAGGGAGGTACGACGGACCAGCTCGTCCTTCCACTGCCGGGCGCTCACGGTGTTGGTCACCAGGATCAGCGTGGTCGCCTGGGCGTGCGCCATCGCCGCCGCGCCGACGAGCGTCTTGCCCGCGCCGCAGGGGAGGACGACGACGCCGGACCCGCCGTGCCAGAACGACTCCGCCGCGTCGCGCTGGTAGTCCCGCAGCGACCAGTCCTCCTCGGCGAGCTCGATCGGGTGCGCCTCCCCGTCGACGTACCCGGCATAGTCCTCGGCCGGCCAGCCGAGCTTGAGCAGCGCCTGCTTGAGGTTGCCGCGCTCCGAGGGATGCACGGCCACGGTGTCGTCGTCGATCCGCGCGCCGAGCATCCCGGCGACCTTCTTGGCGCGCAGCACCTCCTCCAGCACCGGCCGGTCGCTGGAGGCGAGGACCAGCCCGTGCACCGGGTGCTTCTCCAGCCGGAGCCGGCCGTAGCGCGCCATCGTCTCGGCGACGTCGACCAGCAGCGCGTGCGGGACCGGATAGCGCGAGAAGGTCAGCAGCGTGTCGACGACCTGCTCGGCGTCGTGCCCCGCCGCCCGCGCGTTCCACAGCCCCAGCGGCGTCAGCCGGTAGGTGTGGATGTGCTCGGGCGAGCGCTCCAGCTCCGCGAACGGCGCGATCGCCTTCCGGCACTCCGCCGCCTGCGGGTGGTCGACCTCCAGCAGCAGCGACTTGTCGGACTGCACGATCAACGGTCCCTCGGTCACCGCACGAGTTTACGAGACCGGCACCACGCGGCTGATCCGGTGCACCGCATACCTCCGCTCGGCGTCCGGGTCGTCGTCCTCGGCGTCGGCGTCGAGGGCGGTGAGCTGGCCGCCCTCCACGACGAGGGGCAGCACCGCGCGCTCCGAGACGACGCCCTGGTTGTCCGTGAACCCGATCAGTACGACGCCGCGCCGCTCGATCGCCTCCCGCAGCGCCGACAGCACGCCACCCCCCGCGGCCGAGGCCGACGCGGGCCGCGACCGCGCGGCCTCCTCGCCCTCGCGCAGGGTGGCGACGGCGGCGACCACCTGGGCGGCCTGCCGCGCGGCGGAGCGGGCGGCGTCGGCGACCTCGCGGGCCCGCGGCGCCCGCGCGCGCAGCGACTCGGCGGCGCCCACCCGGACCACGCCGTCGGGACCCTCCACGACCGGAGCCAGCCCGAGCTCGCGGAGCCGGGGGAGCAGCACGTCGATGGGCAGGCCGGACACCACGACGGTGGGGGCGATCCGCTGGAGGTCCAGCCCGGCGGCCCTGGGGTGGTTGACCAGCGCGGCGAGGGCGGCCTCGTCCTCCGAGCGGACGAAGGACGACGCCATCCCGACCCGCAGCCGGCCGAACGAGCGGACCACGTCGTCGATCAGGTAGGTCAGCGGCTGGGGGACCGGCGTGCGCGAGGCCGCCAGCACGAAGGCGTGCAGCTCGGCCGCTGTCCAGCCGGCGTCCAGCGCGCGGCGTACCGAGTCCGCGGTGAAGCGGTACACCGTCGCCGCGCCGTGCGAGTCGACGTCCGCGACCTGCTGCAGCCGGCGGGCCAGCTCCGGCTCCAGCGGGCCCGGGGCCACCGCGGTCAGGTCGGCCTGGACGAGGACGTGGTCGACGGGCGGCGGCAGCAGCTCCGCCAGCGCGGGCGCCGGGTCGGCGCCGGCCAGCAGCGGCCGGGCGTACGACGCCAGCACGTCCGCCCCCGTGATGCCGAGCGCGGCGGCCTCGGCGACCGCCCACGCCACCAGGTCCGGCCGGGTGCGGGGCCGGCGGGGCCGCTCCCACGCGACCCGGGCGACGAGCGAGGGCAGGCCGGTGCCGGCCGCCAGGCCGTGCCCCTCGGGCAGCTCGGCGAGCAGCCCCAGCGCCATCGCCTTCGCCTCGGGCATCCCGGCCGCGGACAGCTCCGGGCTCAGCGCGTTCCAGGGCTTCTGGTCCGGACCCCGCTCGCCGACGAGCGAGGGCAGTCGGGAGCTGGACAGCCAGGCCCGGGCGAGCACGGTCCACCGCTCGGCCACCGGGAGCTCCGCCCACGCGTCGAACGCCGTCGACGGCACCCACACCGGGTTGCCGTCGGCGTCCGCGCGGGTGCCCGCCAGCCCGGCCTCGTGCGCGAGCTCGACCAGCAGCGCCGCCTCTCCCTCGCCGACCTGCAGGTGCGCGGCGGTCGCCCGCAGCTCGCGCACGCCCAGGCCGGTGGTCCGCAGCGCCGCCGCCGGGCGGCTGCCCCACCACTCGAGGAGCAGCCCGACCCGTCGTACGACGTCCGTGGCGGCGCCCAGCGCAGCACTCACCGCGAGCCGCGGCGAGCGCTCCTCCGCCGCGACCGCCGGCGGGACGTCGACCGGCTCGGCCGTCGTCCGGCCGTCGCGCACCACCAGCCCCACCTCGCCGGGCACGACGAGCAGCTCCGGCATCAGCGAGCCGCCCGGGACGAGCAGCCGGTGGGCGACGAGCAGCTCGGCGGGCGTCTCCGCGTCCTCGGGCCGCAGCCCGACCCGGACCGACCCGGACTTCGCCGTACCGCCCTCGGCGATCACGTGGTCCAGCAGCGCCCGCGCCCCGGCCGGCAGGGACGCCAGCGCCTCCGCGATCTCCTCGGCCGGGCGCGGCGAGGCAGAGCGGGGGCGCAGACCGCTCACCCCGGCGTCCGGTCCACCGGCCAGCGCGTCGGCCACGCCGCTCAGCGCGCGCAGCCCCTCGGGGGAGTCCCAGGCGACGGCGAGGTCCCGCAGCCGGGCCAGGGTCGCGGTGACGTACGACGGCTCGGCACGCACGATCCCGGCGACTTCGGGATCCGTGGTTTGGCCCGCGACGACGAGGGCATCTAGCACCGAGAGCTCGCCTCGGGTGAGGCCGTCGAGAGCGCGTGCGATCGAGTTCCTCACCGCAGCGCGGGACGCGAGTTGTCCGAAGTCGTGAGGGGCAGGGGTGGCCAGGTCGGGACGTTCGGTGAGCAGGCGCTGGAGCCGCTCGTCAGGCCACGACCGCAGCTGGTCGGCCAACGACCGGTGTCCGCTCGGTCCCGCTCCCACGGGATCAACGCTAGGACATCGATGAACCGGGTCGAGCTGCACCACGGGGCCGCCACCGATGTCGGCCTGGTCCGCGAGGTCAACGAGGACGCCTTCCTCGCCGATCCGCCGGTCTTCGTCGTCGCCGACGGCATGGGCGGCCACGATCGGGGTGACATCGCCAGCGCCTATGCCGTCGAGGAGCTGGCCCGCCTCGCCCACGGCGACTACGGCCTCGAGGAGGGCACCGCCGCCGTCGACGCCGCGCTCCAGGCGGCGCAGGACCGGCTCCTGGCCTACGACGAGGAGCAGCGCGCCGCGGGGGCGGCCGACTCCTTCGCGGCCGGCACGACCGTCGTCCTCGCGCTGCTGGTGCAGTCGCCCGACGGGCCGCACTGGCTGCTGGCCAATGTCGGCGACTCCCGGATCTACCGCTTCACCGAGGGCGAGCTGGAGCAGGTGAGCGTCGATCACAGCCTGGTCCAGGAGCTCGTCGACTCCGGCCGGATCACCCCCGACGCGGCCGCCGTCCACCCCAGCCGCAATGTCGTCACCCGGGCGCTCGGGGGAGCGGCGATGCCGGGCGCCGTGAGCGGCGCGGCCGACTACTACCTCCTGCCGCTGGCCGCCGCCGAGCGCCTGCTGCTGTGCTCCGACGGCGTCAGTGGCATGGTGGACGACGTGACCATCGCCTCCACCCTGGCCCGGTACGACGACCCGCGCGACGCCGCCGACGCACTGGTCGCCGCCGCGGTGGCCGCGGGCGGGCACGACAACGCGACGGCGGTCGTGGTGGATGTGGTGGGATTGGCGAACGAAGACCCGTACGACTCGCACGCGCAGCGGCTGAGTCTGGAGCAGAAGTTGGGGGCCCTCCCATGAGCGACGCCTGGTCGTACCGCAGTGGTGCATGGTTCGCGGTGTTCGGGACCGAGGCCGCCATCGTCCTGCCGGAGACGCAGAAGGACCAGGTCGTCGGCCTCTGGGCGCTGGTCGACGGCGGGGCCGGGTTCGACGAGGT
Source organism: Nocardioides humi (assembly GCF_006494775.1). Classification (NCBI taxonomy): domain Bacteria; kingdom Bacillati; phylum Actinomycetota; class Actinomycetes; order Propionibacteriales; family Nocardioidaceae; genus Nocardioides; species Nocardioides humi. The sequence goes on along the minus strand of NZ_CP041146.1, from coordinate 1,693,794 downwards.
CCTCGACGGCCTGCTCGCCTCCGGGCTGAGCCGGATCCCCGGCTTCGTGCTGGTCAGCAACGGCGAGGGGCCGACCCGCTTCCTGCTCCGCGGCACCGGCGTGGTCGCCACGGTCACCGCCGCCGGCGAGACCGTCACCGTCGACGGCGGCGCGAGCCACACCTGGGTCGAGCGCAGCCTGGACGACGTCACCGCGCTGAGCATCGGCCTGCCCGCGGGCGAGCACGAGACCGGGGCCGCCGACGTGGACTTCCCGATCGTCACCGGCCTGGTCCGGGTCGGCCGGATCGACCGGCCGGCGGCCGCTCCCGTCGCCGAGCCCGCCGCGGACATGGTCGCCGAGCCGGTCGCCGAGCCAGCCGAGGAGCCGGTCATGGAGCCGGTCATGGAGCCGGTCATGGAGCCGGTCATGGAGCCGCCCGCCGCGGAGATGGCGCCCATGGTCGGCGGCGCCCACCTCGCCGCCGAGGAGCCCGCACCCCTCGACGAGCCCAGCCCGCTGGACGACCGCGCGTCGGCGGTGACCGAGGCGGCGTACCTCGACGACGGCCCGGCCACCGAGGTCATGGAGACCCTCGACGAGACGCCGGCCGAGGAGCCCGAGTCCGCCGAGGAGCCGCTGGCGGAGGCCCCGCAGGAACCGGCGCCGGACGGCTGGGTGACCCCCTGGGACAGCCCCGCGCCCCCGCCGGTGGGCGGCGATGCCCCGACCACTCCACCGGTGGAGTCGCTCGACGAGCCGGCGACGCCGGCCGTTCCCGCGCCGGCGTTCCCGCCGCTGGGCGGTGCGACCGAGGTGGCGCCGCCGGGATGGGTCCCGCCTCCGCCGCCGGGCGTCCCCGCCCCCGAGGCCCCGGACGCCCCGCCGCTGCCGATCGGCTCGTGGGAGCCGGTGGGCGGCGTGGCGCCGCCGCCCGGACCCGGTGTGGAGCACGACGGCTTCACCGTCGCGGGCGCCGGCGAGCCGCCCGCGCCGCTGGTCCAGCCCGTCCCCGGTACGCCGGCCGCCCCGCCCGTCACCCAGCCGGTCGCGAAGCTGCTGGTCTCCGACGGGCAGTCGATCATCGTCGACCGGGCCGTGCTCATCGGCCGCGCGCCGGAGGCCCGCCGGTTCACCTCGACCGAGCAGCCCGTCCTCGTCACGGTCCCGAGCCGGCTCCACGAGATCTCGTCCACGCACGTCGAGGTGCGTCCGGGCACCGGCGCCGACCTCGGCACCGCCGTCGTGACCGACATGGGCTCGACCAACGGCACCGTCCTGGTGCAGCCGGGCCTGGGGCCGGAGGACCTCAAGCCCGGCATCGCCGTCCAGCTGATCCCCGGCGCGACCATCAACCTCGGTGACGGGATCACCATCCAGGTCACCCGTCCCTGACCCCGCCCGCGTACTCGGAGCGCCCTGCATGACGCACCTCCCCACCCCGCCGCTGCCTCCCGGCGCCGGCGCCTTCCCCCCGGCCGAGATGGAGCGACGGTTCACCGCGTTCGTCATCGACCGCGCGGTGGGCTGGGGCATCGCGGCCGCCGCGGCGTTCGTGGTCTGGAAGGTCGTCGAGCCCGACAGCGGCGCCGTCGTGGTCCTCGCCTTCGCCGGCGTCGCGGTCCTGGTCGGGCTGGTGCTCGCCGTCCTCGTCGGTACGACGGGCCTCACGCCCGGCAAGGCCGCCACCGGCCTGCGGGTGGTGCGGCGTACGACGGGCCGCCCGATCGGCCTCGGCGCCGCCCTGCTGCGCACGATCGTGCTCGGGATCGCGGGCCTGCCCACCGCGGGCCTGGGCCTGGCCACCCTCGCCTGGACCGCGGCGATGGACCCCTCCCGGCAGCGTCGCGCGCTCCACGACCGGATCGGTGACGCGGTCGTCGTCGACGTCCGGCCGCGTCCGGTCGAGGCCGCCCCGGAGGTCGAGCAGCCCCGGCAGATCGTGAACCTCACGGCGATGCGGCTGCTCCCGTCGCCGGTCGAGGAGCACACCCCCACGCCCACGTCGACCCCTGCACCGACCCCTGCGGCGACCTCCGCGCCGGTGCCGCCCCCCGCCCCGGCTCCCACGCCGCCGGTGGTCCGCACCCCCGCAGCGCCGGCACCGGCGGTCCCCGCTCCCGCTCCCGCCGCCCCCGTGCCCGCGACCCCGTCGACCCCGCCGGCCGCACCCCCGACCCCGGCCGCCCCTGCGGCCCCGCCCGCAGCGACCCCGCGCCTGCCGGTCGAGCAGACCCGGGTCCGCCCGGCACCGGGCAGCGAGCCGGCGACGACGCCGCCGAGCCCGGCCACGGTGCGCTGGCGGGTGGAGTTCGACACCGGAGAGGCGTTCGTCGTGGAGGGACTCGCCCTCGTCGGCCGGCGGCCCGAGCCGCGGCCGGGGGAGCCGGTGAAGCATGTCGTACCGCTGCGCTCCTCCGACATGTCCCTGTCGAAGACGCACGCGCAGTTCCAGGTCGCCCCCGACGGCGCGCTCGTCGTGATGGACCGCGGGTCGACCAACGGCTCCTATGTCATCCGCAAGGGGATGTCCCGCTCGTTGTCCCCGGGCCGCCCGAGCACGCTGCTGGCCGGCGACGTGGTCCGGTTCGGCGACCGCAGCATGCGCGTCGAGCGGGCCGAGCCCCCTCAGAACGCCGCGGCCCACTCCGGTCGCAGCAGCCCGTAGACCGCGGTGTCGCTCCACGTCCCGTCCCGCTCCGGGAAGTCCTGGCGGGTGTGCGCCTCGTGCCGCATCCCCAGCCGCTCGCACAGCCGCGCCGACGTGACATTGCGCGGGTCGAGCCGCGCCATCAGCCGGTGCAGCGGGTAGTGCGTGAACGCCAGGTCGACCAGCGCCCGGGCCGCCTCGGTCGCGAACCCGCGCCCGGCGTACTCCGGCGCGAACACCCAGCCCAGCTCGGCGATCGCCGGCGGGTCCGCCGGTCCGTGCCGGTCGGTGAGCCGCAGCATCAGGTCTCCGACGAGCACGCCCTCGTGCTCGACCGCGAGCGCCAGCATCTCCTCCGGCGCCGACGGCGCCGTGCCGGCCACCAGCCGCTCCATCCGCCGGGCCAGGCCGTCGGCGTCCAGGGCGGGGAAGGGCAGGTACCGGGTCACCTCGGGGTCCGCGCAGTAGGCGCCGATCGCCGCGCTGTCATCGGGTACGACGGCGCGCAGCACCAGGCGCTCGGTACGGATCGGCAGGGGCGGTGCCGGCAGCACCGGGGGCGTCAATTCGGTTGCCACGTCGGTGAGAATAGGTGCTGACACCGCATGTCCTACGATGTGCGGCGCGTGCGCCCGACCGGGCGCCCGCGTGCGATCAGAGAGGTTGGGCGGACCCGTGCCGACTGGCAAGGTGAAGTGGTACGACGCGGAGAAGGGCTTCGGCTTCCTCTCCCAGCAGGGCGGGGAGGACGTCTACGTCCGGGCCGACGCGCTGCCCGACGGCGTGACCACCCTCAAGGCGGGGACCCGGGTCGAGTTCGGGATCGCCCAGGGCCGCCGCGGCGAGCAGGCCCTCCAGGTCCGGATCCTCGACGCCCCCGCCTCGGTCGCCCGCAACCAGCAGCAGGCCAAGCGCAAGAAGCCCGAGGAGATGGTCCCGATCGTCGAGGACCTGATCCGCCTGCTCGACGGCGTCGGCGAGGCCTACCGCCACGGCCGCCACCCTGACCGCCGTACGGCGCAGCCGGTGGCCAAGCTGCTGCGCGCGCTCGCCGACGAGCTGGAGTCCTGAGCCTCGATCCAAGCTGAGCCCGAGGGCTAGCCGCGCGGAGCCGCTCCGGAGGGCGTGGTCGCGGCGGCCGACCTCGCCGTCTTCGGCTTCGGCCGGGTGCGCAGCACGAACACCGCCCACGCGGTGAGCAGCACCGCGGCGAAGGCCAGGCCGATCCCGTTGACGGCGGGATAGGACATGACGACGCCGAGGAAGCCGCCGAACACCCAGGCCAGCTGCAGGGTGGTGTCGCCCTTGGCGAACGCGCTGGCGTGGGCCCGCACCGGGACGCCGCTCTGGATGGTGGAGTCGAGCGAGACCTTCGCGAGGTACTGCATCAGGCCGACGGTCAGGCCCAGCGCCACCAGCGGCACCAGGCCGTAGAAGAGGGTGGCGAACACGAGCGCGACGATGTCGGCGATCAGCGCGATCACCACCATGACGGCGGGGTTGATCCTGCGCGCCAGCGAGGCGACCACGATCCCGACCGTGTTGCCGAGCCCGGCGGCGCCGACGACCAGACCCACCAGCAGCGTGGCCCGGGTCTTGCTCTCCCAGCCGTCGAGCGGCTCGGTGAGCAGCACGAACGTCATGAACATGGTGAGGAAGCCCGAGAGCAGGCGCGGACCGCAGTTGGCGCGCAGGGCGAACGCGACCCGCGGCGGCAGCCCGCGCCGCGGGCCGGTGGCGGAGCCCCGCGGGGCGTCGACGGACTCCTCGCCGGCCGAGGAGTCGACCCGGCCGGGGAGCAGGATCGCGGCGACCGTGCCGACGGTGAACACCAGGAAGGCGTAGCGACAGGCCCACTCGGGACCGATCCAGTACGCCGCGCCCGCGAGCGGTCCCGAGACGCAGGCGCCGACCACGCCGGCCAGGGCGACGCGGCCGTTGGCCTTGACGAGGGTGATCTCCTGCGGGAGCAGCCGGGGGACCGCGGCGGCCTTGGCGACGCCGTACGCCTTCGAGGAGACGAGGACGCCGAGCGCGGCGACGTAGAACCAGGGCGAGCCGTCGTCCAGCGTCCCGGCCAGCACCCAGCACAGGAACGCGCGCAGCGCGAAGGTCGCGCCGATCGCCCAGCGGCGGCCGTGGCTGAACCGGTCGAGGAACGGGCCGATCAGCGGCGCCACGATGGCGAACGGGACCATGGTGAGCCCCAGGAACAGCAGCACCGGGCCGCGCTCGCCGCTGGTGGCGCCCGCGAAGAACACCGTGCCGGCCAGGGCGATCGCGAACGCCGAGTCGCCGGCGGCGTTCGCGGCGTGCAGCTCGATGAGCCGGTTGAGACCTGAGCGCTCCGCCCCCTGCGCCCCAGCGGCCTTGCGGGCCGTGCGGACCGTCGCCCTGCTGGCCCGGCCGGTGACCCGGGCGAAGCCCTTCACCCCGCGCGCGGTCGCCTTGGCGGCCCGGACCGAGCCCGTCTCGGCAGGCGCCTCCCCGGCGGGTCCGCGCTCGGGCGGAGTGCTCGGATCGGGGCCGTCGGTGCTCACCCCCCTATCTTGCCTGTTGCTCCCGACACGGCCGGTGTGCCGCCCCGACGTGACGAGCGTCGCCACCATGGGGGATGCTGTGCCCGTGTCCACCCTGGAGCGCAAGCTGACCGACGCCGCCACCGCCGACGCCATCGACGCTGCCCGCTCGGCGCTGCTCGAGGAGGTCGACGCCTCCGACGTCGGCGACCACCTCGGTCACCAGGTCGACGGTCTCCGGGTCGTCACCCACCTCTTCGAGTGCACCCGCCGGGGCTACCGCGGCTGGCAGTGGGCGGTCACGCTCACCCGGGCGTCGCGCCAGCGCAAGGTCACCGTGGTCGAGGTCGTGCTGCTGCCCGGCACCGACGCGATCGTCGCGCCCGCGTGGGTGCCCTACCGCGACCGCCTCCAGCCCGGCGACATGTCGCCCGGCGACCTGCTGCCCGTCACCGACGACGACCCGCGGCTGGTGCCGACGTACTCCTTCGGCGACGACCCGCTCGACACCGACGAGAAGGCGCAGATCCGCCAGGTCGCCAAGGACCTCGGCCTCGGCCGGGTCCGGGTGCTGTCCCCGGAGGGCCGCGACGCCGCCGCCGAGCGCTGGTACGACGGTCAGGCCGGCCCCGACGCGCCGATCGCCAAGTCCGCGCCGCACCACTGCTACTCCTGCGGCTTCCTGGTCCGCCTCAGCGGCCCCCTGTCGGAGACCTTCGGCGTGTGCGCCAACGGCGACGCCAACGACGACGGCCGCGTGGTCGCCTTCCAGCACGGCTGCGGCGGTCACTCCGAGGTGCGGCTGACCAAGCGCCAGCAGCCCCAGCCGCCCGCCCCGCCGGTCGTCGACACCGTCTCGCTGGACGACCTCGAGAAGTTCTGAGCTGGATGGCGCGAGCGCGTCGCTCGTTCCTCGCGCCGCGCTGCCGCGCCGCGGTCGAGGTTCGCTGAGTGCCAGGTTGCCTGGCGGCCATCTGCCCGGCGCGGCGGAAAGCACCGGTCTCCTCGGCTCCGGTCGCTCGTTCCTCGCTCCCTGCGCCTCCTCGCCCGGCGTTCCCGCCGCAGCCGGCTGCTGGCTCAGGCGGCGTCGTGGCCGAGCAGCTCGACCAGCCGGGCCCGGACCTCGGGGACGCTGCTGACCGCGTCGACGACGGCCCGTACCTCGGCGTCGTCGCTGCGCAGTGCGCCGAGCAGCACGTGCTCGCCGCGGATCGAGCCGGCCTTGAGCCGGATCGCCTCGCGCAGGGCGAGCTCGAGCGACTTCTTCGCGTCCCGGGTGAAGGGCAGGTGGCCGCTGCGGCGCCGGCCGCCGGGCCGGCGCCGTAGGTCCGCGCCGAACCGGTCGCGGACCGCGTCCGCGACGGAGTCGAGGTCGATGCCCAGTCCGCGCAGGGCGTCCTCCTCCGCGGCGCTGAAGACCGTGCCGGAGAGGGTGCGGGCGCGCTCGGCCGTCAGGCCCAGCGCGGCGAGCGCGGCGCGTGCGGGCTCGTCGAGCGAGGCCAGCACCGCGCTCAGCAGGTGGGTCGCCGCGACCCGGTCGGCGCCGGCGTCCCGCGCGTGCTCCTGAGCGAGGACGACGGCGGCGCGGGCGTCCTTGCTGAACCGTTCGAACATGGCCTACCTCCCGGGTCCGTGCTTCTTGTGCATCGCCTGACGACTGACCCGAGCACGTCGGCGATCTCCTGCCACGACCAGCCGAGCCGGCGGGCGTTCTCCACCTGGATCGCCTCGAGCCGGTCGGCGAGCTTGCGCAGCGCGACGACCGCGCGCAGTCCCTCGGCGGGGTCGTCCGAGGCGGCGGTGTCGACGAGCGGGGTCATGGCGTCAATCTAGGTTGACATCGCCAGGATGTCAATCACGGTTGACACACTCGAGGGTCGGGCTCAGTCGCGGGCGAGCACCCAGACGGCGTACCGGTCGTCGGGCGGGCGCAGGTCGTAGCCCCCGAACCGGTGCTGCACCCGCAGCCCCGCCGCCTCGACGTCGGCGACGAGCTCCTCGGGCGGGTAGGGGCGCGCGGTCGACGGGCCGCCGGCGAGGTGGTAGCCGACCAGGATCCGGCCGCCGGGGGCGAGCAGCGAGCCGAGCCGGCGCAGCACGTCGACCTCGGTGTCCTCGGCGACGAACGCGAGCACGTTGCCGACGCAGACGACGAGGTCGTACGCCGTGGGGGCGCCGGCCGCGGTCAGCGCCTCGGGCGTCAGGGCGAGGATCTCCAGAGGTACGACCGGCAGGTCCGGGAACATGCGCCGGGACTGCTCCACCAGCGCCGGGTCGGGCTCCGCGGCGGTGACCCGGTGGCCCTGCGCGAGCAGATGGGCGCCGATCCGGCCCATCCCGGAGCCGGCGTCCAGGATCCGGGCGTCGCGCTCGACGAGCACGTCGGCCAGCCGGGCCTCGCCGACGACGTCGGCCCCGTCGGCGATCAGCTCGGCGAACCGCGTGCCGTACCCGGCGTGCTCGGCCCCGCCGAGGGCCCACCGGGTCGGCGGGAGCGGGGACTCACTCATCGTGGTCGCGGGCGGCGCGGACCTGGCGACGGCGCTTGCAGTACTCCGTCCCGAGCAGGCCGAGCCCGACCCCGGTCAGGCACATCCACAGCAGCCAGGTGCGGTTGTCCTCCTCGAGGCGCCCGTAGAACGGCAGCAGCCCGACGAACGCGACGAGGAACAGGAGGGTGCCGACCTGGACGGTCCGCACGCCGTCGACGTCGAGCGGCTCGACCGGCGCGATCAGGTAGGTCCGGTTGCCGAACTCGTGCTGGGTCGGCTGGTCGTCGCGGAGCTCCACACCACGATCGTACGTCGGCCGGCCCGCCAGGCTCGAGAAACCCCGAGCGCCGACCCCTCCCTCCGCGGAATAGTTACCGGAGGTAATGACTTATGCTAACGATATGCCGACTCTCGAGAAGCACGTGCGCCCCGCCGGCGGCGAACTGACGTAGCCGATCCTGTGGGAGCGGTTGCGACCGAGCTCCGGTTCGCGGTCATGCGCCTGCGCCGGCGACTCGCGCGCGAGCGGCACCCCGACAACGACCTCAGCGTCTCCTCGATGGCCGTGCTCTACGCGCTCAACCGGTCCGGCGACCTCACGGTCGGTGCGCTCGCGGGCCGGGAGCAGGTGCAGCCGCCGAGCATGACCCGGACCGTGACGGCGCTGGCCGACGTCGGGCTGGTCGAGCGCTGCGCGCATCCGAGCGACGGCCGCCAGGTCGTCGTACGCCTGACGGACGAGGGGCGGGCGGTCGTCAGCGCCGACGTGGCCCGCCGCGACCGCTGGCTCTCCCGCCGCCTCGAGGAGCTGACCGCCGACGAGCGCGACGTGCTCCGCCGCGCGGCCCCCCTCCTGCAGCGCCTCGCCGAGGCCGACTGACCCCCACTGACCGAAGGAGTCCCCACGAGTCCCCGATTCCGCTCCCTGGCCCATCCCAACTACCGCCTGTACTTCGCCGGCAGCCTCGTCTCCAACATCGGCACGTGGATGCAGCGCGTCGCCCAGGACTGGCTGGTCCTCACCATCCCCGGCAACGGCGGCGCCGCGCTCGGCATCACCACCGGCCTCCAGTTCCTGCCCGTGCTGCTGCTCTCCCCGTACGCCGGAGTGGTGGCCGACCGGATCCCGAAGCGGGTCCTGCTGCAGATCACCCAGGCGGTGATGGCCCTCGCCTCGCTCGCCCTCGGCGTCGTCGCGGCCCTCGGCGTCGCCCAGACCTGGCACGTCTACCTGATCGCCTTCGTCTTCGGCATCGGCGCCGCCTTCGACGCGCCCGCCCGCCAGGCCTTCGTCTCGGAGATGGTCGGCGCCGACGACGTCGCCAACGCGGTCAGCCTCAACTCGGCCGCGTTCAACACCGCCCGCCTCGTCGGCCCCGGTCTCGCCGGCCTGCTCATCGCCCTCGGCGGCGGCGGGATGCGCGCCACCGGCTGGGTGATCCTCGCCAACGCTCTGTCCTACCTCGCCGTCATCGCCCAGCTGCGCCGGATGGACGAGGCGGCCCTGCACTCGCCGCGCCCGGCCGGCCGCACGCCCGGCATGCTGCGCGAGGGCATCGTCTACCTGCGCAGCCAGCCGAAGATGCTGATGATCCTGGTGCTCGTCTTCTTCGTCGGCACCTTCGGGATGAACTTCCAGATCACCTCCGCACTCATGGCCACCGAGGTCTTCGGCAAGGGCGCGAGGGAGTACGGCGTGCTCGGCTCCGTGCTCGCGATCGGCTCCCTGGCCGGCGCCCTGGCCGCGGCGGGCCGCGTCCGGGTCCGGGTCCGGCTGCTGATGGGCGCCGCGGTGGCGTTCGGCGTGCTGGAGATGGCGGCCGGCCTCGCGCCGTCGTACGTCGCCTTCGTGCTGCTGTGCCCGCTGCTCGGCTTCTCGACGATCACCGTCCTCAACTCCTGCAACGCCCTGCTCCAGATCGAGTCCGACCCGGCGCTGCGCGGGCGGGTGATGGCCATCTACATGACGATCGTGATGGGCGGCACCCCGCTGGGCGCACCGCTGATCGGCTGGGTCGGCGAGCAGTTCGGCGCCCGCTGGACGCTGATCATCGGGGGAGCGCTCGTGCTGGCCGGCGTCGCGCTGGCCGTGCTGGTCCGCCGGGCCGCGGGGCGAGGCATCGAGCCGGTGGCGGGGTCGACCCCGGTCGCCGCTCCTGTCATGCTTCGGCCGTGAACTCGGCCGCACCCCTCGCTCCCACGAACCCGCTCGACCGCTACTTCCGCATCACCGAGCGCGGCTCCAGCCTCGGCCGCGAGCTGCGCGGTGGCGTGGTCACGTTCTTCACGATGGCCTACATCGTCGTGCTGAACCCGCTCATCCTCGGCTACGCGACCGACGTCGACGGCGAGTTCCTCGGCGGCGGCAGCGCCCCCAACCTGGCGGCGATGGCCGCGGGCACCGCCCTGGTGGCCGGCGTCCTGACCATCCTGATGGGCGTCGTCGCGAACTTCCCGCTCGCCCTGGCGACCGGGCTCGGCCTCAACGCGTTCCTCGCCTTCTCCGTCGCCAGCCAGATGACCTGGGCCGACGCGATGGGCCTGGTGGTGATCGAGGGCGTCCTCATCCTCGTGCTGGTCCTCACCGGCTTCCGTACGGCGGTCTTCCGCGCCGTCCCCGCGCAGCTCAAGGTCGCGATCTCCGTCGGCATCGGCCTGTTCATCGCCCTGATCGGCTTCGTCGACGCCGGCGTCGTCAAGCGGATCCCCGACGCGGCGCAGACGACCGTCCCGGTCCAGCTCGGCGCGGACGGCAACCTCAGCGGCTGGCCGGTGCTGGTGTTCGTGGTGGGCCTGCTGCTGATGCTGGCGCTGTGGGTGCGCCAGGTGCGCGGCGCGATCCTGATCTCCATCGTCGCGACGACCGTGCTCGCCGTCGTGGTCGAGGCGATCGGCGACCTGGGCAGCTCCGCGGAGCGGGCCGGCGGCTGGGCGCTCACCGTCCCCGCCTGGCCCGACGAGTTCCACGCCCCCGACTTCGGTACCCTCGGCGAGTTCAACCTGCTGGGCTCGTGGGACAAGGCGGGCGTGGTCACCGTCCTGCTGCTCGTCTTCTCGCTGATGCTGGCCGACTTCTTCGACACCATGGGCACGATGACCGCGATCGGCGCGGAGGCGAAGCTGCTCGACGAGGACGGCGTGCCGCCGCACGCGGAGCGGATCCTGGTCGTCGACTCGGTCGCCGCGATCGCCGGCGGCGCGGCCGGCGTCTCGTCGAACACGTCGTACATCGAGTCGGCCTCGGGCGTCGGCGAGGGCGCGCGGACCGGTCTCGCGTCGGTCGTGACCGGCCTGCTCTTCCTGGCGACCATCTTCTTGTCGCCGCTGGTCGCGATGATCCCCTCCGAGGCCGCCGTCCCGGCGCTGGTGCTGGTGGGCTTCTTGATGATGCAGCAGATCACCGGCATCTCCTGGAGCGACGTGGAGATCGCGGTGCCCGCCTTCCTGACCATCGTGCTGATGCCGTTCACCTACTCGATCACGGTCGGCATCGGGGCGGGCTTCGTGTCCTTCGCCTTCCTCAAGCTGGTGCGCGGCAAGGCGCGCGAGCTGCACCCGCTGCTGTGGGTCGTGGCCGGCCTGTTCGTGATCTACTTCGCGATCGACCCGATCACCCGCTGGCTGACCTGAGCCCACGCCTGAGCCCACGCCTGAGCCCACGCCTGAGCCCACGCCTGAGCCCGCCGTCCCCAGGCGTGCGCTCCGCATTTTGACCCGCCTATGGGCGGCCGGTAATCTCGAACTTCGTGTCTGGGGCTACCCGGCACGTCGAGCCTGCCCTCACATCGGCCGCCCGCTCGGGCGCGGTGAGCGGGGGAGCGCTCCGGCACTCAGCATCATCGCTTCACCCCGAGCCCGGCACCGTGCCGGGCCGTGAGAACAGGACGAAAGGGAACCACCAGGTGCCCACCATTCAGCAGTTGGTCCGCAAGGGCCGCCAGGACAAGGTGTCGAAGACCAAGACGCCTGCCCTGAAGGGTTCGCCCCAGCGGCGCGGTGTGTGCACCCGCGTCTACACCACCACCCCAAGAAGCCGAACTCCGCCCTGCGCAAGGTCGCCCGCGTGCGCCTGAGCAGCGGCGTCGAGGTCACCGCCTACATCCCCGGTGAGGGCCACAACCTCCAGGAGCACTCGATCGTGCTCGTCCGCGGCGGTCGTGTGAAGGACCTGCCCGGTGTTCGCTACAAGGTCATCCGCGGCGCGCTCGACACGCAGGCCGTGAAGAACCGCAAGCAGGCTCGCAGCCGCTACGGCGCCAAGAAGGAGAAGAGCTGACATGCCGCGCAAGGGCCCCGCGCCGAAGCGCCCCGTCGACGTCGACCCGGTCTACGGATCGCAGCTGGTGAGCCAGCTGGTCTCGAAGGTGCTCCAGGATGGCAAGAAGCAGGTCGCTCAGCGGATCGTGTACGCCGCTCTCGAGGGCACCCGCGAGAAGACCGGCACCGACCCGGTCATCACCCTCAAGCGCGCGCTCGACAACGTGCGCCCCGCGCTCGAGGTCAAGTCCCGCCGCGTCGGCGGCGCGACCTACCAGGTCCCCGTCGAGGTCAAGGGCAACCGCGGCACGACGCTGTCGCTGCGCTGGCTGGTCGGCTACGCCCAGGAGCGTCGCGAGAAGACCATGGCCGAGCGCCTGCAGAACGAGATCCTCGACGCTGCCAACGGCCTCGGTGCCGCGGTGAAGAAGCGCGAGGACACCCACAAGATGGCCGAGTCCAACAAGGCCTTCGCCCACTACCGCTGGTGACGCCCGTACGGCGGGGCCGCCCGGCTCCGCCGTACCCCACCGGCGTCATCCTCCCCATCAACAAGCACCGACCTAAGGAACGCTGACTCACGTGGCAGTCGACATCACGACGGACCTCAACGCCGTCCGCAACATCGGCATCATGGCGCACATCGACGCCGGCAAGACCACCACCACCGAGCGCATCCTGTTCTACACCGGCATCACCTACAAGATCGGTGAGGTCCACGATGGCGGCGCCACGATGGACTGGATGGAGCAGGAGCAGGAGCGCGGCATCACGATCACGTCGGCCGCGACGACCTGCTGGTGGAAGAAGCACCAGATCAACATCATCGACACCCCCGGGCACGTCGACTTCACCGTCGAGGTCGAGCGCTCGCTGCGCGTCCTCGACGGCGCCGTCGCGGTGTTCGACGGTGTCGCCGGCGTGGAGCCGCAGTCGCAGACCGTGTGGCGCCAGGCCAACAAGTACGCCGTCCCGCGGATGTGCTTCGTCAACAAGCTCGACCGGACCGGTGCGGACTTCTACCGCGTCGTCGACTCGATCGTGCAGAAGCTCAACTCCACCCCGCTGATCCTGCAGATCCCGATCGGCGCCGAGGGCGACTTCATCGGCGTCGTCGACCTGGTCGAGATGAACGCCAAGGTCTGGCGCGGCGAGACCCAGCAGGGCGAGGACTACGTCGTCGAGGAGATCCCCGCCGACCTCGCCGACAAGGCCGCGGAGTACCGCGAGAAGCTCGTCGAGACCCTCGCCGAGGCCGACGACGACATCATGGAGGTCTACCTCGAGGACGGCGACACGTTCGACGTGCCGACCCTCAAGGCCGCCATCCGTCGCGCGACCCTGGCCGACAAGGTCAACCCGATCCTCACCGGCACCGCGTTCAAGAACAAGGGCGTCCAGCCCCTGCTCGACGCGATCGTCGACTACCTCCCCTCGCCGCTCGACGTCGACGCGATCGTCGGCCACAAGCCGGGCGCGGAGGAGACCGAGGAGAACGAGATCGTCCGCAAGCCGTCGGTCGAGGAGCCGCTGTCGGCGCTGGCGTTCAAGATCGCCGCCGACCCGCACCTCGGCAAGCTGACCTTCGTCCGCGTCTACTCGGGCAAGCTCGAGGCCGGCGCGACCGTGCTCAACTCGAGCAACGGCCGCAAGGAGCGGATCGGCAAGGTCTACCAGATGCACGCCAACAAGCGTGAGGAGATCGCGTCGGTCGGCGCCGGCCAGATCGTCGCCGTCATGGGCCTCAAGGACACCCGGACCGGTCACACGCTCTCCGACTCGGCCAAGCCGGTCGTGCTGGAGTCGATGACCTTCCCGGCCCCGGTCATCTCGGTCGCCATCGAGCCGAAGACCAAGAGCGACCAGGAGAAGCTCGGCGTCGCGATCCAGCGGCTCGCCGAGGAGGACCCGACCTTCGTCGTCAAGACCGACGAGGAGACCGGCCAGACCATCATCTCGGGCATGGGCGAGCTCCACCTGGAGATCCTCGTCGACCGGATGAAGCGCGAGTTCAAGGTCGAGGCCACGGTCGGCAAGCCGCAGGTCGCGTACCGCGAGACCATCCGCGGCACGGTGAGCAACCACAGCTACACCCACAAGAAGCAGACCGGTGGCTCGGGCCAGTTCGCGAAGGTCATCATCTCGATCGAGCCGAACATCGACCCCGAGACCGGCACCGGCGCGGGCTACGAGTTCGCCAACAACGTCACGGGCGGCCGCGTGCCGCGGGAGTACATCCCGTCGGTCGACAACGGCGCCCAGGAGGCCATGGAGTTCGGCGTCCTCGCCGGCTACCCGATGGTCGACGTGAAGGTCTCGCTCGAGGACGGCGCCTACCACGACGTCGACTCGTCCGAGCTCGCGTTCAAGATCGCCGGCATCCAGGCGTTCAAGGAGGCCGCGCGCCAGGCGCGTCCGGTGCTCCTCGAGCCCGTGTTCGCCGTCGAGGTGACCACCCCGAGGACTTCCTCGGCACGGTCATCGGCGACATCAACAGCCGTCGCGGTCAGATCCGCGCGCAGGAGGAGCGTCACGGCGACATCGTCGTCAGCGCCCTCGTGCCGCTGTCCGAGATGTTCGGGTACGTTGGCGACCTGAGGTCCAAGACCTCCGGTCAGGCGTCGTACTCGATGGAGTTCGACTCGTACGCCGAGGTTCCCACGAACATCGCCGACGAGATCATCAAGAAGGCGCGCGGCGAGTAGTCCCTCCGGGACCTCATCGCAGACCCTCGGCGCACCACCCCTTTAGTACGAGTCAAGTAACAACACACCAGGAGGAGCCCCAGTGGCTAAGGCGAAGTTCGAGCGGACCAAGCCGCACGTCAACATCGGTACGATCGGTCACATCGACCACGGCAAGACCACGCTGACCGCGGCCATCTCGAAGGTCCTGCACGACGCGTACCCCGAGCTCAACGAGGCCTCGCCGTTCGACCAGATCGACAAGGCTCCCGAGGAGCGTCAGCGCGGTATCACGATCTCGATCGCGCACATCGAGTACCAGACCGAGGCGCGCCACTACGCGCACGTCGACTGCCCCGGTCACGCCGACTACATCAAGAACATGATCACCGGTGCCGCCCAGATGGACGGCGCGATCCTGGTGGTCGCCGCGACCGACGGCCCCATGCCGCAGACCCGCGAGCACGTGCTGCTCGCCCGCCAGGTCGGCGTGCCCGCCCTGGTCGTCGCGCTCAACAAGTGCGACATGGTCGACGACGAGGAGCTCATCGAGCTCGTCGAGATGGAGGTGCGCGAGCTCCTCTCCGAGTACGAGTACCCGGGCGACGACGTCCCCGTCGTGCGCGTGGCCGCCTTCCCGGCGCTCAACGGCGACGAGAAGTGGGGCCAGTCGGTCCTCGAGCTCATGAGCGCCGTGGACGAGTACATCCCGCAGCCGGAGCGCGAGATCGACAAGCCGTTCCTCATGCCCGTCGAGGACGTCTTCACGATCACCGGTCGCGGCACCGTCATCACCGGTCGCATCGAGCGCGGCATCGTGAAGGTGAACGAGGAGGTCGAGATCATCGGCATCCGCGACACCTCGCAGAAGACCACCGTCACCGGTGTCGAGATGTTCCGCAAGCTGCTCGACGAGGGCCAGGCCGGTGAGAACGTCGGCCTCCTGCTCCGCGGCACCAAGCGCGAGGACGTCGAGCGCGGCATGGTCGTGGTGAAGCCGGGGACCACCACCCCGCACACCAACTTCGAGGCCAGCGTCTACATCCTCTCGAAGGAGGAGGGCGGCCGTCACACGCCGTTCTTCAACAACTACCGTCCGCAGTTCTACTTCCGGACCACCGACGTGACCGGCGTCGTGACCCTCCCCGAGGGCACCGAGATGGTCATGCCGGGCGACAACACCGACATGTCGGTCGAGCTGATCCAGCCGATCGCCATGGACGAGGGTCTGAAGTTCGCGATCCGCGAGGGTGGCCGCACCGTCGGCGCCGGCCGGGTCACGAAGATCACCAAGTGATCTGACCTGCTTCGGGGAGCGCCCCGCTGCTTCGGCAGCGGGGCGCTCCTGCTTTTCGGGCGCCCCACCTCGCGTGGGACCATGGCCGCGTGAGCCAGCAGCCCGGTCCCAACCCCTACGACCCGCGCCCGTACCCGGCGTACGGCCAGGGCGGACCGTTCTACGGACCGCCGCCGGACCACCCGCAGGCGACCATGGTGCTCATCCTCGGGATCCTCGGGCTGGTGCTGTGCCAGGCGGTGTCGCCCTTCGCGTGGGTGATCGGCGGCCGTGTGCGCAAGGAGATCGCCGCGTCCAACGGCACGCTCGGCGGCGGCCAGATGGTCACCATCGGGTGGGTGCTCGGCATCGTGGGGAGCTGCCTGCTGCTCGCCCTGCTGGCGCTCTTCGTGATCTACATCGTGATCATCATCGTGGCGATCGGGGCGTCGGCGTGAACGGTGGGGTGACCCCGGCGCGCCCGCACCACAAGCTCACCGAGGACGGCCGCCGGCTGCGCGAGGTGCTCACCTACTCCCGGCGGGGCAGTCGCTTCACGCCCCGGCAGCAGGCCGCCTGGGACAGGTACGCCGCCGAATGGGTCATCCCCGACGAGGCGGTCGACGCGCCGGACTTCTCCTGGGCGCGGTGGTTCGGCCGCGAGGCGCCGCTGGTCGTGGAGATCGGCGGCGGGGTCGGCGAGGCCGCCGCGGCGCTGGCGGCGGCCCGCCCCGAGGTCGACGTGCTGGCGCTGGAGGTGTGGCTGCCCGGAGTCGCGGAGAGCCTGGGCCGGGTGGGCGAGGCGGGCGCGACGAACGTGCGGTTCTGCAGCGTCGACGCCGTGTGGACCCTGGAGCACCTGATCGCGCCGGACTCCGTCAGCGAGCTGTGGACCTTCTTCCCCGACCCGTGGCACAAGACGCGGCACCACAAGCGGCGCCTGGTCAACCGTGGGAACGCCGCCATGATCGCCTCGCGGCTCGCGCCGGGCGCGCGGTGGCGACTGGCCACCGACTGGGCCGACTACGCCGAGCAGATGGTCGAGGTCCTCGACGCCGAGCCGCTGCTCGAGGGCGGTGTCGTCGAGCGTTGGGCGGAGCGCCCGGTGACCAAGTTCGAGCGCAAGGGCGTCGCCGTCGACCGCACGATCACCGACCTCTGCTACCGCAGGCCTGTGCGTTCGCAGGAGGCAGTGTGAACGCCGTGTGAAGTTCATCCACGCGTTCGGGCGTGTCTCCCGGATCGGTTGTCTCCGAGGCGTACGTTCCGAAGCAGTGGCAGGTGGGGAAGCCGGCCACATCGGGAGGCCGAACGTGAGCAACCGCGAACGCGCAGCCCGGTCCGTCAACTCCAAGGGATAGGGCCGGGCGGCCCTAGGGGTGCGCGGTCCGGTGAGGTGAATCGTGGCGAACACGAAGGCACAGCCCAGCGCCGAGCGCCGTACCTATGTTCTCGACACCAGCGTCCTGCTGGCCGACCCGGCCGCGCTGCGCCGGTTCGCCGAGCACGAGGTGGTGCTGCCGGTGGTCGTGATCACCGAGCTCGAGGGCAAGCGGCACCATCCCGAGCTGGGCTACTTCGCCCGCAGCGCACTGCGGATGCTGGACGAGATGCGGGTCAGCCACGGCCGGCTCGACACGCCCGTCCCCGTCGGCGAGGAGGGCGGCAGCGTCCGGGTGGAGCTCAACCACACCGACGCCTCCTCGCTGCCGTCGGGCTTTCGCCTCGGCGACAACGACACGCGCATCCTCGCGGTCGCCCGCAACCTCGCCGACGAGGGCCACGACGTCACCCTGGTCTCCAAGGACCTGCCGATGCGGATCAAGGCCTCGGCGGTCGGTCTCGCGGCCGAGGAGTACCGCGGGGAGACGATCAGCGACTCCGACACCGGCTACTCCGGCATGGCCGAGATGGAGGTCGCGGCCGCCGACCTCGACGAGCTGTACGACGACGGCACGCTCGACCTCGCCGACGCCCGCGAGCTGCCCTGCCACACCGGCCTGGTGCTGCTCTCCGAGCGCGGCACCGCCCTGGGCCGGGTCGGGCCCGACAAGCAGGTCCACCTGGTGCGCGGCGACCGCGAGGCGTTCGGCATCCACGGCCGCAGCGCCGAGCAGCGGGTCGCGCTCGACCTGCTGCTGGACCCGGAGGTCGGCATCGTCTCGCTCGGCGGCCGGGCCGGCACCGGCAAGTCCGCGCTCGCCCTGTGCGCCGGCCTCGAGGCCGTGATGGAGCGCCAGCAGCACAAGAAGGTCGTCGTCTTCCGCCCGCTCTTCGCCGTCGGCGGCCAGGAGCTCGGCTACCTCCCCGGCTCGGAGTCGGAGAAGATGTCGCCCTGGGCCCAGGCGGTCTTCGACACCCTCGGCGCCCTCACCTCGCGCGACGTGGTCGACGAGATCCTCGACCGCGGCATGCTCGAGGTGCTCCCGCTGACCCATATCCGCGGCCGCTCGCTGCACGACTCGTTCGTCATCGTCGACGAGGCGCAGTCGCTGGAGCGCAACGTGCTGCTGACCGTGCTCTCCCGGATCGGCGCGAACTCCAAGGTGGTGCTGACCCACGACGTGGCCCAGCGCGACAACCTGCGCGTCGGCCGGCACGACGGCGTCGTCGCGGTCGTGGAGAAGCTCAAGGGCCACCCGCTCTTCGCGCACGTCACGCTGACCCGCTCCGAGCGCTCGCCGATCGCCGCGCTGGTCACCGAGATGCTGGAGAACGTCGTCGTGTGACGTCGGTGGCTCCCGATGCCTGGGACTGGTGTGACTCATGTGAAGGGCGGGGCGTGAGGTCCCTGAGAAGCCGGGGGAAATCCGCGGTTCGGTTTGCGTGAGTCCTGCCCGTCAGGCAGGGTGGTCGCTGGCCGCCGGCGGTGTGACAGCGAAGTCGGCCCGATCGGGAGGCGGCCGTCCCCCGTCGTCGAGCCCAGATCCGAGCACTTGTCGAATCACGCGAAGCAGGCGCCCAAGCACCGCGGCGCGCCGAAGCACGCCCACATCGCACAGGCGCCGCGCCGGGCCGCGCGCAATATCGTCCTGCTCTCGTCGGTCGCCGCGGCCGTCACGGGCGTCTCCGTCGCCGCCGGCCTGGCCGGACAGCAGGCGACGCCGGCCGCCGCCGGAGCCGCGGAGGCCGACGGCTTCGCCACCGTGGGCGCCAGCGCCCTCACCGCCCCGACCACCGAGCGCCGCGAGGCCGTCGTCTCGCGCGACGACCGCCGTCCCGAGGCGGTGCCGGCCAAGTCGGTCGACCTCGCCGGGTCCGGCACCGCCGCGATGACCGACAGCCGCAAGCTCTCCGACTCCGACCCGCGCGACATCGCCCGCGCGCTCCTCGGCGAGTTCGGGTTCTCCGCCGACCAGTTCGGCTGCCTCGACTCCCTGTGGACCCGGGAGTCCAACTGGCGCTGGAACGCCGACAACCCGCGCTCCAGCGCCTACGGCATCCCGCAGGCCCTGCCCGGCTCCAAGATGTCCTCCGCCGGCGCCGACTGGGCCACCAACCCGGCCACCCAGATCCGCTGGGGACTGGGCTACATCAAGGGTCGCTACGGCAGCCCCTGCGGCGCCTGGGGCCACAGCCAGTCCCACGGCTGGTACTGAGCTGGCTGGCGCGAGCGCGTCGCTCGTTCCTCGCGCCGCGCTGCCGCGCACGCGGTTGACGTGCTTGGTGCCCGACGTGGCTGGTGCCGACGTACCTCGTCGAGGGCTCGCTGGGCGGCAGCTCGTGCGGCGCGCTGTAACACGTAGTTCGCGGCTGCGGCAGCCACGTGACTGCTGTAACACGTAGTTCGGACGCCTCCCAGCCGCATGCCTGTGGTTGGAGCCCTGTACAGGGCCCGGAAATCGATGTCTTCAGGCGGGTAGTGCGGCGAACAACGTGTTACAGCACCCCCCGGCTCGCCCCCCGCTCGCCCCCGGCTCGCAGCCCCCGCTCGCACCACGCGTCCGCTGGGGCCGCCGGCGGCCCTGCTCACAGGTCGCGTCCTCAGCCGCGGAGCCTGGTCTTCTGCACCTTGCCCATCTCGTTGCGCGGGAGCGCGTCGACGAAGCGCACCTCGCGCGGGCGCTTGTGGGCGCTCAGCTCCGCACCGACGTACGCCGTGAGCTCGGCGGCGAGGGCGTCGTCCGCGCGGGCGTCGCGGGCCACGACGAAGGCCACGATCCGCTGGCCCAGGTCGGCGTCGGGGAGGCCGACGACGGCGCACTCGGCGACGGCGGGGTGGCCGAGGAGGGTCGACTCGATCTCGCCGGCGCCGATCCGGTAGCCGCCGGACTTGATCAGGTCGACCGACGCGCGGCCGACGATCCGGTGCCGACCGTCGGGGGCGATCGCGGCGACGTCGCCGGTGCGGAACCAGCCGTCGTCGGTCCAGCAGGCGGCGGTGGCGTCGTGGCGGTTGAGATAGCCCGCGAAGAGCGTCGGGCCGCGCACCTCCAGCGCGCCGGCGGACTCGCCGTCGTGGGGAACGTCGGCGCCGTCGTCCGTCCGCAGGCGGGTCTCGACGCCGGCGACCGGTACGCCGACCCAGCCCGGCCGGGCCGAGCCGTCGGCCCGGGTCGCGACGGTGATCAGGGTCTCGCTCATGCCGTACCGCTCCACGACGCGGTGCCCGGTGAGCTCCTCGAGACGCTCGAACACGGGCGCGGGGAGGGCCGCGCTGCCGGAGACCAGCAGCCGCGCGTCGGTGAGCGCCTTGGCGTGCTCGGGGGCGTCGGCGATCCGGCCCCAGACGGTCGGGACGCCGAAGAACAGGGTGGCGCCCGCGCGGGCGGCCTCGGCGTAGGCCTCCGGGGTCGGCCTGCCGACGTGCAGCAGGCCGCCGCCGAGTCGTAGCGGCCCGAGCACGCCCAGGACCAGGCCGTGGACGTGGAACAGCGGCAGGCCGTGCGCGAGGACGTCGTCGCCGGTCCACGCCCACGCCTCGGCCAGCGCGTCGAGACCGGCCACCAGTGCCCGGCGGGGGAGCAGCACACCCTTGGGGAGCCCGGTGGTGCCGGAGGTGTAGAGGACGAAGTCGGCGTGGTCCTCGCCCACCTCCCGGGGACGGTACGACGCCCGGCCGGCCAGGTCGACCGGGACGTGGTCGAGCCCGTGGCGATCCGCCGGCGGCTCGCCCACCCAGCACCCGGGCGCGCTGTCGGCGAGCACGTGCCGGACCTCGGCGACGCCCGAGTCCGGCGGCACGGGTACGACGGTCACGCCGGCCGCCAGCGCGCCGAGCACGGCGACGACGGTCTCCATGGTGGGGGTGGCGTGCACCGCCACGCGCTCCACGGCCGGCAGCCGGCCGGTCACCGCATCGGCCACGGCGGCGGCCGCGGCGAGGAGGTCGGGAGGCGTCATCGTCGTACCGCCCACGGTGACGGTCCGGCCACGGGACTGCGCCAGGGCGCCCAGCAGATCTGTCACGGGAGACCATTCTCCCGGAACTCCGCCACGCCGGCCGCAACGGTCCACGGTGCTCGCCTGGCGGCCCCATCGGGGGCATGATGCCGTCATGGGCGGGGCTTCGGGTGCCCCGCACGACGTGAGGAGCCTGCACATGGACCTGGTCTGGACCATCATCGTCACCCTGGTCGGCGGCACGATCATCGGCGTCATCGGCAAGGCCGTGGCACCCGGCGACCGCGACAAGATCCCGTTCTGGCTCACCGTGGTGTGCGGCATCGTCGGCATGCTGGTCGGCAGCCTCGTCTACTGGTGGCTGTTCGGGCACAACAACAAGCCGTTCGACGGCCACGAGCCCACGTGGGACAACGCGACCAACGGCATCGACTGGTGGCGTCACATCTGGCAGATCGCGGTCGCCGCGGTGGCGGTCGTGGTCGCCGCGGGCCTCACCGGCCGGAGCCGGACGAGGGTCTGACCGCCCCGCCCCGGGACCGACTCAGGGGCGCGTCATCGACGCCAGGTCGAGCGCGGCGTCCAGCTCCTCCAGGGTGAGCTCACCGCGCTCGACGTACCCCATCGCCAGGACGGTCTCGCGGATCGTGCTGCCGGTGGCGAGCGCCTGCTTGGCGACCTTGGCGGCGGCCTCGTAGCCGATGTGCTTGTTGAGCGGCGTGACCACCGACGGTGACGACGCGGCGTAGCGCAGCATCCGGTCGGCGTCGGCGCTGATGCCGTCGACGCAGCGCTCGGCGAGCGTGGTCGACGCGCGGGCGAGCAGCCGGATCGACTCGAGGACGTTGCGCGCCAGCACCGGCATGGCGACGTTCAGTTCGAAGCTGCCGCTCGCGCCGGCGGCCGTGACCGCGGCGTCGTTGCCGATCACCTGCATGCAGACCATCAGGGTCGCCTCGGGGAGCACCGGGTTGACCTTGCCGGGCATGATCGACGACCCGGGCTGCAGGTCGGGC
The DNA here is from genome assembly GCF_006494775.1 of Nocardioides humi. Lineage (NCBI taxonomy): Bacteria > Bacillati > Actinomycetota > Actinomycetes > Propionibacteriales > Nocardioidaceae > Nocardioides > Nocardioides humi. Next base: position 1,671,577 of record NZ_CP041146.1, on the reverse strand, counting down.
AGGTGGATCTCGGCGAGCCCGGTGGTCGGCCCGGAGCCCATCCAGCGCAGGTCGTTGCAGATCTTGGTGAGCCCGACCGCGATCGTCTTGAGCACCCCGCTCAGCTCGACCAGCGAGTCCCGGGTGCCCTGCGCCTCGAAGTGGTCGCGCGCCTCGGTGAACTCCTGCCCGGTGGCCTCGCCGAGCGCCCGGATCGCGGCCGGCGCGAAGCCGGGGGGCGTGTTGATGCCGGTCCCGACCGCCGTGCCGCCGAGGGGCAGCTCGCGCACCCGGGGGAGTACGGCGGCGAGCCGCTCGGCGGCGTACCGGACCGTCGCCGCATAGCCCCCGAACTCCTGGCCCAGCGTCACCGGCGTGGCGTCCATCAGGTGGGTGCGCCCGGACTTCACGAGGTCCGCGAACTCCTCGGCCTTGGCCTCCAGGGAGGTCGCGAGCCGGTCGAGTGCCGGGACCAGGTCGTCGGCGACCGCGAGCGCGGCGGCCACGTGGATCGCGGTCGGGAAGGTGTCGTTGCTCGACTGGCTCGCGTTGACGTGGTCGTTGGGGTGCGCGGTGACGCCCTCGCGCGCGCACAGCGAGGCGATCACCTCGTTGGCGTTCATGTTCGAGCTGGTGCCGGACCCGGTCTGGAAGACGTCGATCGGGAACTGGTCGTCGTACCGGCCCTCGGCGACCGCCCGGGCCGCCGTCGCGATCGCGGTCGCCAGCTCGGGGTCGAGGACGCCCAGCGCGGCGTTGGCGGTCGCGGCCGCCGCCTTCACGTGGCCCAGCGCGTGGATCAGCGCCGGCTCGATCGGCGTGCCGCTGATCGGGAAGTTCTCGACGGCGCGCTGGGTCTGCGCCCGCCAGAGGGCGTCGGCGGGGACCCGGACCTCGCCCATGGAGTCGTGCTCGATGCGGAAGTCGCTCATGGTTCGACCTTAATTCTCGGGACCCAGCTCGAGCAGGGTGAGGGACGGGCGGGTGTTGCGGACGACGGGCAGGTTGCTCGCCCCGCGCAGCAGCGTCGACCCCCACGGTCCGCGGCCGCGCGGGAGGTCGAGATCCACCACCCGTCGTACGCCGGGCAGGTCGGTGAGGCGCCGTGCCTCGTCGACGGTCTGTGCGTAGGGCATCGGCGGCGTCACGTAGCCGCCGGAGAGCGTCAGCCCGTCGAGCGTCTTGTCGCGGAACCAGCGCGGGATCGAGTCGTAGACCAGCACGCCGCCGGGGAAGCGCTGCGCGATGTCGGCGATCAGCGCCCGGACCTGGTCGGGCTGGAGGTACATGAACAGGCCCTCGGCCGTGACCACGACACCGTCGGAGGGGTCCACGGCCTCGAGCCAGGCGCGGTCGAGCGCGTCCAGCGCCAGGTGCTCCACGGTGCGCTCCTGCGGCAACAGTTCCTCACGGAGCGCCACGACGGGCGGCAGGTCGACGCTCAGCCAGCGTCGTACCGTGCGGCCGAGGCGCCAGTACGACGTCTGGAGACCCTCGGCGAGGGCGACCACCGTGGCGTCGGGGTGGTCGTCGAGATAGCGCCCGATCTCGTGGTCCGCCGCGAGCGCCCGCAGCGGATGCGACTGGCTGGGCTTCCCGAAGACCTCGTAGTCGTAGTCGATGTCCCGGTAGAGCCGGACCGCCCACGGGTCGTCGTACGACGAGTCCGGGCGCAGCGCCTCCTCCGCCCGGTTGCGCAGCGTCCACAGGGTCGTGGCGGAGACGCCGTCGAGAGTGCGGCCGTCGATCATGGAAGTAAGGTTACCCTTACTTCCTCTCGCGCGACCGTCTCGGCCATCGGTGGCCTTCCTCACGCCCTGACGATTTGTCAGCAAAAGGGTTGACGGGCTGCCGACGCTGGTCGTGAGTACCGGGCGGTAGCGCCGAGACGGGTGCGCCCGGCCGGGCTACTCGGCCGAGCGCACCCGGATGCCGGAGGCCTGGAGCGAGCTCAGCGGGACGGTGACGGCGCCGCCGGGGTCGGTGAAGAAGTCGTTGCCCTTGTCGTCGACCACGATGAACGCCGGGAAGTCCTCGACCTCGATCCTCCAGACCGCCTCCATGCCGAGCTCGGGGTACTCGATGACCTCCTGGCTCTTGATGCAGTCCTGGGCCAGCCGCGCGGCCGGCCCGCCGATGGAGCCGAGGTAGAAGCCGCCGTACTCGCCGCACGCCTCCGTGACCTGCTTGCTCCGGTTGCCCTTCGCGAGCATGACCATCGAGCCGCCGGCGGCCTGGAAGGACTTCACGTAGGAGTCCATCCGGCCGGCGGTCGTCGGGCCGAACGACCCCGATGCCATGCCGGTGGGCGTCTTGGCCGGGCCGGCGTAGTAGACCGGGTGGTCGCGGAGGTACGACGGCATCGGCTCGCCGGCGTCGAGGCGCTCCTGGATCTTGGCGTGCGCGATGTCGCGGGCGACGACGAGCGGGCCGGTGAGGGAGAGCCGGGTCTTGACGGGGTACTTCGTCAGCTCCGCGAGGATCTCCGGCATCGGGCGGTTCAGATCGATCTTCACGACCTCGCCGCCGGCGATGTCCTCGGCGACCCCCGCGTCGGGCATGTACTGCGCCGGGTCGGTCTCGAGCTGCTCGAGGAAGACGCCGTCGGCGGTGATCTTGCCGAGCGCCTGGCGGTCGGCGGAGCAGGAGACCGCGATCGCGACCGGGCAGGAGGCGCCGTGGCGGGGCAGGCGCACCACGCGGACGTCGTGGCAGAAGTACTTGCCGCCGAACTGCGCGCCGATCCCGAACGACTGGGTCAGCTTGAAGACCTCCTCCTCCAGCTCGAGGTCGCGGAAGCCGTGGGCGTCCATGGACCCCGAGGTCGGGAGGTTGTCGAGGTAGTGGGCGGAGGCGTACTTCGCGGTCTTGAGCGCGAACTCCGCGCTGGTGCCGCCGATCACGACCGCCAGGTGGTACGGCGGGCAGGCGGCCGTGCCGAGCGAGCGGATCTTCTCGTCGAGGAACTCCAGCATCCGCTTGGGGTTGAGGACGGCCTTGGTCTCCTGGAACAGGAAGGACTTGTTGGCCGATCCGCCGCCCTTGGCCATGAAGAGGAACTTGTACTCGGGCTTCCCGTCCTTGGCGGGCGTCGAGTAGAGCTCGATCTGCGCCGGCAGGTTGCTGCCGGTGTTCTTCTCCTCGTACGTGGTGAGGGGAGCCAGCTGCGAGTAGCGCAGGTTCAGCCTCGTGTAGGCGTCGTACACGCCCTTGCTGATCCACTCGCCGTCGTCGGCGCCGGTGAGCACGCCCTCGGACTTCTTGCCCATCACGATGGCGGTCCCGGTGTCCTGGCACATCGGCAGTACGCCGCCGGCGGAGATGTTGACGTTCTTGAGCAGGTCGAGCGCTACGAAGCGGTCGTTGCCGGACGCCTCGGGGTCGTCGATGATCTTGCGCAGCTGCCGGAGGTGGGCGGGCCGCAGGTAGTGGCTGATGTCGTGCATCGCCTCGGCGGTCAGCCGCTGGATCGCCGCGGGGTCGACCTTGAGGAAGGTGCGGCCGTCCGGGCCCTCGACGGCCTCGACCCCCTCGGTGGTGATCAGCCGGTAGGGGGTGTCGTCCTTTCCGGTCGGGAGGAGGTCGGAGTACCGGAATTCTGCTTCAGACGCCACGACCACCAAGGATATCGCCGCCCGGAACGCCGCAGGGGCCGGGTCGCCACTGGCGACCCGGCCCCTGCGGGGGTGATGCGGATGCGGCTCAGGCCGCCGGCGGGGCGATGGCCGTGTAGGCCACGCCCAGCTCGATGACCGCGCCGATCGGCAGGCCGGCCTGCGCTGTGTCGAGGGTGACCCGGACCGCCGTGATGGCGTTCTGGTAGGCGCCGTTGGTGTTGGTCTGCTGCAGGTTCAGCGCGACCTGGCCCAGACCGGCGATGTTGAGGATGGTGTTGGGCGAGACGTCGATCGGGATCTTCTGGCCCGCGATCACGAGGTTGACCAGCTCCATCTTCATGTCCGAGGTCCACTGGCCGTCCTGCAGCTTGCCGGCAGCGGTGACCTTGACGGCGTTGGCCTTGACCAGCCCGCCCAGCAGGTTGATCCCGGTGGTGCGGTTGGTGTTGGTGATCTCGCCGTTGCCGAAGGCGTCCTTCTTGGACATCGTGGTCGAGGTGATCGCACCCGTGTTGAGGACGCCGGGGACGCGGACCGCGAGGGTCGAGTTGCTCAGCGTCCGGCCGTTGCTGCCGCCGACGGGCGTGCCGACGCGGGCGGTCGGGTCGCTGACGACCGTGACGGCGTCGCTGACGTTGGCCTGGACCCGGCTGCCGTAGGCGGTGCCGCCGAACGAGGCGCCGGAGGACGGGGCGACCTCGGAGAGGTACTGGTTGACCGGGTTGACCAGCAGGGTCACGCCGGCGGAGTAGCCGCCGAGGGGCTGCAGCAGAGTCACGCCGACCGCCCAGCCCATGGTGCCGATCAGGTCGCCCTCGGGCTGCTCGATCTTGCCGTGCAGCGTGTAGTTGAGGGTCACGCTGGCGACGCCGGGGATGGTGACGGCGTAGTTCTTGGGGATGTTGAGCGGCAGCTTGACCCCGGCGATCTTGATGTTCGCGAGGCGGCTGTTGGCCGTGTAGGAGCCGGTGCCGTTGGCGCGGCCGGTCGTGGTGACCGTGGTCTCGAGCGCGTCGGCGGTGATCAGGCCGCCGAGCAGCTTGACCTGCGCCGTGCGCGCCCACGACTTGAGCGTGGTCTGCGGCTGCCCGAGGACCTGCTGGACCGTGGCGTCGGTGGTCGTCTCGACCGCGCCCAGCTCGGCGAGGTTGAGGATGTTGGCGGCAGCGGTGCTGTTCTTGGAGCTGCTCGACTTGGCGCCGCCGGTGACCGAGGACTGCGCCGTCAGGTCGGACTGGACGACGCCGTCGAGGAGCTTGACGTACGTCGCGCCGGTGCTGGCCGCGTAGGACCAGTAGACCGGCTCGGCTGCTTGGGCAGGTGCCGGAACGGCGACAAGGCCCGCGCCCACGAGAGCGAAGGCGACAAAGGAGACAAACTTCCGCACGTTCACGGGACCCCATTCCCATTCGTGTATCGACTGTTGTTGTAGCCCCCAAGCAACCACCCCCAGCGGAGCGGAGCGAGCCGGGGCGTGGGTCCTGCGAGCGTTTCAACGAACAATCTCCCACAATGTCACGCCTCGGGCATAGGCGGGCCGAAATCGCGGTTTCCACCGGTGTGCACGTGTACGACGCGGTGGTGATCGGGGCCGGCCAGGCCGGCCTCTCGGCGTCCTTCCACCTCACCCGGCTCGGGATCGACCACGTCGTCCTCGACGCCAACGAGCGGGCCGGCGGCGCCTGGCAGCACCGGTGGGACTCGCTGTCCATGCACGACGTCCACGGGGTCGCCGACCTGCCGGACGCGGCCGCCCCCGGCGGCTCCGCGGAGCGCGCGAACGCGGTGCTGCCGGCGTGGTTCGAGCGGTACGAGCGCGCGAACCGGCTGCCCGTCGTACGGCCGGTGCGGGTCGACCGGGTGAGCGACGACGGCGACCTGCTGGTGGTCCGCGCCGGGGAGCGGACCTGGACCACACGGACGCTGGTCAACGCGACCGGCACCTGGACCCAGCCGTTCGTGCCGTACTACCCCGGCGCCGAGACCTTCCTGGGCGAGCAGCTGCACACCGCCGACTACCCGGGACCCGAGCACTTCGACGGTCGCCGGGTCGTCGTGGTCGGCGGCGGGGCGTCGGCCGTGCAGTTCCTGGGCGAGCTGGCGCCGCGGACCGAGGTGGTCTGGGCGACCCGGCGCCCGCCGGTGTGGCGCGACCACTTCGACGAGAGCGTCGGCCGGCACGCGATCGAGCTGGTGCAGGAGCGGGTCCGCGCCGGGCTGCCGCCCGCCAGCGTCGTCAGCGTCACCGGCCTGGCGCTGCGCCCGCAGGAGCAGGAGGCCGCGCGGCTCGGGGTCTACGAGCGGCGCCGGCCGATGTTCGCGCGGATCGAGCCGGACGGCGTGCGCTGGGCGGACGGCTCCTTCGAGCGGGCCGACGTGATCCTGTGGGCCACCGGCTTCCGGCCCGCCGTCGGGCACCTCGCGCCGCTCCACCTGCGCAGCGAGCGCGGCGGGATCGCGCTGCTGCAGAGCGGTGCCGATGTGCAGACCGCCACGACCGCCGTCCGCGATCCGCGGGTGCAGCTGGTCGGGTACGGCCCGTCGGCGAGCACCATCGGCGGCAACCGGGCCGGCCGCGCGGCGGCACTGGCGGTACGGCGCTACCTCGCGGCGCACGGGAGTGCTAGGGTCACCGACGACAACCCACGGGAGTCCGCGGCAGCGGGCTGAGAGGGAGCTGGAGCCGCTCCGACCGTCACACCTGATCCGGATCATGCCGGCGAAGGAACGGAAACGATGACTCCTCTGCCCACATTTCCCAGGCTGTTCTGCCTCGTCTCGGAACGCGACGACCTCGCGCTCCTGCCCGCCCTCGCCGACGCGGGCGTCGACGGCTTCCAGGTCCGGGCGAAGTCCCTGGCCACCGGCGACCTCGTCGCCCTGACCCGCTCGGTGGCCGCCGCGGTGCGCGTCTCCGGGGCCGTGGTCGTGGTGAACGACCGGCTCGACGTCGCGCTCGCCGCCGGCGCCGACGGCGTGCACCTGGGCGCGTCCGACCTCGCCGTGGCCGACGCGCGGCGGATCGCGCCGGGCCTGGTGATCGGCGCGACCTGCCGCTCCCGTGCGGAGGTGGTCGCGGCGGCCGAGGCGGGCGCCGACTACGCCGGCTTCGGGCCGGTGTTCGCCACGTCGTCGAAGGCCGGCCTGCCCGCCTCGCTCGGCGTCGCGGCCGTGACCGCGGCGGCCGGGACGCTGCCGCTGGTCGCGATCGGCGGCATCTCCGCCGCGACCGCCGGCGAGGTGCGCGCGGCCGGCGCCGACGGCGTCGCCGTGATCGGCGCGATCTGGCGACATCCCGATCCCCTGGTGGCAGCGAAGGAGCTCGTCGCGGCGGTCTCCTGATGCGCGTCGACGTGGTGGGCGCCGGGATCATCGGGCTGACGGCCGCCGAGGAGCTCTCCCGCCGGGGGCACGACGTGGTCGTCGTCGACCCGCAGCCGGCCGGCGGGGCGTCGTACGCCGCGGCGGGGATGCTCAGCCCCGCGGCCGAGGTCTGGCACGGCGAGGAGGAGATCCTCAGGCTCGGTCTCGCGTCGCTGGAGCAGTGGCCGGCGCTCGCCGCCCGGCTCGGCGTCGAGCTGCGGCGGGCCGGCACCCTGCTCGTCGGGTACGACGGCGGCGACCTCCAGCAGGTCGAGCGCCAGGTCGCCCTGCTGGCCGGCCACGGCCGTCACGTGGAGCTGCTGGGCCGGGCCGGCGTCCGGTCGGCCGAGCCCGCGCTCGCGCGGGTCGCCGGCGGCGCGCTGTTGCCGGACGAGGCGAGCGTCGACCCGCGGGCGGTGTGCGCCGCCCTGCTCGACCGCGTGGCGCTGCGGGAGGCGCGGCGGCCGGACGCCGAGGCGACCGTGATCGCGACCGGTGTGACCCTGCCCGAGCCGTGGGCCGCGGCGGTGTCGGGCGTGCGGGGCGAGATCCTGCGACTGCGCTCGGACGACTCGCCGCGTCGTACCGTCCGCGGCTGGGTGGGCGGCGAGGCCGTCTACCTCGTGCCGCGCGGCGACGACCGCGTGCTGCTCGGTGCGACGTCCGAGGCGCACCAGGCGCCGCCCGTGGTGAGCGCAGGGGGAGTGCTGCGGCTGCTCGCCGCGGGACGGGCCCTGTGGCCGGCGCTCGACCGGGCCGAGCTGGTCGAGGCGACGGCGCGCGACCGCCCGGCCACGGCCGATGGCCTGCCGCTCGTCGGCCCGACCGGCGTCGACCGGGTCGTCCTCGCCGCCGGCCACTACCGCCACGGCGTCCTGCTGGCGCCGCTCACCGCACGGCTCGTCGCCGACCACCTGGAGACCGGCGCCGTCGAGCCGGCCCTGGACCCACGCCGCTTCCATCGAGGAGGAGAAGGATGACGATCACCTGCAACGGAGAGGCGGTCGCGGCCGACGCGGCGACCGTCGCCGAACTGCTGGAGCGCCGGCTCGGCGACGCCCGCCCGCACGGCGTCGCGGTGGCGGTCAACGAGGAGGTGGTGCCGCGCGGCGACTGGGCCACGCGGCGCCTGGCCGACGGCGACGTCGTCGAGGTCGTGACGGCGGTGCAGGGCGGATGACCACGCCTCTCACCATCGCCGGAGAGACGCTCCCGTCCCGGCTGTTCCTCGGCACCGGCGGCCTGCCGCGGACCGCCCTCGTGGAGCCGGTCCTGGACGCCGCGCGGCCGGCCCTGGTGACGGTGTCGGTCCGGCGTACCTCGTCGCTGGCGGAGGGTGGTCTGCTCGCGGCGCTGCGGGCCGCCGGCGTACGGCTGCTGCCCAACACCGCGGGCTGCCTGTCCGCGCGGGAGGCCGTGCTGACCGCCGAGCTCGCCCGCGAGGCGCTCGGCACCGACTGGGTGAAGCTCGAGGTGATCGGCGACGAGCGGTCCCTGCTGCCGGACGTCGTCGAGCTCCTCGACGCCGCCGAGCAGCTGGTCCGGCGCGGGTTCGTGGTCCTGCCCTACACGACCGACGATCCGGTCCTCGCCCGCCGACTGGCCGACGCGGGGTGCGCGGCTGTGATGCCGCTCGGGTCGCCGATCGGCTCCGGCCTCGGCGTGCTCAACCCCCACGCGGTCGAGGCGGTGCGGGCAGCGGTCGACGTGCCGGTGGTGCTCGACGCCGGAGTGGGTACGGCGAGCGACGCCGCGCTGGCCATGGAGCTCGGCTGTGACGCGGTCCTCGCCGCCACCGCCGTCACCCGCGCCGACGACCCCGTGGCGATGGCGTCGGCACTGCGGCTGGCGGTCGAGGCGGGATGGCTCGCCCGGAGCGCCGGCCGGATCCCGCGACGATCGTCGGCACGAGCCTCCAGCCCCGTCCTGGGGCTGATCTCGTGACCCGGCTGCTCGTGCTCACCGACCGTGCGCAGGTGCCGGCCGGCCGCTCGCTGCGCGACGTGCTCGCGGCCGCGGCCGACGCGGGCCTGCGCACCGTGCTGCTGCGCGAGGTCGACCTGCCCGACGACGAGCGCGCCAAGATCGCCGACCACGCCCGCACCGCGGGCCTCGAGGTCGTGGCCGCCCACCGCCCGGTCCCGGGCTGTGCCGGCGTCCACCTGCCCGCCGACGCCCCGCTCCCCGCGGTCGCCACCCGGTGGGGACGCTCCTGCCACCACCGCGCCGAGCTCGCCGCCGCGGCGGCCGAGGGGGCGTGGTGGGCCACGCTGTCGCCGTACGCGAGGACGGAGAGCAAGCCGGGCCACGGCCCGCCGCTGCCTGCGTCGGCCTTCGCGGGCGCACCGCTGCCGGTGTTCGCGCTCGGCGGGATCACGCCGGCCAACGCCGCCGCCGCCCGGTCGGCCGGCGCGTACGGCGTCGCCGTGATGGGCGCCGTCATGCGGGCCGACGACCCGGCGTCCGTGGTGGCCGCCCTGCTGCGGGAGGTCCACCCGTGAACCCGCCCGTCGTGGTGACGATCGCCGGCACCGACTCGGGCGGCGCGGCCGGCATCGCCGCCGACCTGACGACCTTCGCCGCCCTCGGCGTCCACGGCGCCTGCGTCGTCACGGCCGTCACCGCCCAGGACACCACCGGCGTGCGTGCCGTCCACCCGGTGCCGACCCAGATGGTCCTCGCTCAGCTCGACGCGGTGCTCGACGACCTGCCCGTCGCCGCGATCAAGACCGGCATGCTCGCCTCGCCGGAGACGGTCGTGTGCCTGAGCACCCGTCTACGCGGGCTCTCAGGCACACGACCCCGGCTGGTGGTGGACCCGGTGCTCGTCGCCACCTCCGGTGCGGTGCTCGGCTCGGCCGAGGTGGTCGCGGCCTACCGCGAGCACCTCCTGCCGATCGCCGATGTCGTCACCCCCAACGAGGACGAGTTCGACGCGCTCGGCCGGCCCGATCTCGCCAACGTGCTCGTCACCCGCGGCGGCGACATCCCGACCACCAACGACCACGGCACCGGCTGCACGCACAGCAGCGCCCTGGCGGCGTACCTCGCCCACGGTCTCGACCGAGCCACCGCCGCCGCCCGCGCCGACGCCTTCGTCGCGCGCCAGCTCCACCTCAGCAAGGACTGGACCCTCGGCCGAGGCCGGGGACCCGTCGCCCACCTCCACCCCCTCACCCCAGGAGAGATCGCATGACCGTCCACCCCGCCCACACCCGCATCGAGCTCGGCGACCTGCGCGTGCCCGTCACGCGGGTCGCCCTCACCAACGGCGAGACCTTCGACCGCTACTGCACCTCCGGGCCCGGCTCCGAGCCCGATGTCGGCCTGCCGCCGCTGCGGGCCGCCTGGATCGCGAGCCGCGGCGACACGGCGTCGTACGACGGGCGCGAGACCCAGCTGATCGACAACGGGAGGAGCGCGATCCGGCGCGGCGAGGCCCGCGACGAGTGGCGGGGGGAGAGGCGGCGTCCACGGCGGGGCGAGAACGTCACCCAGATGGCCTACGCCCGCGCGGGGATCGTGACCGAGGAGATGCGGTACGTCGCCGTCCGCGAGGGCTGCGACGTCGAGCTGGTCCGGTCGGAGCTGGCGGCCGGTCGGGCGATCATCCCGGCCAACGTGAACCACCCCGAGTCGGAGCCGATGATCATCGGCCGCCGGTTCCTGGTGAAGGTCAACGCCAACATCGGCAACTCCGCGGTCACCTCCTCGATCGCCGAGGAGGTCGACAAGCTCACCCACGCGATCACCTGGGGCGCCGACACCGTGATGGACCTCAGCACCGGTGAGGACATCCACACCACGCGGGAGTGGATCATCCGCAACTCGCCCGTCCCCATCGGGACGGTGCCGATCTACCAGGCCCTGGAGAAGGTCGCCGGCGAGGCCGACAAGCTCTCCTGGGAGGTCTTCCGCGACACCGTGATCGAGCAGTGCGAGCAGGGGGTCGACTACATGACCATCCACGCCGGCGTACTGCTGCGCTATGTCCCGCTGACCGCCGCGCGGGTGACCGGCATCGTCTCGCGCGGCGGCTCGATCATGGCCGGCTGGTGCCTCGCGCACCACCAGGAGAACTTCCTCTACACGCACTTCGACGAGCTGTGCGAGATCTTCGCGGCGTACGACGTGTCCTTCTCGCTCGGCGACGGCCTGCGCCCCGGCTCCACCGCCGACGCCAACGACGAGGCCCAGCTCTCCGAGCTCCGCACGCTGGCCGAGCTGACCGCCCGCGCATGGGAGCACGACGTCCAGGTCATGGTCGAGGGACCCGGCCACGTCCCGCTCAACCTGGTCGAGGAGAACGTCCGCCTGCAGCAGGACTGGTGCCACGGCGCGCCGTTCTACACCCTCGGCCCGCTCGCCACCGACGTCGCGCCCGGCTACGACCACATCACCTCCGCGATCGGCGCCGCCACCATCGCCATGCACGGCACCGCGATGCTCTGCTACGTCACCCCAAGGAGCACCTCGGCCTCCCCAACCGCGACGACGTCAAGACCGGCGTCATCACCTACAAGCTCGCCGCCCACTCCGCCGACGTCGCCAAGGGCCACCCCGGCGCCCGTGACTGGGACGACGCGCTGTCGAAGGCGCGCTTCGAGTTCCGCTGGCACGACCAGTTCGCGCTCGCCCTCGACCCGGTCACCGCCGAGTCCTTCCACGACGAGACGCTGCCCGCCGAGAACGCCAAGACCGCGCACTTCTGCTCGATGTGCGGGCCGAAGTTCTGCTCGATGCGGATCAGCCAGGACGTCCGCGAGCGGTTCGGCTCCGAGCTGTCGGCGGAGGACGCGGCGCTCGGCATGAAGGAGAAGTCGGCGGAGTTCGTCGAGCTCGGTGCGTCGGTGTACGTCGAGCCGCGGGGCTGATCCTGGGGAGTCTGCGTCGACGTTCTTCGGCGCGTCTGGAGCCGTTGTTCGTCCACACCCCCGGGTCGGGTTTCGCCTGTCCACAGGCGGGGGCGGATTCAGGCGGTGGTCGCAACACCAGGTGGTCTTGATCGGCCCGACAGTAGCGCGTCAAGGGCTTCGGCGGGGGTGTGCCAGTCGAGGGTCTTTCGGGGTCGGTTGTTGAGCTCTGTGGCGATCTGGTCAAGCATCCCGGGTCCGTAGAACGACAGGTCCGCACCCTTGGGCAGGTACTGACGCAGCAGACCGTTGGTGTTCTCGTTGGTCCCGCGTTGCCATGGCGAGTGTGGGTCGCAGAAGTAGATCGAGAGTCCGGTGGCCTCGGCGATCTGGGCGTGGTTGGCCATCTCGCTGCCCTGGTCCCAGGTCAGCGTGCGGCGGAGTTGCTCGGGCAGCGTCGCCATCTTCGCGACCATCGCTTCCTGCACGACGTCGGCGGTGTGTGAGCCGGGCAGGTGGAGCAGCATCACGAAGCGGGTGGTCCGCTCGACCAACGTTCCCACCGCAGTGCCTGGGGTGCCGAGGATCAGGTCGCCCTCCCAATGACCGGGCACGGCACGGTCGTCGGCCTCGGCCGGGCGTTCACTGATCGGCACCATCCCGCGTAGCCGTGCACGACGTTGGTCTTCCTTGCAGTGGGGCTTACGGATGCTGCGGCCGGTGCGCAGGTGCTGCACGAGCTCTCGTTTGAGCGCACCGCGGCTTTGCACGTACAGCGCTTGGTAGATGGTCTCGTGGGACACCCACATCTCCGGTTCGTCGGGAAAGTCGATGCGCAGCCGGCGAGCGATCTGCTCGGGACTGTGGTTCTCCTTCAGACGATCCTGCACCTCGTCCCTGAGCCGGGTGTTGACGGCCAGCTTGGACGGCTTCGGACGCCGCAGTTCACGGTCAGCGTCGGCCTGTGCGACCGAGGGAATGTAGCGGCGGGCGCGGTAACGGTCCTTGCCGCTGTAGTGGTACTTCAACCGGCGCAGCTCACGACTGATGGTCGATGGGCTTCGGCCCAGAGCGCGCGCGATGGTGCGCACGCCCTGCCCCTGAGCGCGTAGCAGTCCGATCTGCTCACGCTCCGCAAAGCTGAGACATCGGCTCCGCTCATGGGTTCCCGCACGAGGCATCACCCCACCACGTTCGATGAAGAGCTTGCTCGTCACTGCCTGTGACACGCCGATGACCTCGCCAGCGGTGTCTCTCGAGCATCCTGCTCGGATCGCCTCCCAGAACCTGGCGACCTGCTCTGCCGGCATCGCCGGCTTGCCTCTCCTGACTTCTCCCACGGTGTCCTCCTGAGCTGGGTCAGGTGTTGCGATCACCGCTAGAACTCAGGGGGGTCTGCTCGTTTCGTGGTGTCGGGGGTCGGTGGGAGAATCTGTGTCATGGATCTCGGAACCGCGCCCCGTACGACAGCCCGCCCGGCTGGTCGCTCGCCTGGTCGCTCGGCTGGCGTGCTGTCCGCGATCCGGGCCGAGGTCGAAGGACGCCAGGCCTCCCAGATCAGGGAGTGGGAGGCCATCGTCACCTGGGCCAGCGACCACGTCGTTACCACACCGGAGGGCGCCGCGACGATCACCGACGGGCACCTCGACACCGGGGTCCCGATCGCCGGGGACGGGGCACCGTTGGTGTCGGAGTTCGCGCTCATGGAACTCGTCGCGGTCCTCGGCAGGTCGCCCGATGGTGGACGTGCCTATGTGGGGCGGGTCATCGAGTGCGCCTGGCGGCTACCTCAGGTCTATGCCGCCGTGGTCGCGGGTCGGCTCACACCCTGGCGGGCCGAGCGGATCGCGGACCTCACCCACGCCTTGAACGCCGACGCCGCTGGGTTCGTGGACCGACAGCTGTTCCACGCCTCCGGGGTCGGGTGGGCGCAGTTGGACCGGCTCATCGCCGAGGCGATCCTCCGGTTCGACCCCGAACGCGCGGAGGCTGAGCGGGAGGCGGCTGCCGATCAACGCTATGTGGAGGTCGGGGACCCCGACACCCACGGCAACACCCACGGGATCGTGCACCTCTCCGGGGTCCTCGACGCCGCCGACGGACACGACCTGGACGACGCGATCACCCGCCGCGCCCGTCTGCTCGGGGACCTCGGCAACGACGCTCCGCTCGATGTGCGCCGCTCGATCGCGCTCGGCGAGTTGGCCCGGGCGGACCTCACGCTCGATCTGGAGGGTTCGCCGGGCCGCAAAGCGATCGTGAACGTCCACATCACCGACACCACCCTGACCGGCCACAACCCCGTGGGCCGCTGGGACGAAGGCCGGTGCCCGATCTCGAGCGAGCAGATCCGCGAGTGGCTCGGCTCCGCCTCGACCGTGATCGTGCGACCGGTGATCGACCTGGCCGACCACGTGCCGATCGACTCCTACGAGATCCCGAGCGCCACCGGAGCTTGTCAAGATTTCTGTGTAAGCGATCGGTCCCTCGTGGGTTGGGTTTCTCTTACAAGTAGGGGTTGATGCGGTCGGGGTAGGCGATCGCGAGCTGGCCCAGGGCCTGCTTCCAGTTCGTCACGACCTGCCCCTCGACGAGCCGGGGCTTGGCCTTGCGCTCCGCGGCCGGCTTGCCGCGCTCCTTGGCACGTTCGCGGGCTCGCTTGTCCTCGATGTTGCAGATCGCCAGCCACAACAGCTTCACCACGGCCTCGTCGTTGGGGAAGTGGCCGCGGTTCTTGGTGACCTTCCGCAACTGGTAGTTCAACGACTCGATCGAGTTCGTCGTGTAGATCACCCGACGCAGCTCGGGCGGGAACGCCAGAAACGGGATGAACCGCTCCCACGCCGCGTCCCAGGTCGCCACGGCGTGGGGGTACTTCTTGCCCCAGATCGAGTCCTGGAACGCTGCGAACGCCTCGCGGGCGGCCTTGTCGGACGAGGCGGTGTACATCGGCTTCAACGCCTTCGCCACGGCCTTGCGGTCGCCATAGGCGACGAACCGCATCGACGCGCGGATCAGGTGCACCACACAGGTCTGCACGGTCGCTTGGGCCCAGGTCGCTTCGATCGCCTCTGGGAGCCCGGTGAGGCCGTCGCAGCACACGATGAGGACGTCGCGGACGCCGCGGTTGGCGAGCTCGGCACACACCCCGGCCCAGAACTTCGCGCCCTCGGACGTCTGGATCCAGATCCCCAGGACGTGCTTGATGCCGTCCATGTCGACCCCGACGGCGATGTGAGCGGACTTGTTGATCACGTGCGCGCCGTCGCGGACCTTCACGACAATCGCGTCCAGGTAGACCACCGGGTAGAACGCATCGAGCGGCCGGGCCTGCCACTCGAGGATCTCCTCGGCGATCGCGTCGGTGATGTTCGAGATGGTCTCGTGCGACAGCTCGGTCCCGATCGTGGACGCGAGGTGGTGGGCGATGTCGCGGACCGTCATCCCGCCCGCGTAGAGCGAGATGATCATCTCGTCCAGCCCTGACAGCCGCCGGCTGCCTTTCGGGACCAGGGTTGGGGTGAACGTCGCGTCACGGTCGCGCGGAACCGCCAGATCGACTTCACCGGCCTGGGTGGCGACCTTCTTCGGGCTCGTGCCGTTCCTCGAGTTCGCGATCGCGGACGCCTCGGGCGCGCCCTTCTCGTAGCCCAGATGGCTCGTGAGCTCGGCCTGGAGACCGCGTTCCAGGGTGGCCTTGAGCAGCCCGGGGATGAACCCGCCATCGCCGGTCAACTCGATCTCACCGGCGTCGATCTTGGCGAACAGCTCGTCCAGCGCGCCTGACTTGGCGAGCTCAGCCGCGGCCTTCGCGCCGGGCATGTCAGCCCGGTCAGCACGCGCGGCCGCGGCGGCCTTCTTGTAGTCCGGTCGCCCGGTCCCTTCGGTCACAGCAGTCATCATCGTTCCTTTGCTGAGACCGACCCCTTACACAGACCATCTGACACCCCCCGCCACCGCGTCCAGGTCGCTCTGCGCGACCATGCGTGTCGGTTCCCCCACTGCACCAGACCAGCAACCAGATGCGACCTCGACCACGCCCGACCCTACGGCGAGGGCGGGCCTACCTGTCCGTGCAACGAGGTGGCCCTGTGCAGACGCCATCACCGGGCGAAAACCCACTCCGCGTGGTCCTACGACATCGTGATGCCCGGCTCCTACATCTGGACCAGCCCCAACGGATTCACCTTCCGCGTCGACCACCACGGCACCCACCCCATGATCGACCCCGCAGACGACCCGGCCCCACCAGACCAATAGCCACCCCGCCCCGCACCCCGCACACCCGACGGTTGCGGGGACGCAGGCGTGTCCAGACCCACTCTCCGCACCGACATCCCCGCGACCACCGCAACCCCAGGGGTCAGACTTCGACAACGCCGGGCCCGCCGGCGACCCCAACCAACCACCGTGACCCCAGCGGACCGCAACCACGTCATCGGTAATCAAAGACCCGGCACCGAGCAAACCCGCAGGCCGAACAGATCACCCAGCAGCCGCAGCAGCCCGCTCCACCCACTTCGGGATCTCGCCGTACCGCTGGCTGGGGATCAACCGCCCGGCGGCGGAGTCCTCGACCAGTTGGGCCATCCGGCGGTCGCGGGTGGCCTCCTGCTTGGCGGTCACCACCCAGTTGACGCAGATCCGGCGGTAGGTCCTCGTGGCGGCCTCGAAGAACGCGGTGGCGGCGGGGGAGGCGGCGAGCTGGGCGGCGTACTCGTCGGGCAGGACCAGCTCGCCGTCGACCTCGTGGGTGTACGGGGCGGGATCGCGGCGCCGCGCCTCCCAGATCGCGAGGCCGGCTGGCTGCATCCGGCCCTCGGCGCGCAGCTGCTCGACGAGCTCGAGGTTGACCCTGCTCCAGTTGCTGGTGCGCTTGCGCGGCGTCCAGCGCTGGCGGGTGGTGTCCTCGTCGATGCGCTGGGCGACGGAGTCGATCCAGCCCCAGCACAGGGCCTCGGGGACGGCCTGCTCCCAGGTGAGCCCGCGGTCGGGGACGTGCCTCTTGTACAGCCCCATCCACAGCTCGGTCTCGGTGGCGTGGTGGACGGCGAGCCAGGCACCGAACTCCGCGGCGTCCGCGAAGAACCGCGCCGGGCGCTCGGGCGTGCCGCCGAGCCGGCCGGGGATCGAGTCCTGCGACATGCCGCCAGCCTGCCACCGCCCGCCGACATCCTGCCGACCGATCCGCGAGGATGGCGCCATGACCACGCCCACGGTGGCGATCGGCGCCCTCGGCGGCACCATCGCCTCGACGTCCAGCGCGACCGACGGCAGCGAGATCGTGCCCACCCTCACCGCCGAGAGCCTGGTCGCGGCGGTGCCGGGACTCGACGCCGTCGCGACCGTGCGGGCCGAGACCCTGGCCCGGCTGCCGAGTCCGTCCCTCGACGAGCCGACGATCATGCGGACTCTGCTGTGGGCGCAGGCCGCGGTCGACGCGGGGGCCGCGGGCGCGGTGGTCACCCAGGGCACCGACACCCTCGAGGAATCGGCGTACCTGCTCGACCTGTTCTGGGATCGCCCCGCCCCGCTGGTCGTCACCGGCGCGATGCGGTCGGCCGGGGCCGTCGGCGCGGACGGCCCGGCCAACCTGCTCACCGCCGTCCGCTGCGCCCTCGCGCCCGTGTCGCGCGACCGGGGCGTGCTGGTGGCGTTCGGCGACGAGATCCACCAGGCCCGCTGGGTCGCGAAGACCGACTCGATGTCGCCGAGCGCGTTCCGGTCGCCGGCGTTCGGACCGGTCGGGCGCTGCGCCGAGTCGCTCGTCGAGTACGCCGCCCCGCCCGCGCGGGTGCCGCCGCTGCGGCTGTCGCGGGGCCAGGAGACGGGCGACCCGCGGGTCCCGCTGGTGGCGACCTACCTCGGCGACGCCGGCTACCTGCTCGACGCCATCCGGCCCGAGGACGTCGACGGCGTGGTCGTCGCGGGCTTCGGCGCGGGCCACGTCTCGGCGGGCACGGCCGAGGCGGTGGGCCGGCTGGCACGCCAGGTCCCGGTCGTCTTCGCCTCCCGCACCGGATCCGGGCCGACGGGTCGCGCGATGTACGGCTACCCCGGCTCCGAGGTCGATCTGCTCGCCCGTGGAGCCGTCGGAGCCGGCTGGCTCCCGCCGGTCAAGGCCCGGCTGCTGCTGTGGGCGCTGGCGCTGCGCGGACCGGTCCCGCGCGCCGACGTCGCCACGGCCTTCGCGGAGCGCGGCCGGCTGTAGTCGCAGCTGTCGTCACAGCCGGCCCAGCCCCGACGGCGTGTCCGGCGGCCGGTGGGGGAGGACGTTGGCGACGTAGTCCCGGGCCGAGTCGAAGATGTCGACCTCGTGGCCGGCCTCGTCGGAGAGCGCCCAGCGGTGCTCCATCACCTCGTGGAAGTACTCCGGCGCCGAGATCCCGCGGCTCAGCTCCGGGGGCAGCAGGTCCACGATCGGCGTGTAGACGGTGGCCAGCCAGCGCCGGGCGACGGCCTCGCGGGGCTGGTCGTCGTACCCGCCGTGCGCGGTGAAGGCCGCGAGGTCGTTGAGCAGCTTGCGGGCCTGGCTGTCCTCGGCGACCAGCCCGGTCAGCTCGCGCAGCTCGCGCCGGTGGTGCCCGGCCTCGACGACCTTCGGCTGGATCCGAACCCGATCGGAGTCGGTCTGCACGTCGAGCTCGTCGACGTCGAAGCCGAGGTCGTTGAGGCGCGCGATCCGCTGCTCGATGCGGTACCACTCGTCGCTCCCGAACTCCTCGACCGCGGTCAGCTCGTCCCACAGCGCGTGGTACCGGTCCGCCAGCTGCTCGACGATCGCGAAGGCGTCGACCTCGATGTCGGTGTCGCCGCTCGCCTGCAGGTCCATCAGCTCGGCGAAGATGTTCTCCACGCCGACCGTGACGTCCTGCTCCCGCATCGCGTCGGACACCTCGGCCCGCAGCTCGCCGGTCTCGGCGTCGACGAGGAAGGCCGCGAATCCTCCGGCACTGCGGCGGAACAGGGCGTTCGACAGCGACACGTCGCCCCAGAAGAAGCCGGCGAGATGGAGCCGCACGAGGAGGACGACGAGCGCGTCGACCAGCGCCGGGACCTGCTCCGCGCGCAGGCCGTGCTGGAAGACCGTGCGATAGGGCAGCGAGTAGTGCAGGTGCTCGGTGAGCAGCGCCGCCGGGAGCGGCTCGCCGTCCGGCGTGGTCCGTCCCGTCACCACCCCCCGGGGTACGACGGCGGGCTGGTCGATCCGCTGGAGGTCGCGCAGCAGGTGGTACTCCCGCAGCGCGATCGCCGCCTCGGTCTCCTTGACGGCGAGGAACTGCCGGTTCACCTGGACCACCCGCACGACGTGCCGGGACAGGCCGAGCGGCAGCGGCACGACGTACCAGTCGTCCCACTCCGCCAACGGCCGCGACCACGGCAGCCGGAACAGCGCCGGATCGGTGCGGGCGGCGACGACGTGCAACGCCATGACGGCAACCTACGACACCCGGGGACGTCTGCGTACCACCGTCGGGGGTACTCCGCAATCGCTCATCTGGGCGATCCGTGGTCGTGGACAAGGCCGTGGAATAGCGGTAGGACTGTGTGACGCATACCACTCGGAGGGGTGACCAATGGCGGTCACGTCGAAGAACGCCAGATCGGGGCGATGGTCTCGCCGACGGCGCCGCGTGGCGGTCGCCGCCGTGGCGGCACTCGCGGCCGGTGGGCTCAGTGCCTGCGGCAGTTCCGGGAAGCCGACGCTGAACTGGTATGTCAACCCGGACGGCGTGGACACCTTCAAGAAGTACGCGAAGGAGTGCAGCACCGACGACTACGACCTCGAGGTCCAGGAGCTGCCCAACTCGGCGACCGACCAGCGCACGCAGCTGGCCCGTCGGCTCGCGGCGAAGGACTCCTCGACCGACCTGATGAACCTCGACCCGGTCTTCGTCGCGGAGTTCGCCAACGCCGGCTGGCTGCAGGAGGTCGAGGGCGATCTCGCCGACACGATCATGAGCAGCGTCGAGGGCGACGGCGACTACCTCTCCGGCGCGGCCGAGACGGTCACCTGGGACGACAAGGTCTACGCGATCCCGCTGTGGGCCAACACCCAGGTGCTCTGGTACCGCAAGTCCCTCGCGCAGGCCGCCGGGCTCGACATGACCCAGCCGGTCACCTGGGACCAGGTCATCCAGGCGGCGGCCGACAACGACGGCACCGTCGGCGTCCAGGCCAACAAGTACGAGGCGTACGTCGTGTGGATCAACGCCCTCGTCCAGGGCGCGGGCGGCAGCCTCGTCTCCGACACCGAGGCCGGCCGGGACGCGAAGGTAGAGATCGACTCCGACGCCGGCCGCAAGGCGGCCGAGGTCATCCAGGAGCTCGCCGACTCGAGGGCCGCGCAGCCGGACCTGACCGTGTCCAACGAGGGCACCAGCCTCGGCCAGATGTTCCCGGCGACGGGGGCCGGCGAGTTCATGGTCAACTGGACCTTCGTCTACAAGAACTACGAGGGCCAGGTCGGCTCCGGCCTGACCGAGGACCAGTTCGCGGACCTCGGCTGGGCCCGCTACCCGGCGACGGTGGAGGGCGAGCCCTCGAAGCCGCCGGTCGGCGGCATCGACATCGGCGTGGGCGCCTACAGCAAGCACCCCGACTGGGCGATGGAGGCCGCGCGCTGCATCACCTCGGAGCAGGCGCAGGTCGACCTCGCCCTCGACAACGGCCTGATGCCCTCGACCAATGCGGCCTACGACAAGGTCGCGGCGAGCGGCGACTACCCCGCCGACCTGATCGAGCTGTTCCGCACCAGCGTCGACGACGGCGGGCCGCGGCCGAAGAGCGCGTTCTACGCGATGATCTCGGGCGCGATCCAGGCGCGGTGGCACTCCCCGACGTCGGTCGACCCGGATACCACGCCGGAGGACTCCGCCAAGTACCTGGCGGACGTGCTGGAAGGGAAGTCGCTGCTATGAGTGCCGTCACCGCCCCCGCACCCGGCAAGCAGGCGGGCAAGCCGGTGGTCAGCGACCGGGCCCGGGCCGAGACCCGGCTCGGGCAGAGGCTGGTCGCCCCGGCGATCGTGCTGATGCTGCTGGTCACCGCCTTCCCGATGCTCCGGGCGCTCTACCTGTCCACCTTCGACTACGCCCTCACCGCGCCGGACGACCGTGACTTCGTCGGGCTCAGCAACTACCTGACGGCGCTGACCGACGGGCTGTTCTGGCGGACCACCCTCATCACCGTGCTCTACATGGTGGTGACGGTGGCGATCGAGCTGGTGATCGGCTTCGCGTTCGCCATGGTGATGCACCGGGTGATCTTCGCTCGTGGCGTCATCCGCACCTCGATCCTGATCCCCTACGGCATCATCACGGTCGTCTCCGGCTTCGCCTGGCAGTTCGCGTTCTCGTTCCAGAACGGCTTCATCAACGGGTGGCTGCCGTTCGTCGGCGACGACTTCAACTGGTTCGGCCAGACCGGGTCCGCGGTGACGGCGATCATGGTCTCGGAGATCTGGAAGACCACGCCGTTCATGTCGCTGCTGCTGCTCGCCGGGCTGGCCCAGGTGAGCGAGGACATGATCGAGGCGGCGAAGGTCGACGGCGCGACCTGGACGCAACGACTGGTCAAGGTGATCCTGCCGAACATGCGGGCGGCGATCATGGTCGCCGTCCTGTTCCGGGCGCTGGACGCCTACCGGATCTTCGACAACATCTTCGTGATGACCGCGGGCGCGGTGAAGACCGAGTCGATCAGCTTCCTGACCTACCGCCAGACCATCGAGCAGTTCCAGCTCGGCATGGGCTCCGCGCTCTCGGTGCTGCTGTTCCTCTCGGTGCTGGTGGTGGCGTTCCTGATCGTCAAGCTCTTCCGCGTCGATCTGGCGCAGGCACGGCAGGAGTCCTGACATGAAGAACCGCATCGGCCTCATCGTCGGCTGCATCCTGATCATGATCTGGTGCCTGCTGCCCGTGGCCTGGATCATCTCGCTGTCCTTCAAGTCCGAGAGCGCGATCACCAACGGAAGCCCGGGCTTCTTCCCCTCCGACGGCGGGGGAGCGGGCTGGGCCAACTACCAGGCGGTCTGGGACAACGAGCAGTTCCGGCGCGCGATCTTCAACTCCATCGGCATCAGCCTGATCGCGACCCTGCTCTCGGTCATCGTGGCCACGCTGGCGGCGTACGCCATCGCCCGGCTGGAGTTCCGCGGCAAGAAGGCGGTGCTGACCATCGCGCTGGCGATCGCCATGTTCCCGGTGGTCTCGCTGGTCGGCCCGCTGTTCGACATGTGGCGGGCGATCGGGCTCTACGACACCTGGCCGGGCCTGATCATCCCGTACATGTCGTTCACGCTGCCGCTGGCGATCTGGACGCTCTCGGCGTTCTTCCGCGAGATCCCGTGGGAGATGGAGCAGGCCGCGCAGGTCGACGGCGCGACGTCGTGGCAGGCCTTCCGGAAGGTGATCGTGCCGCTGGCGGCGCCGGGCGTCTTCACCGCCGCGATCCTGACCTTCTTCTTCGCCTGGAACGACTTCGTGTTCGGCATCTCGCTCACCTCGACCGAGAACGCCCGCCCGATCCCGGCGTCCCTGTCGTTCTTCGTCGGCTCCGACCCGTTCAACCGGCCGGCGTCGCTGCTGGCCGCGGGCGCGGTCATCGCGACCGTCCCGATCGTCGTCATCGTCCTGATTTTCCAGCGCAAGATCGTCGCCGGCCTCACCTCCGGCGCGGTGAAGGGGTAGGGGAGAGATCTCATGGCTGCCATCACGATGAACAACATCGTCAAGAAGTACGGCGACGGCTTCCCGGCCGTGAACGACGTCTCGATCGACGTCGCGGACGGCGAGTTCATGATCCTCGTCGGCCCGTCCGGGTGCGGGAAGTCCACGCTGCTGCGGATGATCGTGGGACTGGAGGACATCACCTCCGGCGACATGATGATCGGGGAGCGGCGGGTCAACGACCTCGCCCCGCGCGAGCGCAACCTGGCGATGGTGTTCCAGAACTACGCGCTCTACCCGCACCTCACCGTCTACGAGAACATCGCCTTCCCGCTCCGGCTGGCCAAGAAGCCCGACAGCGAGGTCGACCAGCTCGTTCGGGAGGCGTCGGCGACCCTCGAGCTCGACGAGCACCTCGAGCGCAAGCCCGGCAACCTGTCCGGAGGGCAGCGGCAGCGGGTCGCGATGGGACGCGCGATCGTCCGGCAGGCCGACGCCTTCCTCTTCGACGAGCCGCTGTCCAACCTCGACGCCAAGCTGCGCGGTCAGATGCGCACCGAGATCGCGCGGCTGCAGAAGCGGCTCGGCATCACCACGGTCTACGTCACCCACGACCAGACCGAGGCGATGACGCTGGGCGACCGCGTCGCCGTACTGAAGCGCGGCATCCTGCAGCAGCTCGCGACGCCCCGCGAGCTCTACGAGAACCCCGGCAACCTGTTCGTCGCGGGCTTCATCGGCTCCCCGCCGATGAATTTCCTGCCCGCGACGGTCGAGGGCACCCAGGTGCAGCTGCCGTTCGGCAGCGTGGAGATCCCGGCCGACAAGGCCGAGCGCGCCGCCGGCCGCGGGCTGCTGATCGCGGGCATCCGGCCCGAGCACTTCGAGGACGCCTCGCTCGCCGCCGAGGCGCGCAGCGGGTCGACGTTCTCGGCGAAGGTGGACGCGGTGGAGTGGCTCGGCAACGAGACCTACGCCTACATCCCGTTCGAGGCGCCCGACGAGGTGAAGCAGCAGCTGCAGCAGCTCGAGAAGGACCTCGACGGCGAGGCGATGCGCACCCAGCTGGTCGTCTCCCTCGACGGCGCGAGCCGGATCACCGAGGGCCAGGACGCCGAGATCTGGGTCGACGGCCGCCGGATCCACCTGTTCGACCCGGCGACGGGGGAGAACCTCACCGTCGACCGCGAGCGGGCCGGGCGGATCCCGGGCGCGGAGGTGACCGCCTCCTGAGCCCGGGCCCAGGCTGCGTCAGGGTCAGGAGGCGCGGTCGGCGTTGCGGCGGATCGCCGTCGTGAAGGTCGGGAACAGCACGGTGGGCAGGTCGTGCCCCCAGCCCTCGACGAAGGTCGCCCGGGCTCCCGGCACGGCGGCCGCGGTCGCGCGCCCGCCGGAGACGTGGACCATCCGGTCGGCGAGGCCGTGCATGACGAGGGTCGGCGCGGTGACGGCGGCCAGCGCTCGGGTCCGGTCGGGCTGGGTCAGCACCGCCATCATCTGGCGCAGCACGCCCGCGCGGGTGACGCCGCGGTCCCAGGTCTCGCCGGCCCGCTTGCGCAGTTGCTCCTCGGTCTGCGGGAACCGCGGCGAGCCGATGATCCGCCACACCGCCAGGCTGCCGCGGATGTAGTCCTCGCGCGCGGGCCCGCGGCCGGCGACGAGCGTCGGGAGCAGGCTGGGGTGCTGCCGGCCGACGGTGCGCCGGCCGGTGGTCGACATGATGCTGCTCAGGCTGCGGACCCGCTCCGGCGCGGCGAGCGCCATGGTCTGGGCGATCATGCCGCCCATCGAGACGCCCGCGACGTGCGCGGCGTCGATCCCGAGGTGGTCGAGCAGGCCGAAGGCGTCGTCGGCCAGGTCCGCGATGGAGTACGGCGCCCGCGTGGGCGCCCCGACGAACGCCCGGACCAGGTCGGTGCGCCGCACCCGGCCGGCCGCGCGGGTGGAGCGCCCGGTGTCGCGGTTGTCGTAGCGGATGACGTGGAAGCCGGCGCCCGCCAGCTGGAGGCACAGCTCGGTGTCCCACCAGGTCATCGGGCCGCCCAGGCCCATGACCAGGAGCAGCGGCTCGGCCTGCGGGTCCCCGAAGGTCTGGTAGCAGAGCTCGACACTCCCGACCGGTGCCATCAGCTCATCGGACATGGTCATCTCGGGTGGTACGGCACTCTGTGAAGGTCCGGACATAGCGACAGTTTGCCGAATTGCGGGTAGTTCGTCTTTCAACTGGGTACCGTCTGTGACGTGAGCAACACGTTGGCGCCCTGGCTGCTGCCCGACGGCTACGGCCGTCCGGCACTGGCCGCGCTCCTGCGCGAGGGCAGTCTGGTGACCGAGGCCGGCCGGTTCGCGGCCCGCCGTGGCGCGAGCCGACGGGCCCGCCGTCGTACGCCGGTGGCGGTGCGCTCCGCGGCCCGGGTCGCCGAGCCGGTGCTGTTGATCCCCGGCTTCCTGGCCGGCGACTGGACGCTCACGGCGATGGCCGCCGAGCTGCGCGGACGCGGCTTCCGGACCTACCGCTCCCACATCCACGCCAATGTCGGCTGCACCCTCGGCTCCGCGCTCGGACTCGAGGCCCGGCTGGAGGAGATCGCCGAGCGCCGCGACGCCCGCGTGCAGATCGTCGGCCACAGCCTCGGCGGCATGATCGCCCGCGGCCTGGCCGCCCGGCGCCCCGACCTGGTCGCCGGCATCGTCACGATGGGCAGCCCGATGCGGGCCCCCGCCGCCCACCACGCCCTGCTCACCCGCGGCGTGCGGGTCCTCAACCGGCTCTCCGACGCGGGCGTCCCCGGCCTGATGACCGCGGACTGCGTCGCCGGCGAGTGCGCGCACCTCAGCTTCACCGAGTCGCAGGAGCCGCTGCGCGCCGACGTCGCGATGACCAACGTCTACTCCCGTCGCGACGGCATCGTCGACTGGAGGGCCTGCATCGACCCCGCCGGTCGCGCCGTCGAGGTCCGCGCCTCCCACATCGGCATGGCCGTCGACCCACGGGTGATGGATGTCGTCGCGGAGGCCCTGCTGGTCCCGGAGGCTCGTCTCACCCGGCAGCTGGGTCGCGATTCGGCCTGAGCCGCGACCCGGCGCATCCTGACCCTGGAATTACGCCGACCCGGCGCGTCCTGACCTGTCGCGCCCGCCGACCCGGCGCATCCTTCCTGGGCTCGCTGGCGCTCGCCGGTAAGGATGCGCCGGGTCGGCTGCGGCGCCTCGCTGCGCTCGCGCCCGTGGGCTGCTGTTGCAGGTCAGTCGAAGTCGATGCTGGAGAAGCCGCGCAGCTTCGAGAGCTGGTGCTCGGAGGTGATGGTGCGGATCGTGCCGCTGCGCGAGCGCATGACGAGGGACTGGGTGACGGCGCCGCCGCCGCGGTAGCGGACGCCGCGGACCAGCTCGCCGTCGGTGATCCCGGTGGCGACGAAGAAGCAGTCGTCGCCGGTGACCAGGGTGTCGGTGGTGAGGACGTGGTCGGCGTCGAGGTTGTGGCCGGCGTCGAGGGCGCGCTGGCGCTCCTCGTCGTCGGTGGGCCACAGCCGGCCCTGGATGGTGCCGCCGAGCGCCTTCATCGCGCAGGCGGCGATGATGCCCTCGGGGGTGCCGCCGATGCCCATGAGCAGGTCGATGCCGGTGTCGGGGCGGGCGGCCATGATCGCGCCGGCGACGTCGCCGTCGGTGATGAACTTGATCCGGGCGCCGGTGGCGCGGATCTCCTCGACCAGCGTGGCGTGCCGCGGCCGGTCGAGCAGGACGACGGTGACGTCGGAGGGGTTCGAGCCCTTGGCCTTGGCGACCTGGTGGATGTTCTCGGCGACGGGATAGCGGATGTCGACGACCTCCGCCGCCTCCGGCCCGGTCACGAGCTTCTCCATGTAGAAGACCGCGGACGGGTCGTACATCGTGCCGCGCGGGGCGACGGCGAGGACGGCGACCGCGTTGGCCATGCCCTTCGCGGTCAGCGTGGTGCCGTCGATCGGGTCGACCGCGACGTCGCACTCGGGGCCGGTGCCGTCGCCGACCTCCTCGCCGTTGTAGAGCATGGGGGCGTTGTCCTTCTCGCCCTCGCCGATCACGACGGTGCCGTTCATGCTGACCGACGAGATCATCACCCGCATCGCCTGCACGGCCACGCCGTCGGCGCCGTTCTTGTCGCCCCGGCCGACCCAGCGGCCGGCCGCCATCGCCGCCGCCTCGGTGACGCGCACCAGCTCGAGGGCGAGGTTGCGGTCGGGGGCGGGCGGCTCCACGGCGAGGGCGGGGTTCATGAGGCGAACCTTATCGGTTCGGCGCGGGCCTACCGTGCGTAGACGTCGACCTCGGTCGCCTTGACCACGAAGGTCACCTCGGCGCCGGGGGCCAGCGCCAGCTCGGCGACGGAGGCGACCGTGACGTCGGCGGCCAGGTCGCCGGCCCGGACCCGGACGAGGTCGCCGAGCGGCTCGAGCTCGGTGACGAGGACGGGCAGGGCGTTGCGCGGGCTGCCGCCGGGCGGGCCGCGGTGGACCGCGACCGCGGAGGGCCGGAACACCGCCACGGCGGCGGCGCCGTCGACCGGCGGGGGATCGCCGGGGGTGCCGTGCAGGACGACGCCGTCCGGTCGTCGTACCCCGTCGGGGGTGGCGGTGCCCGCGACGAGGTTGAGCCCCGCGAACCGGGCGGCGAAGGCGCTGCGCGGCCGGGACAGCACGTCGGCGGTGGCGCCCTGCTCGACCACCCGCCCGCCGTCGAGGACCACGACCCGGTCGGCGAGCAGCAGCGCGTCGAGGACGTGGTGGGTGACGATCACGGTGGTCTGCTCGGCGAGCACCCGGCGGAACAGGGTGCGCAGCGCCGGCGCCACGGCGACGTCGAGCGCGGCCATCGGCTCGTCGAGGAGGAGCAGCCGCGGCTCGGCCGCCAGCGCCCGGGCGACCGCCACCCGCTGCGCCTGTCCGCCGGAGAGCTGGGCGGGCCGGCGGTCGGCGAGCTCGGTGGCGTCGACCTCGGCCAGCCAGCGCGCGGCCGTGGCCCGGGCGTCGCGCCGGCCGTTGCCGGTGCTGCGGGGGCCGAAGGCGACGTTCTCCAGGGCCGAGAGGTGGGGGAAGAGCAGCGGGTCCTGGGCCAGGAGCGCGGTACGCCGCGCGTGCGGCGCGACCCAGCGGTCGGGGCCGGTCTGCCCGGTGCTGGTGAGCACCTCGTCGTCGAGGACCACCCGGCCGCTGTCCGGGCGGAGCAGCCCGCCCAGCACGGCGAGGGTGGTGGACTTCCCGGCGCCGTTGGGGCCGAGCAGGGCGACGGTCTCCCCGTCGGCGACCTCGAAGGCGACGTCGACGCCGCGCTCCGCCACGGCGATCTCGACCAGCGCGCTCACAGCGCGCCCCGGGGCCGGACCAGGCCGATCACGAGGACGGCGACCGCGACCAGCACGAGCGACATGGCGACGGCCGCGTCCGCATCGGTGACGCGGAGGTTGTAGATCAGCAGCGGCAGGGTGCGGGTGGTGCCCTCCAGCGAGCCCGCGAAGGTGATGGTGGCGCCGAACTCCCCGAGGGAGCGGGCGAACGCCAGCACCGCGCCCGAGGCCAGCCCCGGCAGCACCAGCGGCAGGGTCACCCGGCGCAGCACCGTGGTGGGGCGCGCGCCGAGCGAGGCCGCCACGACGTCGTACCGCTCCCCGGCGGTGCGCAGCGCGCCCTCCAGGCTGACGACCAGGAACGGCAGGGACACGAAGGTCTGGGCGAGCACGACCGCGATCGAGGTGAACGCGATCTTGATGCCGAGAGTCTCCAGGTGTCCGCCGAGCAGGCCCTGCCGCCCGAAGGTCGAGAGCAGCGCGATGCCGCCGACGACCGGCGGGAGGACGAGGGGGAGCAGCACCAGCGAGCGGAGTACGCCGAGCCAGCGCGCCTCGCTGCGGGCGAGCACGGTCGCCAGCGGGATGCCGAGGAGCAGGCAGAGCAGGGTGCTGGCGGTCGAGGTGCGCAGGCTGAGGAGCAGCGCGGACCGGGCCGCCTCGGAGGTGACCAGCGACGGGAAGTCGCTCCAGGCGATCCGCGTGGTCATCGAGGCGACCGGCAGCACCACGAACACGCCGGCCAGCAGCGCCGGGCCGAACAGCCAGCGCGGCAGGCCGACGTGCCGGGTGTGACTCATGCCGGGGGTCAGGCGCCCGGCGCGCCGAAGCCGGCCTCCTTGAAGACCTGCTGGCCGTCGCCCAGGACCAGGTCGAGCCACTCCTTCGCGAGGTCGGCGTGCTCGGAGCCCTTGACCGCGACGATCGGGTAGTGGTTGACGACGTCCGCGGCCTCGGGGAAGTCGATGCCCTCGACCGTGTCGCCCGCCGCGGTGACGTCGGTGACGTAGACCAGGCCGGCGTCCGCCTCGCCGGAGGAGACCTTGGCCAGGACGTCGGTCACCGACTGCTCCTCGCTGACCGGCTGGAAGGTGAGCCCGGCGGCCTCGGCGACCTTGAGGGACGCGCTGCCGCACGGCACCTCGGGCTGGCAGAGCACCAGGTTGACGTCCTTCTCGGTGAGGTCGGCGAGGTTGGTGATCCCGGCCGGGTTGCCCGGCGGCACCGCGATCATCAGGGTGTTGGTGGCGAACTCGGCCGGCTCGCCCTCGGCCAGGTCGGCGGCGACCAGCTTGTCCATGTTGGCGGTGTCGGCCGAGGCGAAGACGTCGGCGTCGGCGCCCTCGGTGATCTGCGCGACCAGGTCGGAGGAGCCGCCGAAGGACAGCTTGACGTCCACGCCCTCGTGCGCGTCCTCGAACTGCTTCTCGAGCTCCTCGAAGGTCTTGGTGAGCGACGCGGCGGCGAAGACGGTCAGCGTCTCCGTGCCGCCGCCGTTGCCGTTGTCGCCGGAGCCGCTGTCGCCGTCGTCGCCGCAGGCGGCGAGCGGGAGGGCGAGCAGGAGGGCGGCCGCGGTCGCGCTGAGCCGGAGCCGGTTCTTCTTCATCGGTCCTTGCTTCATCGGGCTTGCCTCAGGACTTTCTCGTGACGGGTCGTTCGATGACGACATTGGTGGACTTCACCGAGGCGATCGCGCGGACCCCGGGCTCGAGCCCGAGCTCCGTGGCCGCCTCGGTGCTCATGAGCGACACGATCCGGTAGGGCCCGCAGACCATCTCGACCTGGGCCATCACCGTGTCGGTGAGGACCCGGGTGACGATCCCGGTCATCCGGTTCCGCGCGCTGACGGCGCCGGCCCGCGTGCGGACGCGGTCGGCGTCGTCGACCAGGGACGCCGCGAGCGCGGCGAGGTCGGGGCCGGGGATGACGGTCCGGCCGTCGACGGTGCGACCGGGCACCCGGCCGGCCTCGATCCAGCGGCGCACGGTGTCGGTGCTGACCCCGAGGATCTCGGCGGCCTCGGCGACACGGTAGTCGGACACAGGGGCCACCTTGGCGCATCTGCGGCGAAAACTCCATGAAGTAGACGCAGATGAGACAGAACCGTTGCCCGGGTGCACGCCCCCGGACGTCGGCTGGGAGACTCGTCGCGTCATGAACGCGCAGCAGGCACAGCCGCCGGGCCGACCGGGCCGCTACCAGCGCTCGGCGGTGGGACTCGTGACCTCCCTGGTCGTCACCGTGGTCGCCATCGGCGGGCTGCTGTACTTCATGGGCGTCTTCCGGCCCGACTTCGAGGTCAAGCCCGAGGCGGTCGACTACGTCGAGACCGTCCGCTCCGCCCAGCAGTCCGGGCTCACGCCGGTCTACCCGACCGCCCTGCCCGACGGCTGGATCGCTACCGGCGTCGACGTCACCCCCGGCGACGACCCGGTGTTCATGATCCGGATGCTCACCGACCGGGGGAAGTTCGTCGCCGTGCGCCAGGAGGACGCCTCGGTCGGCGCGCTGCTGGGCAAGTGGGTCGACGAGAAGACCGAGGCGGTCGAGGGCTACACCGTCCCCGCCGACGTACGACGCCCGGTGGCCCGCGACTGGAAGGGCTACGCCGACGCCGGCGGCGACTCGGCGTACGCCGCGGAGGTCGGCGACGAGACCGTGCTGGTGTTCGGC
Organism: Nocardioides humi; assembly: GCF_006494775.1. Lineage (NCBI taxonomy): Bacteria > Bacillati > Actinomycetota > Actinomycetes > Propionibacteriales > Nocardioidaceae > Nocardioides > Nocardioides humi. The sequence continues at coordinate 1,641,096 of NZ_CP041146.1, read as the reverse complement.
TCCGCGTCGCGCACGGACCTGCAGGCGATCGTCGACGCGCTGGTCACGACGCCGGTCGGCTAGCCCTGGTCGTCGCCGTCGTCCTCGTCGTCCAGCGCCGCCTCGAGCCGGGCGCGGGCGCCGTCGAGCCAGCCCTGGCAGGTGGTGGCCAGCGCCTCGCCGCGCTCCCAGAGCGCGAGCGACTCCTCGAGGGTCGTGCCGCCCGCCTCGAGCTGACGGACGACCTCGACCAGCTCGGCGCGCGCGTCCTCGTAGGACAGCTCCTCGGTGGTGTCGTCAGTCATGGGTCTCCTCGGTCGGCTCGGTGCTCGGCTCGGCGATCTGCTCGGCGATCTGCTCGGAACGGGTGGCGGTGACGTGGATGCGGCCGTCGGCGACGCGCACGCTCAGGGCGGCGCCGTCGGCGACGGGGTGGACGGAGGTGACGACGTGGCCGTCGGCGTCCTGGAGGACGGCGTACCCGCGGCGCAGGGTCGCCAGCGGGGAGAGGGCCCGGACCTGGGCCCGGCGGTGGTCGAGGTCGTCGGCGGCCCGGTCGAGCTGCCACTCCAGCCGTCGGCGGATCCGCGCCCGCCAGTCGTCGAGCTCGTCGCGCCGGGCGTCGAGCAGGCTGCCGGGATGGGCGAGCGCGGGCCGGGCACGCAGGGCGTCGAGCTGGGCCTGCTCGCGGTCGAGCCGATGGCGTACGGCGCGGCGCAGGGCGTCGCGGGCGCGGTCGACCATCAGCCGCTCCTGCGCCATGTCGGGCACGATCAGCTTCGCGGCGTCGGTCGGGGTGGAGGCGCGGACGTCGGCGACGAGGTCGAGCAGGGGCGTGTCGGGCTCGTGGCCGATCGCGGAGACGACCGGCGTCCGGGCGGCGGCCACCACCCGGATCAGGCCCTCGTCGGAGAACGGCAGCAGGTCCTCGACCGATCCGCCGCCGCGGGCCACGACGATCACGTCGACGCCCGGGTCGGTGTCGAGGCGGCGTACGGCCTCGATGACCTCCGGCGCCGAGCGCGGGCCCTGCATGGAGGCGTAGGCGGTGGTGAAGGCGACCGCGGGCCAGCGGCGGGTGGCGTTCTCGACGACGTCGCGCTCGGCGGCCGAGCTCGGCGCGGTGACCAGGCCGATCCGGCGGGGGACGGCGGGCAGCCGGCGCTTGCGCTCCTGGCTGAACAGCCCCTCGGCGGCCAGCAGCTGGCGGCGCCGCTCCAGGCGGGCGAGCAGCTCGCCGAGGCCGACCATCCGGATCTCGCGGGCCTGCAGGGACAGGCTGCCGCGGTTGGCGTAGTAGGACGGGCGGGCGTGGATGACGACGCTCGCGCCCTCGGCCACCGGCGTGGACAGGCCGTCGAAGAGCACCCGGGAGCAGGTGACGGGGACCGAGATGTCGGCCACCGAGTCGCGCAGGGTGAGGAACACCGTGGCCAGGCCCGGCCGCCGGCTGACCTGGGTCACCTGGCCCTCGACCCACACCGCGCCGAGCCGGTCGATCCAGCCGGCGAGCGCGTTGGCGATCGCCCGCACGGGTGCCGGCTTCTCCAGCGACGTCTCCAGGGCCACGGCCGCGAGCCTATTTCATCGGGCCGACACGGACCCATCTACGCTCTACGGGTGCGGCTGCGGATCGACCTCGCCTACGACGGCGGTGACTTCCGGGGCTGGGCGACCCAGCCGGAGCTGCGCACGGTCCAGGCCGCGCTGACCACCGCGCTGACGACGGTGCTGCGGCTCCCCGAGGGCTCGCTGCAGGTCACCTGCGCGGGCCGCACCGACGCCGGCGTGCACGCGCGCGGCCAGGTCGCGCACGTCGACGTCCCGGAGGATCCGCGGCTCGAGCGCCTCGACGTGCTGGCGCGGCGCCTCAACGGCGTGCTCGACCGGGACGTCCGGGTGCACCGGCTCACCGTGGCGCCCGCGGGCTTCGACGCGCGGTTCGCGGCGCTGTGGCGGCGCTATGCGTACCGGATCGTCGACGATCCCGCCCGCGTCGACCCGCTGACCCGCAACCACGTGCTGGCCTGGCCGCGGGCGCTCGACGTCGCGGCCATGGACCAGGCCGCGCGGTCCCTGGTCGGCCTCCACGACTTCGCGGCCTTCTGCAAGCATCGCGAGGGCGCGACCACGATCCGGACGCTGCTCGCCTTCGACTGGCGTCGCGCGGACGACGGCCTCGTGGTCGGGCACGTGCAGGCCGACGCGTTCTGCCACTCGATGGTGCGTGCGCTGGTCGGCTGCATGATCGCGATCGGCGAGGCCCGCAAGGAGCCCGCGTGGGCGGCGGAGATCCTCACCGGACGGCGGCGCGACCCGGGGGTGGTCGTCGTGCCCCCGCACGGGCTGACCCTCGAGGAGGTCGCCTACCCGCCCGACGCCGAGCTGGCCGCCCGGGTCGCGCAGACCGCCGCCCGTCGTACGACTCCGGAGGCCTGATGGACGACCACTACTTCTCCGCCGACCCGTCGGTGCCCTTCCAGCGCGCCGCGGTCCACGCCGAGGTCTGGGGCCTGGAGCTCGACCTGGTCAGCGGCTCCGGCGTGTTCGCGCAGGGGCGGCTCGACATCGGCACGTCCGTGCTCTTCCGGGAGACCGAGCCGCCGGCGGGCGGCCGGATCCTCGACCTCGGCTGCGGGTACGGCGTGATCGGGCTCGCCTGTGCGCTGGCGGCGCCGGCCGCCGTGGTGACCGGCGTCGACGTCAACCGGCGCGCGGTGCTCCTCGCCAACGAGAACGCCGCGTCCCTGGGGGTGGCCGACCGGTTCACGGCGAGCGTTCCCGAGGACGTCGACCCCGCGGCGACGTACGACGAGATCTGGTCCAACCCGCCGATCCGGATCGGCAAGCAGGCCCTCCACGAGCTGCTGCTGGCCTGGCTGCCGCGGCTCGCGCCGGACGGCCGGGCGGTCATGGTCGTCGGCAGGAACCTCGGCGCCGACTCGCTCCAGCGCTGGCTGGGCGAGCAGGGCCTCCCGACCACGCGGCTGGCCAGCGCGAAGGGGTTCCGGGTCCTCGAGACCCGCCGTGCCTGAGGCGTGGATGCCTAGAGTGGGCGCCATGCCGACCGAGTTCACCGTGCGCGGGTCGCACACCGCCTTCCAGCGTCCCGAGCGCGGCACCGCGCAGGTCACCCTGGCCTTCGAGGGTCCCGCGATGCAGCCCGTCTACGACCGCGTGGTCCGCGACCTCGAGGCGGTGAAGACGTCGATCCAGGCGCTCCACGACCCCGAGCACGGCCCGGTCACCTGGTGGTCGACCCAGCACGTCCGCACCTGGGCGCAGCGCCCGTGGAACCAGAGCGGCAAGCAGCTCCCGCTCGTCCACCACGCCAGCGTCGGCGTCCAGGTGAAGTTCCGCGACTTCGGCGTCCTCGCGACCTGGGTCGGCCAGCACGTCGCCGCCACCCAGGGCTTCCGGCTCGACGGTGTCGTCTGGGCGCTCACCGAGAGCAACCGCCACGACCTCGAGCGCGCGGTCCGCACCCGGGCGGTGCAGGCGGCGGTCCGCCGCGCCCAGGAGTACGCCGAGGCGCTCGGCCTCGGCCCCGTCCGGCCCGTCGCGGTGGCGGACGCCGGCATGCTCAGCACCGGCATCGCGCCGGTGGGCGGCGGCAGCGCGCCGTTCATGCGGATGGCGGCGGCCAAGGACGCCGGCGGCGGCGCGGAGCTGGAGCTGGCCCCCGAGGACATCGAGGTGTCGGCGGAGATCGACGCGCGGTTCGTGGCGGAGTGAGGTGAGCCGGCTCTCGGAGATCGCCCGGTCGCTCGACCGGAGCGGCGAGCTCAGCCACCACCGGGCCGCGATCCTGCAGCAGGCCGCCGACCCCGGCCGGCCCGAGCGGTACAAGTGCGTGCACCCCGAGCTCGCCGGCGCCGGATGGTCGCACCCGTGGCCCGACCAGGAGATGTACCCCACGCGTGCTGCCGGGTGCACGAGCACTGCCCGGCGGAGTGGGTCAGGGAGTGACGGCCGACTGCGCGAGCACCGCGGCGGCGGGCCCCTCGGCCGGCCGCCGGCCCCACAGGCCGAGCAGCAGGTCGACCGCGGGTCCCGCCAGCTCGACGGCGTCGCCGGGCGCGTCCGGCTCGAGCACCACCGAGCGCGCGAGGTCGGTGGCCGTCACCCGGACCGGCGCCGGCAGGGGACCGGTGCGGCCGAGTCGCACCTGGCGCGGGTAGAAGATCGTCGCGACCTCGTCGACGCCGTCCCAGCCCAGCTCGGGGGTGAGCGACCACGCGTCGGTCCGCGCCTGGGAGGCCAGGGCGTCGTACAGGTGCATGGTGACCTCGTGGACCTGGCGCCGCCGCCAGAACTCCGCCTTCCGCTCCGGGCCGAAGGTCCAGGCGTGGTCGTCCGGAGCGGTACGCCGCAGCACGTCGAGCAGCCCGGCGGCGGCCGCGCGGTAGCCCGCGACCAGGGTCTCGCGGTCGGCGCCGACGGCGGCGGTGTCGCCGTCCGGGCTGCCGTCGGTGATCGCGTGCGTGGCCCAGGCGTGCACCCAGCGGGTGTGCTCGCCGAGGTCGGCCAGCGTCCAGGCCGGGCATGCGGGGACGGGCGCCGCGAGGTCCCCGGTCGCCAGCACGTCCGCGAAGCGCCCCGTCGCGTCCTCCAGCAGGTCGATCCAGTCCATGCGCAGCATCCTTGCAGCATCCCCGGCGCGCTCCCACGCGATATCGGGTCGCGGCGCCGGGCCCGAACCCGGAGAATCGAGCCTCGTGGGTCATGTGGAGGTCGCCGCCGTCCGGTACGAGCTGCCCGACGGGAGGGTGCTGCTCGACGACGTGTCCTTCCGGGTCGGCGACGGCGCCAAGGTGGCGCTGGTCGGCGCCAACGGCGCGGGCAAGACCACGCTCCTCCGGCTGATCACCGGCGAGCTGGCGCCGCACGCCGGCGCCGTGACGCGATCCGGCGGCCTCGGCGTCATGCGCCAGATGGTCGACCGGGGACTCGGCGAGGAACCCACCGTCGCCGACCTGCTGCTCGGCCTGGCTCCCGAGCGGGTGCGCGCGGCCGCGGCCGAGGTCGACCGCTTCGAGCTCGCGCTGATGGACACCGACGACGAGGCCACCCAGCTCGGCTACGCCCACGCGCTGGCGGAGTACGCCGACGCGGGCGGCTACGACGTCGAGGTGGTCTGGGACGTGTGCACCGTGAAGGCGCTCGGCGTGCCCTTCGACCGGGCGAAGTACCGCGAGCTGCGCACGCTCTCGGGCGGCGAGCAGAAGCGGCTGGTCCTGGAGTACCTGCTCGCCGGGCCCGAGGAGGTGCTGCTCCTCGACGAGCCCGACAACTTCCTCGACGTCCCCGGCAAGATCTGGCTGGAGCAGCGGATCGCCGCCTCGGACAAGACGATCCTGTTCATCAGCCACGACCGTGAGCTGCTCGCGGCCTGCGCCACCCACGTGGTGACGGTCGAGCTCGGGGCGGGCGGGGCGGCAACAGCGTCTGGACGCATGCGGGCGGGTTCGCGTCGTACCACGAGGCGAGGAGGGACCGGTTCGCCCGCTTCGCCGAGCTGCGCCGGCGCTGGGACGAGGAGCACGCCAAGCTCGAGGCGCTGGTGCTGCGGCTGAAGGTCAAGGCGGAGTACAACGACGGCATGTCCTCGCAGTACCGCGCCGCCCAGACCCGGCTGCGGAAGTTCGAGGAGGCCGGGCCGCCGACCGAGCAGCCGCGCGAGCAGCAGGTGACCATCCGCCTCTCCGGCGCCCGCACCGGCAAGCGCGCGGTCGTCTGCGAGGACCTGGAGCTCACCGGCCTGATGCGGCCCTTCGACCTCGAGGTCTGGTACGGCGACCGGCTGGCCGTGCTCGGGTCGAACGGATCCGGCAAGTCCCACTTCCTGCGCCTGCTCGCCGCGGGCGGCACCGATCCGGACGTCGAGCACCGGCCCGTCGGCGACGTACCGATCGCGTCGGTGGCGCACACGGGACGGGCCCGGCTCGGCGCGCGGGTGCGGCCCGGCTGGTTCGTGCAGACCCACGAGCACCCCGAGCTGGCCGGCCGGACGCTGGTCGAGATCCTGCACCGCGGCGACGGCAGCCCGACCGGGCGCACGGGGATGGGCCGGGAGCAGGCGAGCCGCGTGCTCGACCGGTACGAGCTGGCGGCCAGCGCCGAGCAGCCCTTCGACTCGCTCTCCGGCGGCCAGCAGGCCCGCTTCCAGATCCTGCTGCTCGAGCTGTCCGGCGCGACCCTTCTGCTGCTCGACGAGCCCACCGACAACCTCGACGTGCAGTCGGCGGAGGCGCTCGAGGAGGGCCTGGCCGCCTTCGACGGCACCGTCGTGGCGGTCACCCACGACCGCTGGTTCGCCCGCGGGTTCGACCGCTTCTGCGTGTTCGGCGCCGACGGCACCGTGTACGAGTCGGACGGCCCGGTCTGGGACGAGGGCCGGGTGGCTCGCGCGCGATAATCCCTTGGCTCCGCGGCTCGGGGATGCGACGGTGGAGGCGTCACCCCTCTCTTGCTGCGGAAGGACGACCATGACTGCCGAAGGTGCGAACGAGGATCTCAAGGCCAAGATGCGCGAGGCCCTGGACCGCAAGAACCGCAAGGAGCACGGCGTTCACGAGGACGGGCCGGTGAAGGAGAAGGCCCACGGCTCCGAGGTCGTCGGTGGCGCTCCGAAGATGCACCGGCGCAAGGCCGGCGGCGGAGGCTCCTAGGGAGACGCGCCCCAGGGAGACGACACCTATCCGTCGGAGCCGAGCTTCAGCTCGGTCGTGCTCTCCTTGCCGTCGCGCAGGTAGGTCACCTTGACGCTGTCGCCGGGCCGGTACGAGCGCACGGTGGCGATCAGGCCCTCGGTGCCCTCGATCCGGTGGTCGTCGATGGCGGTGATGACGTCGCCCTGCTTCAGGCCGGCGTCGGCTGCGGCCGAGCCGTCCTCGAGCTCGGCGATCCGGGCGCCGGTGAGCGTGGTGTCGCTGGAGCCCGCCTGGCCTGCGGCGTCGGAGACCTGGATGCCCAGCCGGGCGTGCGTCGGGGTCTCGCCCGCGCGGAGCTGCTCGATGATCGGCAGCACCTCGTCGATCGGGATCGCGAAGCCGAGGCCGATCGAGCCCGACTCGGCGCCCTGGCCCGAGGCCGTCGAGCGGATGGAGGCGTTGATGCCGACCAGCTGGCCGTCCATGTTCACGAGCGGGCCGCCGCTGTTGCCGGGGTTGATCGCGGCGTCGGTCTGGATCGCCGGGTAGGCCGTCGCGTTGCCGTTGGCGTCGCGGGCGACCTCGACCGGACGGTCCAGCGCGCTGACGATGCCGCTGGTGACGGTCGCGTCCAGCCCGAAGGGCGATCCGATCGCGACGACCTGCTCGCCCACGTCGAGGTTGCTCGACTTGCCGATGGTGATCGGCGTGAGGTCGTCGACGCCGTCGACCTTCACCAGGGCGGTGTCGGTGAGCGGGTCGGTGCCGACCACGGTCGCGCGCACCTTCCTGCCGTCGTTGAACGACACCGTCACCTCGGCCTGGTCGGCGCTGATCTCCCCGCCGAGCGTGACCACGTGGTCGTTGGTGAGGATCAGGCCGTCGGTGTCGAGCACCACGCCCGACCCGCTGCCCGCCGCGCCTCCGCCGCTGACGTCGAGCGCCACCACGGAGGGGAGGACGGCCGCCGCGACGGACTCCACGCTGCCCGACGCCGCGGCGCGGTTGCCGTTGTCGACGACCGGCAGCGACGACGTACCGCCGGTGCCGTTGCCGGAACCGCCGGACGCGGCGTCATAGAGCGCCGCGCCGGCGACCCCGGCCCCGCCCCCGACCACCAGGGCGCCGGTCAGCACCGCCACCGCGAACCCGGCCCGCCTCGGTCGCCGCTGGGGTGACGGCGGCCTCTCGAGGGAGGGGGCGGGTACGACGGGGGACAGGCGGTACCGGCTGCGCCGGCGGGATCGGGGGCAGGACCTGGGTCATGTCCTCACTGTGCGAGCCGTCCCTGTGATCCGGCTGAGACCGGGGTGAGGACTTCCTCTGAGCCTGCTGGGGACTAGAAATGGATAAAGTTGAGCAAATCACTATAGATTGCGTCGGGTGTCCACCCCTTCCGACGCCCGCAGCGGGCCCCGCCGCTGGATCGGCCTCGTCGCGAGCCTCGTCGTGCTGCTCGTCGTCTGGTCGGTCGTGGCTGCGGCCGACATCGTCGAGCCGCACTACCTGACCCCGAGCCCGGTCGAGGTCTGGAACGCCTTCGTCCGCGCCAACAGCCACCACCCGGTCGGCGGCGGCATCGACCGCGTCGTCCGCGGCGAGGAGCACTACTTCCTGTGGGAGCACCTGCTGGTGAGCCTGCGGCGGATCGGTCTCGGCCTCGGGCTGGGGGTCGCCGTCGGCGTACCGCTCGGGCTGCTGATGGGCACCGTGCGCTGGGTCGGCGACCTCGCCGGCCCGTACGTCGACTTCCTCCGCTCGCTGCCGCCGCTGGCCTATATCGGCTTCCTGGTGGCGTGGTTCGGCATCTACGACACCTCGAAGGTGTGGCTGCTGTTCCTCGCGGCCTTCCCGCCGATCACCCTCGCCACCATCAACGGCGTCCGCGGCGTCCGCATCGACCAGGTCAACGCCGCCCGCAGCCTCGGCGCGTCGGGGCTCCAGGTCACCACCAACGTCATCCTCCCCGCCACCCTGCCCGACATCCTGTCCGGGCTGCGGGTGGCCGTCGGGTTCGCGTGGACGACGGTCGTCGCCGCCGAGCTCGTCAACGGACTGCCGGGCATCGGGGGCCTGGCCTATCTCTCGGGAACGCAGAACAAGATCGCGCTGTCGGTCGCCTGCATCCTCGTCATCGGCCTCACCGCGATCGCCCTTGACGCCGTCATCCGCACCATCGAGAAGCTCGTCGTCCCGTGGCGAGGAAAGGCCTGACCATGAACCGCATCCGCACGTCCGTCCTCGGCGCCGCTGTCGCCGCGATCGTGCTGCCGCTGTCCGCCTGCAGCCTCGGCGAGGAGGACACCGCCTCGGCCAGCGACTGCCCCTGGGCCGCCGACGAGTCGGTCACCGGCACGGTGCGCATCGGCTACCAGAAGATCCCGAACGGCGACGTCGTCGTGAAGGACCAGAGGATCCTCGAGTCCTGCCTGCCGGAGGCGACCATCGAGTGGAGCAACTTCGCCTCCGGCGGCGACGTGATCCAGGCCTTCGGCGCCGGCAGCCTCGACCTCGGCCTGGCCGGCTCCTCGCCGTCCACCAAGGCCCTGTCGGCGCCGCTGAGCCTGCCGGTGGAGGTGATCTGGATCCACGACGTCATCGGCGAGGCCGAGTCGCTGGTCGTCCGCGACCCCGCGATCACCGACATCGCCGGCCTGAAGGGCAAGGTCATCGCCACTCCCTTCGGCTCGACCGCGCACTACTCGCTGCTGCAGGCGATCGCCGATGCCGGCGAGGACCCGGCCGACTACAAGCTGATCAACAGCGAGCCCGAGCAGGTCGCGCCGGCGTGGGGGAAGGGCGACATCGACGCCGCCTGGATCTGGGACCCGACGCTCTCGGAGCTGAAGAAGGACGGCGGCACCGTGATCCTGTCCAGCGCGGACACCGCGGAGGCCGGCAAGCCGACGTACGACCTCGGACTGGCGAGCACGTCCTTCGTCGAGGAGAACCCCGCGTTCCTCGCGGTGTGGGCGAAGGCGCAGGACTACGCCGTCCAGCAGATCCTGGAGGACCCGGACAAGGCCGCGGAGAGCGTCGCCGTCGAGGTCGGGGTCACGGCCGAGGAGGCCAAGGCGCAGTTCGCGGGGCTGACCTACCTGCGCGCCGCCGAGCAGGCGAGCGACGACTGGCTGGGCAGGCAGCTCGGCGAGGACCTGCTCGCCACCGCCGAGTTCCTGCTCGGCCAGGACGGCATCGAGTCCGTCGCGTCCGCCGACGTCTACAGCGCGGGGGTCGACCCGGCGGTCGCCGCGTCGGCCGGGAAGTGAGCCGCGGCCGATGAGCAGGGGCATCACCGTCGCGGGCCTGGAGCACGCCTTCCGGGTCCGCGGCGGTGCCGTGCCCGCGCTCGGCCCGATCGACCTGGACATCGCCGCGGGCGAGCTGGTCACCCTCGCCGGCCCGTCCGGCTGCGGCAAGACCACGCTGCTGCGGATGATCGCCGGCTTCGCCGCGCCCTCCCAGGGCGAGGTGGTGGTCGGCGACGCCGCCGTGCGACGTCCCGGGCCCGACCGCGGGGTGGTCTTCCAGCAGCCGACGCTGTACCCCTGGCTCGACGTACGCCGCAATGTCGCCCTCGGTCCCAAGCTCCGCGGGGTCGGCAAGGCCGAGCGGCTCGCCGTCGCCGACCGGTACCTCGCGCTCGTGGGCCTCGCCGACGCCGCCGACCGCCGTCCCTACGAGCTCTCCGGCGGCATGCAGCAACGCGCCCAGATCGCCCGCGTCCTCGCCGGCGATCCCGAGGTGGTGCTCATGGACGAGCCGTACGGCGCCCTCGACGCCCTCACCCGCGAGCGGCTCCAGAACGAGCTGCTCACCCTGTGGCGCGAGACCGGCAAGACCATCCTGTTCATCACCCACAGCGTGGACGAGGCCGTCTTCCTCGGCTCCCGGGTGCTCGTGATGAGCCCCCGCCCCGGCCGGATCGTGCTCGACGAGCAGGTGCCCTTCTCCTCCGACGCCACCCTCGCCCCCGACGAGATCCGGGCGCTGCCGACGTTCGCCGCGACGACCGCACGGGTGCGGGCCGCCATCGCGCACTAGACCTGGCGCTGCTGCTCCTCCCAGTACGGCCTGCGCAGCTCCCGCTTGAGGATCTTGCCGGTGGGGTTGCGGGGGAGCGCCTCGGTGATGTCGACGGTCTTGGGGGCCTTGAAGTGGGCGAGGCGCTCGCGGGTCCACTCGATCAGCTCGACCTCGCTGGCGTCCGAGCCCTCCTTGAGCGCGACGACGGCCTTGACCGACTCGCCCCAGGTCGGGTCGGGGACGCCGATCACGGCGACCTCGAGCACGCCGGGGTGCTCGGAGAGGACCCGCTCGACCTCGGGGGAGTACACGTTCTCGCCGCCGGTGATGATCATGTCCTTGAGCCGGTCCGAGACGAACACATAGCCGTCCTCGTCGACATGGCCCATGTCGCCCGTGCGGAACCAGCCGTCGGACGTGATCACCTCCGCGGTGGCCTCCGGCTTGTTGAGGAAGCCCTTCATCAGCTGCGGGGTCTTGAGCCAGATCTCGCCGTGCTCGCCGGTGTCGAGATCCTGCAGGGTCGCCGGGTCGACGATGCGGACCTCGCACTCCGGCAGCGGCTTCCCGGCGGAGACCAGCCGCTCGGGGTGGCCGTCGGCCTCGGCGGTGCGGTGGTCCTCGGGCATCAGGTGGGTGGCGACGCCGGCGACCTCGGTGAGCCCGTAGACCTGGATGAAGTCGGTCTCCGGCCATGCCTCCATCGCGGCGCGCAGCAGCGGCGGCGGCATCGGCGCGGCGCCGTACGTGTAGGTCTTCAGCGCGCCGAAGAGCTTGATCGCGTCCGGCCCGGCCTGCAGCACCTGCGCCAGCACGGCGGGCACGAGGAAGGTGCGGTTGGCGCCGGCCAGGATCGCGCCGGCCAGGGAGGCGGCGTCCGGCTCGCGGGTCATCACGCTGGGAATGCCGTCGTGGATGCCGAAGAGGACGTACGACGACCCGCCGACGTGGAACAGCGGCATGGCCACCATCGACTTGTCCCCGGGCTCGAAGCCCCAGCCGTCGTGGGCGTTGATCGTGTGCCGGACCATGTTGCGGTGCGTGAGCATCACGCCCTTGGGCCGCCCGGTCGTGCCGGAGGAGTACATCACCAGGCAGACGTCGTCCTCGAGCACGTCGGGCCCGTCGTCGCAGGGCGGGGCCGCGGCCAGGAACCGCTCGTACGCGTCGTCCTCGCCACCCTCGGGGTGACCTCGATGATCGTCTGCACGTTGGGGAGCCGGTCGCGGATCGCCTCGATGGTCGGCATCAGCTCGCGCCCGACGAAGAGCACCTTCGCGCCGGAGTCGTTGACGGCGTAGTCGATCTCGTCGCCGGCCGAGCGCCAGTTGATGATCGCGTTGGCGGCGCCGATCGACCCGGCGGCCAGGCTGATCTCCACGCAGGCCGGGTGGTTCTTGTCGAGGAAGGACACCACGTCGCCGCGGGCGATGCCGAGGTCGCGCAGGCCGCCCGCCGCGCGGTGCACCCGGTCGGCCCACTCCCGCCAGGTCCAGGTGCGGCCGAGATAGGTCATCGCCTCGGCGTCGGGCGTGGCCTCCGCCCAGTAGTTGAGCCGGTCCTCGACGTACGTCGGCTCGGGCGGGTTCGCCGGCGGCCAGGCTCGATGGGCGATGTCGGGGGACTCGGCAGATGGCTGGGTCGTCGCGCTCACCCCGCCGATTGTGGCCCACATCACAAGCCGGCACAACGGACCGGTCCTCCATCCGGCCACTTCCCGTTCACCTGCGTCCACGAGGATCGAGAGGTGAACCCCCTGCTCCGCGGCGACGAGGCACCGGCGCCACGCACGCTCGTCGACGTGCTCCGGCGTACGGCGGCGGACCACCCGGACGCGATGGCGCTCGACAGCGGCAACGACACGGTGACCTACGCCGAGTTCGCGGAGGCGGCGGAGGCGGTCGCGGTCGACCTGGCCGAGCTGGGGATCGGGCCCGGCGACAAGGTCGGGGTCCGGCTGCCCTCGGGCACGACCGACCTGTACGTCGCGATCATGGGGTCCTCTTCGCCGGCGCGGCCTACGTCCCCGTCGACGCCGACGACCCCGAGGAGCGGGCCCGGCTGGTGTTCGGCGAGGCGCGGGTCGCCGCGCTGATCGGCCCCGGCCTGGTGATCGAGCCGCACCGGGACGCCCCGGCCCGCGACCGTCGCGACCCGGCCGTCGAGGACGACGCGTGGGTGATCTTCACGTCCGGCTCGACCGGCACGCCGAAGGGGGTCGCGGTCACCCATCGCAACGCCGCCGCCTTCGTCGACGCCGAGGCCGGGATGTTCCTCCAGGACGCGCCGATCGGCCCGTCCGACCGGGTGATGGCGGGTCTCAGCGTCGCCTTCGACGCCAGCTGCGAGGAGATGTGGCTCGCCTGGCGGTACGGCGCCTGCCTGGTCCCCGCGCCCAGGGCGCTCGTGCGCAGCGGCGTCGACGTCGGGCCGTGGCTGACCGCCAACGACATCACCATCGTCTCGACCGTCCCGACCCTGGTCAGCCTGTGGCCGGACGACGCGCTGGAGCGGGTCCGGATGGTCATCCTCGGCGGCGAGGCGCTGCCGCCGGAGCTGGCCGCGCGGCTGGTGCGCGGGGGCCGCGAGGTCTGGAACACCTACGGCCCGACCGAGGCCACCGTCGTCGCGTGCGGCGCGCTCGTCGACGCAGACGGCCCGGTGCGGATCGGCCTGCCGCTGGCCGGCTGGGACCTCGTCGTCGTCGACCCGGCCACCGGCCACCCCGTCGCGGAGGGCGAGCGCGGCGAGCTGATCATCGGCGGCGTCGGCCTGGCGCGCTACCTCGACCCGGCGAAGGACGCCGAGAAGTACGCCCCCATGCCCGCGCTCGGCTGGGAGCGCGCCTACCGCAGCGGCGACATCGTCATCAACGACCCGGCCGGCCTGCTCTTCGCCGGCCGCGCCGACGACCAGGTCAAGGTCGGCGGGCGCCGGATCGAGCTCGGCGAGATCGACTCCGCGCTGCTCGCGCTGCCGGGGGTCACCGCGGCCGCGGCGGCCGTGCGTCGTACCAGCACGGGCAACCAGCTGCTCGTCGGCTATGTCACCACCACCGCCGAGTACGACGGCACCGCGGCCACCGCGCACCTGCGGGCCACCATGCCGGCCGCCCTGGTCCCGCGGCTCGCGGTCGTCGACGACATCCCGACCCGCACCTCCGGCAAGGTCGACCGCGACGCGCTGCCGTGGCCGCTGCCGACCGCCGACCCGGCCGGCGCCGGGCTGCACGGCACCGCCGCGCGGATCGCTGAGGTCTGGCAGCAGGTGATCGGCGCCGTGCCCGACGGCCCCGGCGCGGACTTCTTCGACCTCGGCGGCGGCAGTCTGACCGCCGCCCAGGTCGTCACGCTGCTGCGCGCCGACCACGCCGAGCTGACCGTCGCCGACCTCTACGAGAACCCCACGGTGGCGGGTCTCGCGGGCTTCCTCGACTCCCTGGAGCCGGCCGCGCTGGCCGAGCAGAGCCGCAGGGTGAAGCCGATCCCGCGCAAGACGCAGGTCGGCCAGGTGCTCGCCGTACCCCTGCTCCGGGCGCTCGCCGCACCGCGTTGGCTCGCGGTCGCCCTCACCGCCGCCCGGCTGGTGCACGACCTGCTCGACGTGGCGTGGCTGCCGGTCGTCCCGTGGTGGGTGCTGGCGCTGCTCGGCGTCGTGTTCGTCAGCCCGCCCGGTCGGATGCTCGTGGCCGCCAAGCTGGCGCAGGCGGTGCTCGCGGGCGTGCAACCGGGCGCGTACCCGCGCGGCGGCAAGGTGCACCTGCGGATCTGGACCGCCGAGCGGCTCGCCGACGAGCTGGGCGCGACCCGGCTGTCCGGGGCGCCGTACATCGCCTGGTACGCCCGGCTGCTCGGCGCCAAGGTCGCCCGTGGCGCCGACCTGCACTCGCTGCCCCCGGTCACCGGGCACCTCACCGTCGGCAAGGGCGCCTCGATCGAGCCCGAGGTCGACCTGACGGGCTACTGGATCGACGGCGACACCCTCCACGTCGGCGGCATCCGGGTCGGTCGGCGCGCCCGGGTCGGCACCCGCTCGATGCTGTGCCCCGGCGCGGTCGTCGGCGACGACGCCGAGGTGGCGCCGGGGCGGCGGTGTTCGGCGAGGTCCCGGCCGGTGAGTTCTGGTCGGGGGCGCCGGCGGTGCGGATGCGCGGCGCCGCCCGCGGGCCCTGGGCCGAGCGGCCGGCCGCCTCCCGCGGCTCGCTGCGCGCCTGGGCGATCGGGTACGCCGCCGTGGCCGGTGCGCTCTCCTGCCTGCCCGCGCTCGCGGTGCTGGTCGTGGTGGTCCCGGTCCTGCTGCTGGCCGACGTCGGCAGCACCGCCGGCGCGGGCGACGCGGCCGCGGCGATCGCGCCCTGGCTGGTGCCGGCGGTGCCGGCCGGCGTCGTCGTCCTCGCTGCGCTGATCCTCGGCGCCGTCCGGCTGCTCGGGCTCGGCGTGAGGGCCGGCGCCCACCCGTTGCAGAGCGGGCCCGCGCTGTGCGTGTGGTCGACCATCCGGGTGCTCGACGAGGCGCGGACCTGGCTGTTCCCGCTCTACAGCTCCCAGCTGACGCCGGGCTGGCTGCGGCTGCTGGGCGCCCGGATCGGCAAGGACGTCGAGGCGTCCACCGCGCTGATGATCCCGTCGCTGGTGAGCGTCAGCGACCAGGCGTTCCTCGCCGACGACACCCTGATCGGCGGCTACGAGCTCGGCGGCGGCTGGCTGCGCGCCGAGCGGGTCAAGGTCGGCAAGCGGGCCTTCGTCGGCAACTCCGCGATGGCGGCGCCCGGCCGCAAGGTCCCGAAGCGCTCGCTCGTCGCGGTCCTCTCCGCCGCGCCGGCCCGTCGGGCCGTCAAGGCCGGCGAGTCCTGGCTCGGCAGCCCGCCCGCGCCGCTGCGCCGGGCCGCCCAGGGCTCCGCCGACGAGCGTACCTACGCGCCGCCGACCCGGCTCAAGGTCGCCCGGGGCTGCTGGGAGGTCGCCCGGCTGGTCCCGGTCACCCTCGCCGTGTGCCTCCACCTCGCGGTGGTGCTGGGGACGCTCGCCGTCTGGGTCCGGTACGGCGCGGTGGCCGGCGTGCTCGCCGTACCCCTGCTGTTGTGGGGCGCCGGGCTCTTGGCCGCCGTGGTCGCGGTGCTCGCCAAGTGGCTGCTGGTCGGCCGGGTCCGTGCGGGGTCGCACCCGCTGTGGAGCTCGTTCGTGTGGCGCAACGAGCTCGCCGACACCTTCGTCGAGGTGGTCGCGACGCCGTGGTTCGCCGGGCTGGCGACCGGGTCGCCGCTGATCACCGGATGGTTCCGGGCGATGGGGCGCGAGTCGGACGCGGCGTGTGGTGCGAGTCGTACTGGCTGCCCGAGCCGGACCTCGTCGAGCTCGGCGCCGGCTCAGTCGTCAACCAGGGCAGCGTCGTGCAGACCCACCTGTTCCACGACCGGCTGCTCGCCACCGACGCCGTCCGGCTGCACCGCGGCGCCACCGTGGGCCCCAACTCGGTGGTGCTGCCGGCCGCGACCTTGGGCAGGCACGCTACGGTCGGGCCGGTGTCGTTGGTGATGAGGGGGAGACCGTGCCGGACAAGACGCGCTGGATCGGCAACCCGATCGGCCCGTGGGCCGACTGACCGCCGTGCCGCAGCTCCCCACCGCCGATCCGTACCTGCCCGGCCACGGCGACCCGTCGTACGCGGTCCGGCACTACGACCTCGACCTCGCCTACGTCCCCGACGGCAACCGGCTGACCGGGACGGCGGTCCTCGACCTCGTCGTGCTCCAGGACACCCCGCGACTGGTGCTCGACCTCGCCGGCCTCCGCGCCGGCAAGCTGCGCCTCGACGGCGCCCGCGTCAAGAAGTGGTCGGCCCGCGAGCGGCGGCTGGTCCTGCAGCTCGACCGCTCGGTGGCCGCGGGCACGCCCTTGAGGCTGACCGTGGTCTACGGCGGGTCGCCGAAGCCGGTCATCGACCGCCGGCACGGCGACGCCGGCTGGGAGGAGCTCGAGGACGGCGTCATCGTCGCGGCTCAGCCCCACGGCGCGCCCACGTGGTTCCCGTGCAACGACCGGCCCGACGACAAGGCGACGTACCGGATCACGCTGGCGGCGCCCACCGGCTACGCCGTCGTGTCCAACGGCACGCTCGCGGCCCACCAGCGCCACGCGAGCGCCGAGAGCTGGACCTACGTGATGGACCGGCCGATGTCGACCTACCTGGCCACGGTCCAGATCGGCCGCTACGCCACGACCGACCACGGCCCGCGCACCCGCACCATCGCGCCGCCGGACGCCGACCTCGCCGGCTCCTTCGACCAGCAGCCGGCGATGCTGGAGTTCTTCGAGCGGGTCTTCGGGCCGTACCCCTACGACGGGTACACCGCCGTCATCACCGACGACGACCTCGAGATCCCGCTGGAGAGCCAGAGCCTGTCGACCTTCGGCCGCAACTACTGCAAGCCGGACTGGTCGCACGTGCGGCTGATCGCCCACGAGCTCGCCCACCAGTGGTACGGCAACGCCGTCACCCTGCGCCGCTGGCGCGACATCTGGCTGCACGAGGGCTTCGCCTGCTACGCCGAGTGGCTGTGGTCGGAGGAGAGCGGCGGCCCGCGCACCTGCGACGCGTGGGCCCGCCACCACCACGAGCGACTCGCCGACCTGCCGCAGGACCTCGTCCTCGCCGATCCCGGGCCGGAGCTGATGTTCGACGACCGCGTCTACAAGCGCGGCGCCCTGGCCCTGCACGCGTTGCGCGTGGCTGTCGGCGACGAGGCCTTCTTCGGCGTCCTCCGCGACTGGGCCGGGTCACGGGCGGGGGAGTCCGTCACCACCGACGACTTCCTCGACTTCGCCTCCGCCCGCACCGGCACCGACGTCGCCGGGCTGCTCCGGCCGTGGCTGTACGACGTCGCTCTGCCCGGTTTTCCACAGGGTTGACGCCGCCGGTTGCGAGTCCTCGGGCGGTTGCGGAGGGTCAAGGCATCGGCGACGATCTCGGGAGACGCCGAAACCGGAAGGAGTGGCGATGAGCGTGGCGATCCAGCCCGGTGACATCCGGCCCAGCGACGAGGCGCAGCGCTTTCCGATGACCTGGGAGGAATACCTCGAAGCGGATGTGGTCCCGAGCGAGTACTACGAAGGAGCACTCGTCGTGGCCGCACAGCCCTCACAGCGTCACCAGAACATCGAGTTCCGGCTGCAGATGATCCTGCACCAGCATGTGGCTCCGGGCACCCAGGTGACCCGAGGCTGGGGCTGGATCCCCTCGGGCGTCCGGGAGGAGGTCGGCCCGGACCTGATGGTCCACGACGTGACCGACGAGCAGCGAGCGCTGTCGGGGACGCCGCACCTGATCGTGGAGATCGTGTCCACCAACCGGGCCCGGGACATGATCGCCAAGGTGCAGCGCTACGCCGCCTGGGGCGCACCCTGCTACTGGATCGTCGATCCCCGCGACCACGAGGTCGTGACCATGGACCTGGTCGACGGCATCTACGTCCAGACCGCCCGCTTCACCAGCGGCCAGGCGACCCTGCGCTACGGCGAGGTCGAGGTTCCGGTCGACGTCGACGCACTCCTCGCCTGACGCCCCGCCGACGCAACGACCCCGGTCACCAGGTGACCGGGGCCGTGACGAGGCGGGTGGGACTCAGGCCCAGCGCTGCTCGGCGGGGACGAAGTCGAGCGTGCGCGCGCCGGTGTAGATCTGCTTCGGGCGCGCGATCTTCTGCTCCTTGTCCTGCACGAGCTCCAGCCACTGCGCGAGCCAGCCGGGGGTGCGGCCGATCGCGAACAGGACCGTGAACATCTCCGGCGGGAACTCGAGGGCCTCGTAGATGAGCCCGGAGTAGAAGTCGACGTTGGGGTAGAGCTTGCGCTTGACGAAGTACTCGTCCTCGAGCGCGATCTTCTCCAGCTCCTGGGCGACCTCGAGCAGCGGGTTGACCCCGGTGACCTCGAAGACGTCGTCGCAGGCCTTCTTGATGATCTTCGCGCGCGGGTCGTAGTTCTTGTAGACCCGGTGGCCGAAGCCCATCAGGCGCTCTTCGCCGTTCTTCACGCCCTCGATGAAGGCGGGGATGTTGTCCTTGGTGCCGATCCGGCGCAGCATCCGCAGCACCGCCTCGTTGGCGCCGCCGTGGAGCGGGCCGAACAGGGCGCCGATGCCGGCGGAGACGGCCGAGTAGGGGTCGACCTGCGAGGAGCCCACCGAGCGGACCGCGTTGGTCGAGCAGTTCTGCTCGTGGTCGGCGTGCAGGATGAAGAGCACGTCGAGCGCCTTGGCGATGCGCGGGTCCGCGGCGTACTTCGTCTCGCTCATCTTGAACAGCATCGAGAGGAAGTTCTCGGCGTACGACAGCTCGTTGTCGGGGTAGACGTACGGCTTGCCCTGCGCGTGGCGGAAGGACCAGGCGCCGAGGGTCGGCATCTTGGCGATCATCCGGACGATCTGGATGTGGCGGTTGTCGGGGTCGTCGATGCGGCTCGACTCGGGGTAGAACGTCGACAGGGCCCCCACCGACGCCATCAGCATCCCCATCGGGTGCGCGTCGTAGCGGAAGCCCTGCATGAACGTCTTCACGTTCTCATGCACGAACGTGTGGAAGGTGATCTCGTGCACCCACTGCTCGTACTGCTCCTTGGTGGGCAGGTCGCCGTGGATGAGGAGATAGGCCACCTCGAGGAAGTTCGACTTCTCGGCGAGCTGCTCGATCGGGTACCCGCGGTACTCGAGGATGCCCTTGTCGCCGTCGATATAGGTGATGGCGCTTCGACAGGAGGCCGTGTTCACGAAGCCGGGGTCGTAGGTGGCGAGGCCCGGCTCGTCGTCGTTGAGCTTGATCTGCCCGAGGTCCGCGGCCTTGATGGTGCCGTCGGTGATCGGGATCTCGTACTCCGCGCCGGTGCGGTTGTCGCGTACGGTGAGAGAGTCAGTCACCCTTGCAACCTAGTCGCCTGCGTCACTCGACCAAAAGGCGGTGTCCGTTTTCTCACCGAGCGGGGTCGGCGACCCGGCCGGTCCGGGAGCGGGTGAGCAGCCATCCGGCCAGCAGCGCGAGCGGGAACATCAGTACGCCGTACACCGCCGCCGGCACCGCCAGGGTGTCGTTGTCGAGCACGCTGAGGGCGACCGCGATCGCCAGCGTGCTGTTGTGGATGCCGACCTCGAACGCGGAGGCGAGCGCCTGCTTCTCGGCGACGCCGAAGAGGCGGGGGAGCAGGTAGCCGATGGTCAGGCTGAGGGCGCAGAACAGCGCGGTGGCGACGCCGATGTCGGCGAGGTAGTCGGCGAGGCTCTCCCGCTCGCCGATCAGCGCCCCGGCGATCACCAGGGCGAGGACGACGGCCGACGCGATCCGCACCGGCCTGTCCGCGCGCTGCGCGAACGCCGGCCGGGCGTGCCGGACCAGCATCCCCAGCGCGACCGGCACCAGCACGATCGCGAACACCTGGGCCGTCTTGGCGAGCTGCAGCCCGATGTCGTCGGCCCCGGGCGGGTCGAACCAGCCGACCGCGAGGTTGACGACGAGGGGCAGGCTGACGACGGCGATCAGTGAGTTGACCGCCGTCAGCGTGATGTTGAGGGCCACGTCGCCGCGGAACAGGTGGCTGAACAGGTTGGCCGTCGTACCGCCGGGCGAGGCCGCCAGCAGCATCATGCCGACGGCGAGGATCGGCTCGAGGTCGAGCGCGAGGACCAGGCCGAAGCACACCAGCGGCAGGACGACGAGCTGCGCGGCCAGCGCGACGCCGACCGGCAGCGGCGTGCGCCCGACGCGGCGGAAGTCGTCGACCGTCAGCGCCAGCCCGAGGCCGAACATGATGATCGCCAGGGCGGCCGGAAGCCCGACCGACACCAGTCCTGAGTCCACGGCCTCTCCTCTCCGGAGGCCAGAGTGTGACACAGGTCACCATGAGGCGGCATTTTGACCGTGCTCCGGGGCGCCCGTAGTCTTGCTGGTCGCGTCTCCTGCCGCTTCGCGCGCCCGCTCCTCCCGGAGCCCGGTCCGCGCGGGGCAGACCCGGATCGCCCATGGATCGTCGAGAGACGAGCGTGCGTGGGCCGGGCTGAGTTCGTCAGGAGACGTCGCCCGAGCGGTCCGCCGCGGAGGCAACCCGGGCGGCGACCGTCGTACGGGCAACGAACTAGCAAGGAAGGGTACGCACTCATGCGCACCTACGCTCCGAAGCCCGGCGACGTCGAGCGCGCCTGGCTCGTGATCGACGCGACCGACGTCGTCCTCGGTCGGCTGGCTGTCACCGCCGCGAACCTGCTGCGCGGCAAGCACAAGCCGATCTTCGCGCCGAACGCCGACACCGGCGACTACGTCATCATCGTCAACGCCGACAAGGTCGCCCTGTCCGGCAACAAGCGTGCCGACAAGCTGGTCTACCGCCACTCCGGCTACCCCGGCGGCCTGACCGCGACCCCCATCGGCGACGTCCTCGACAAGGACGCCCGCAAGGCCGTCGAGAAGGCTGTCTGGGGCATGCTGCCGAAGAACCGCCTCGGCCGGCAGATGATCAAGAAGCTGAAGGTCTACAGCGGCCCGGCTCACCCCCACCAGGCCCAGAAGGCCGTCCC
Source organism: Nocardioides humi (assembly GCF_006494775.1). Classification (NCBI taxonomy): domain Bacteria; kingdom Bacillati; phylum Actinomycetota; class Actinomycetes; order Propionibacteriales; family Nocardioidaceae; genus Nocardioides; species Nocardioides humi. The sequence continues at coordinate 1,619,881 of NZ_CP041146.1, read as the reverse complement.
CTACGAGATCACCCAGATCTCCCAGTGACTTCTCGACTGATCTGAACGGACTGAGGACTGACCCATCGTGACTGAGAACACCAACGAGGTCGAGGAGACCTTCGAGACCGACGACCAGGGTGTCGCCTACACCAGCGAGACCTCCCCGTCGGCTGCCGTCGACAACCGCCCCGTGACCATCGCCCCCGGCGCCGCCACCGGCCGCCGCAAGGAGGCCGTGGCCCGGGTGCGGATCGTCCCCGGCACCGGCAACTGGACCATCAACGGCCGGACCATCGACGACTACTTCCCCAACAAGCTGCACCAGCAGGTCGTCAACGAGCCGTTCGCGGCGCTCGGCCTCGAGGGCCGCTTCGACGTCATCGCCCGCATCCACGGCGGCGGCATCACCGGTCAGGCCGGTGCGCTGCGCCTCGGTGTGGCCCGCTCCCTCAACGGGGTGGACGTCGACGCCTACCGCCCGACGCTGAAGAAGGCCGGTCTGCTGACCCGCGACGCCCGGGCGACCGAGCGCAAGAAGGCCGGTCTCAAGAAGGCCCGTAAGGCCCCGCAGTACTCCAAGCGCTGATTCTGCGCCGCGTGCCGGGCACCGCAGCGAGCGACTGTCGCCGCTCGACGACCGCTCCGCCTCAGAGGTCGCCTTCGCGGCTCCGCCTTGCGAGGCACTCCGGCACGCGACGCAGCGCAAAGATCGACACGACAGGGCCACGCACCGCAGCCGCGGTCCGTGGCCCTGTCGCCATTTCACCCGCACCACACCAATCGCCAGGGGGAGCACGTGCCGCGCATCTTCGGGACCGACGGGGTCCGTGGGCTGGCCAACGACAAGCTGACCGCCGGGCTGGCGGTCGATCTCGGCAGCGCCGCGGCCCGCGTGCTCGTCGAGCACGGCGGGTACAGCCGGCCGCGCCCGCTGGCCGTCGTCGGCCGTGACACCCGGATCTCCGGGCAGTTCCTCGAGCACGCCGTCGTCGCCGGCCTCGCCTCGGCGGGGGTCGACGTACTGCGCCTGCGGGTGCTGCCGACGCCGGGCGTCGCCTACTTCACCGACGCCCTCGGCGCCGACGTCGGCGTCGTCATCAGCGCCTCCCACAACCCGATGCCCGACAACGGCATCAAGTTCCTCGCCCGCGGCGGAGTCAAGCTCGACGACGCCCTCGAGCGGGAGATCGAGGCGCTCCTCGGCCAGGACTGGGAGCGCCCGACGGGCGCCGCGGTCGGCCGGGTCACGCCGTACGGTCCCACCGTCAAGGAGTACGTCGACCACCTGGTCCGCACCCTCGACGCCCCCGCCGGCCGACCGCTGGCCGGGCTGCGGCTCGTCCTCGACTGCGCCCACGGCGCGGCGAGCGAGGTCGGCCCCCGGGCGCTCGCCGACGCCGGCGCCGACGTCATCACCATCGGCGCCTCGCCCGACGGCCTCAACATCAACGACGGCTGCGGCTCCACCCACCTCGGGCCCCTGCAGAAGGCGGTGCTGGACCACGGCGCCGACGCCGGCTTCGCCGTCGACGGCGACGCCGACCGCTGCCTGGCCGTCGACCACACCGGCCAGATCGTCGACGGCGACCAGATCATGGCGGTCCTCGCGCTCGCGCTCCGCGAGGCCGGCGGGCTCGTCGACGACACCCTCGTCGCGACCGTGATGAGCAACCTCGGCCTGCTCCAGGCCATGGACTCCGCCGGCGTCAAGGTCGTGCAGACCGCCGTGGGCGACCGGTACGTCCTCGACGAGATGCGCCGCGGCGGGTACAGCCTCGGCGGCGAGCAGTCCGGCCACGTGATCCTGCGCGAGCACGCGACCACCGGCGACGGCATCCTCACCGCCCTCCACGTCGCCCGCCGGATGGCCACCACCGGCCGCTCCCTGCGCGATCTCGCCGGCGTGATGACCCGCCTCCCGCAGGTGCTCGTCAACGTCGGCGGCGTCGACCGCACCCGCACCGACGACCCGGCCCTGCTCGAGGCGGTCGCCGGGGCCGAGGCCGAGCTGGGTACGACGGGCCGCGTGCTGCTGCGTCCCTCCGGCACCGAGCCGCTGGTCCGCGTCATGGTCGAGGCCCCGACCGCCGAGCAGGCCGAGGCCGTCGCGCAGCGGCTCGCGGGCGTCGTACGGGAGCGGCTGGCGCTCTGACAGCTGTCCGGCGGCCGGTCCGCTTCTCCTTGCGGTCTGCTGGGTTGCGGGGATCGCAGCGCTGAGAGTGGGTCTGGACACGCCTGCATCCCCGCAACCGTCGGGTTGCGGGGTGCGGGCGGGGGATTCAGTCGTCCGGTGGGTGGGTGCCGTGGTGGTCGACCCGGAATCGGAAGCCGCTCGGGCTGGTCCACTCATAGGAGCCGGGCATCACGATGTCGTAGGACCACGCGGAGTGGGTCTTGGCGCGATGGTGCCTACGACAGAGCGGCACCTCGTTGCACGGACAGGTCGGCCAACCCTCGCCATAGGGCCTGGCATGGTCGAGGTCGCAGCGGGTGGCCGGTCTCGTGCAGTGGGGGAAGCGGCACCTGTGGTCACGGAGCTGGACCTGGACGCGGTGGCGCTCGGGGATCTCGTAGGAGTCGATCGGCACGTGGTCGGCCAGGTCGATCACCGGTCGCACGATCACGGTGCTGGCCGAGCCGAGCCATTCCTTGATCTGCTCGCTCGAGATCGGGCACCGTCCCTCGTCCCAGCGGCCCACGGGGTTGTGACCGACCAGGGTGGTGTCGGTGATGTGCACGTTCACGACGGCTTTGCGGCCCGGGGAACCCAAGGACCCTGGTGAGCCGGGGCCGGGTCCGTCGAGATCGAGCATCAGGTCGGCCCGGGCCAACTCGCCGAGCGCGACCGAGCGGCGCACATCGAGCGGAGCGTCGTTGCCGAGGTCCCCGAGCAGGTGGGCGCGGCGGGTGATCGCAACATCGAGGTCGTGTCCGTCAGCAGCGTCGAGGACCCCGGAGAGGTGCACGATCCCGTTCGTGTTGCCGTGGGTGTCGGGGTCCCCGACCTCCACATAGCGTTGATCGGCCGCGGTCGCGCGTTCGGCTTCGGGCGCGTTCGGGGTCGAACCGGAGGATCGCTTCGGCGATGAGCCGGTCCAGCTGGGCCCACCCGACCCCGGAGGCGTGGACGAGCTGCCGGTCCACGAACCCAGCCGCGTCGGCGTTCAACCCGTGGGTGAGGTCCGCGATCCGCTCGGCCCGCCACGGGGTGAGCCGACCCGTCATCACGGCGGCATAGACCTGAGGGAGCCGCCAGGCGCATTCGATGACCCGCCCCACATAGGCCCGTCCACCGTCCGGCGAACGTCCCAACACGGCGACGAGCTCCATGAGCGCGAACTCCGACACCAACGGCGCCCCGTCCCCGCGATCGGGACCCCCGTATCGAGGTACCCGTCGGTGATCGTCGCCGCACCCTCCGGTGTGGTAACGACGTGCTCGCTGGCCCAGGTGACGATGGCCTCCCACTCCCTGATCTGGGAGGCCTGGCGTCCTTCGACCTCGGCCCGGATCGCGGACAGCACGCCAGATGCTGTCGGGACCACCGCCGCCCGACGTCAGGCGGTGACGTCCAGGTAGACCGGCGTGGTGGGTGCGGTCGTCGCCCGTCCGACCCGGTCGGCGACCTGCTGCTGGCCGCGGGTGTCGGCGAGGACGCCGGGGATGGCGGCCATCAGCCGCTGCTGGCGGGTCAGGAGGGCGCGGGCGCGGGGGACCATCTCGCCGGGCATCGGGCCGAGGTCGGTGGGAGGCAGCCAGGGCGCGAGCGTCGTACCGGTGGCGCCGGCGGGGACGCCGTGGAGCATCTGCTCGGCGTGGTCGGCGTGCGCCTCCAGTCGGTCGAGCGCCTCCTGCCAGGACGCCGGACGGTCGGGGTGGACGGGAGCCTCAGGACCCTCCGCCGGCACCGCGGAGCTGGCGGCGTGCACGGTGGTCACGGCGCGACCGCCGTCATCGCCGCCTCGCGCCAGGTGTCGCAGAGCTGCCGGGAGAGGTCGAGCGCCTCCTCGGTCAGGCTGGTCCGGCGGCGGACGTTCGCGAGGACCAGTCGGCCGCGGAGGTACTCGTAGAGGGCCGCGAGCTGCCGCCCGGCCGGCATCCGGTCGATGTCGAGGCTCGACTCCAGCTCGATCACGATGTCCTGCGCGTGCAGCAGGTGCTCGTGCGCCTCGGACCACTGCCCGGCCTCCTGGGCGGCCAGGCCGCGTTGGACGTCGAGCACGAGGCGCTCGACCAGCATCACGAGGAGACGGGCGGGGGACGCCGTCGCCACGGCGTTGTCGCGGTAGGCGGACTGCGCGCTGCGCATCGAGGTGGTGGCGTACATCGGATGGTCCTCAGCTGCTGGTCGAGTTGGCGAGCGCCTCCAGCTGGCTGGTGAGCCAGGAGGACTGGCTGTTCAGCTGGGAGAGGGCGGTCTCGAGGGCGGTGTACTGGCGTTCCAGGGTCGCCCGCCGCAGCTCGAGACGGTCGTCCCAGGCCGCGATGCTCGCGTTCAGGCGGGTGATGGTCGAGGTGTGGCTGGTGATCGCGTTCGTCACCGTGCCGTCGTACTTGTCGCTCGCGGCGTCGGCGACCTTCTGCACCCGCGCGGCGAAGCCGTCGGCGCCGGTGAAGGCGGCGGCGGTGGCGACCGGGTCGGCGGCGTACGACGACGCGAACACCTCGGCGTCGAAGGTGACCTTGCCGTAGCGGTCCACCTGGATGCCGAACCTCGCCATCGACGTGCCCTCGGGCGGGAAGACCGCGTCCTGAAGGGCGCCGGCCACCCGGCGCAGCGTGCTGTCGCCGGCGAGCGTGCCCTTGGCCTCGGCGCCGTTGGCGGTCAGCGTCGAGATCTGGGTGAGGACCGCGTTGAGCTGGTCCACGAAGCCCTTGACCGCGGCGCTCTGGGCCTCGGCGTCGCGGGCGACGGTCACGTCGGCGCTCCCGGTCGCCGCCGCCCCGAGGGTGATCGTCACGCCGGGTACGACGTCGGCGAAGGTGTTGCTGGCCGAGGTGGCGGTGATCCCGCCGATGTCGATGCTCGCGTCGCGTCCGGCGCGCACGGTGGCGTCGCCGAGGAGGGCGGCGCCGCTGCTGTCGGTGAGCTCGAAGGCCTGCGCGGCGCCGGTGGCCGAGGACTCGACGAGCAGGCGGTACTGGTCGGTCCCGCCGGCGCTGCCGGTCCGCACCAGCGTCGCGCGGACGCCGGCGTCGGCGCCGTTGATGGCGGCCGCGAGCTCCTCGAGGGTGCCGTTCGCGGTGTCGATCTGGAGGTCCGGCTCGCCCGCCCGCTTGAGTACGACGCTGCTCGTCGCGCCGGTGACCACGTCGGAGCGGCTGTGGGCGTCGGCGTACGCGAGCTGGTGGGTGAGCGCCGTCTGCCCGACGGTCACCGTGAACGCGCCGGGGGTCGCGGCCGACGTGGCCGCGATGCTCACCCCGGTGTTGCTCGAGGTCGCCGTGAGGCTGGACCAGGTGCTCGTCGCGGGGACGGCCATGGCCTTGGCGGCGGTGGCGAGCGACTGCAGCGCGGTGTTCAGCTTCTGCAGCGCGGTCACCTTGCCCTGCTCGGTCGTGACCTGCGACTTCAGCTTGGTCTGCGACACGGCCTCGAGCGTCATCAGCTGGTTGACGATGGTCGCGGTGTCGAGACCGCTGGCGAGCCCGCCGATGCTGCTGGTGCCGGCCATGGTGCTCCTCCGCGGGGGTGCTCGGGACGGTGAGGGGAGAGACGCGAGCGCCGGTGGGCCGGTCGGCCCACCGGCACGCGTCGGGTGCAGCGGCTGCGGGATCAGCCGCGGAGCAGCTGCAGCACGCCGTTCGGGGCCGAGTTGGCCTGGGCGAGCATGGCGGTGCCGGCCTGGGAGAGGATCTGCGAGCGGGTGAGGCTCATCATCTCCTGGGCCATGTCGGTGTCGCGGATCCGCGACTCGGAGGCCGAGAGGTTCTCGATCGCCACGTTGACGTTGTTGATGGTGTGCTCGAACCGGTTCTGCACCGCACCGAGCTCGGCACGCTGCGTCGAGACGGCGGTGATGGCCGCCTGCACCGCGTCGCTGCCGCCGGCCGCGGTCAGCGTGCCGACGGCGGTCGTGAAGTCGGCGAGCGCGGTCGCCGAGATCGTGATCGAGTCCGCGTCGGCGTACCCGACCTGGAAGTCCAGCGCGGTGCCGCCGAACAGGGCCACACCGTTGAACTTGGTGTTGTCCTTGATCCGGGTGATCTCCGAGTTGAGCTCGGTGACCTCGGCCTCGATCGCGGCCTGCGAGTCGGTGTTCTGCGTGCCGTTGGCGTACTGCACGGCGAGGTCGTTGATGCGCTGGAGCATCGAGTGGACCTCGGTGAGCGCGCCTTCAGCGGTCTGGGCGACCGAGATGCCGTCCTGGGCGTTGCGGACGGCGACCTTGAGACCACCGACCTGCGAGCGCAGGCCCTCGGAGATCGCCAGGCCGGCGGCGTCGTCGGCGGCCCGGTTGATCCGGAAGCCGGACGACAGCTTCTCCATCGACTTCGAGAGCTGGTTCTGCGTCACCGACAGGTTGCGGTACGCGTTGGTCGCCTCGATGTTCTGGTTGATGCGAAGACCCATGGTGTTTCCCTCCTGGAATCAGGTCACTTGCGGTTTCCCGGGAGACCGTCCGTGGTCGCCCTTCGGGGTGGTGATCGGTACGCCGATCGCGGGGCTGAGCGGTTTTCCGCGGCGTTTCCGCGGCGAGTCAGCCGACCGCGTCGAGCGGGCTGAGGCCCCGTCGTACGCCGGCGGCGTGGCGGGCGGCGACGGCAGCGAAGTAGGACTCCCGGCGCCGCTGCGCGACTCCTCCGGCCTTGCCGGTCTGCTGCACGAGCGACGGCTCGAGCTCGTGGTTGAGGGCGTCGCGGAGCAGGGAGAGCGCCTCGGCGCGCATCTGCGAGATCCGGGAGTCGGTGACGCCCAGGTCCGTCGCGATGTCGGCCATCGGCCGCTCGGCGAAGAAGTAGTCCTCCACGACGACCCGCAGCCGGTCCGGCAGCTCGGCGATCGCCTCGCGGAGGTAGGTGAGCCGCTCGCCGTGCTCGAGCAGGTCCTCGGGGGAGGGGGCGCGGGTCGGCACCAGCTCCTCGATCGGGGTGGTGCTCGAGCCCTGCAGCGACAGCACCTGGGCCCGGGACACGTCGTCGTCGTTGGCGACCACCTCGTCCTCGCTCAGGCCGGTGGCGCGGGCGACCTCGGCGAGGGTGGGCGTGCGGCCGAGGACCACCGAGAGGCGGTTGCGCGTCTCGGCGAGGTCGCGGGCGCGGCGCCGTACGGACCGCGAGGCCCAGTCGACCGAGCGCAGCTCGTCCAGCAGCGCGCCGCGGATCCGGGTGGCGGCGTACCGGTCGAACGGCACGCCGCGGCCGTCGTCGTACGCACGGGCCGCCAGCACCAGGGCGGTCAGGCCCGCCGAGGTGAGGTCGTCGCGGTTCACGTGGGACGGCACCCGCCCCATCGTCTCCCGCACGATGTGCCCGACCAGGGGCATGTGGCCGGTGACCAGCTCGTCCGTTCCCGTGGTGGCGGTCGCCTCGTTCGCGTTCACGAGCACGAGATTCGGGCGCGCGGTGTGCGGCGCGCAGGGCATTTGATCCATTGGGTCCGGACGGTCCGGCAAATGGGGACCGAGGTCCCGGGTGCCTCTGGTCACCATGGAAACCGCGCGCTGACCGTTCGGTGGTGAAGCTGCCGGAAACGGCTCAGGTACGGGCCGGTCCGGGCGATGGGACCACACGAATGTCCCCGCAGCTCGGGGCGGAGAGGTCGGAGACGTCGTGGTCGACACAGACACAGCAGAGATGGACAGGCTGTCACAGGTCCTGTGGCGGGAGCGGGAGATGCTCGAGGCGCTCGCCTACCGCCTCGAGGTCGAGCGGCTGGTGCTCGCCAGCGGCCGGACCCGGTGGCTGGTCAACGCCACCCGTGACATCGAGGCCCTGCTCGACGACCTGCGCGCCACCGAGGTGCTGCGCGCCACGGCCGCCGACGAGACCGCCGCGCTGCTGGGCTTGACGCCCAACCCGTCGCTGTCGGCGCTCGCCGAGGCGGCGCCCGACCCGTGGCGCGGCATCCTGCACGACCACCGCGACGCCCTCGTCGCGATCGCCCGCGACATCGCGGAGACCTCCGAGGAGGCCAAGGGCCTGCTCACCGCCGGCTACCGGTCGGCCCGCGAGACGCTGCTCGCGATCGGGGGCACGACGACCGCGAGCTACACGCACGCGGGGACCGTCGTCGCCGACGCCCCGCGCCAGCACCTGCTCGACCGGAGCCTGTGATGGCCGGCTCGTTCGGCTCCATCACCTCCGCCCTCTCCGCGCTGCGCTACAACCAGGTCGCGCTCGAGGTCGCCGGCAACAACATCGCCAACGCCACCACCGAGGGCTACGTCCGCCGCAGCGTGGTCGGCGCCTCGGTCAGCAGCGCCCAGGCCGCCCTCTGGTCGAGGTACGACGGGCACGGCGACGGCGTCGCGGTGGGCGGGATCCGCCGGATGACCGACCCCTGCTCGACGCGCGGGTCCGCCGCGAGCACGGCCTGCTCGCCTACCTCTCGACCAGCCGGACGATCCTGGCCCGGGTCGAGGCGGGCGTCGGCGAGCCCGGCCCGAACGGCGTGCACGCCGCGATGCTCGACCTCCGCAACGCCTGGCAGGACCTCTCGCTCAACCCCGGCGGCACCGCCGCGCGCCAGCAGGTCCTCGGCCGCGCCGAGACGCTCGCGCAGGCGCTGCGGATGCAGGTCGGCAACGTCACGCGGGAGGAGGCCGACCAGCGCGTCCACGCGAACAGCCTCGTCAGCGAGATCGACACCGCCGCCAGCGGCCTCGCCGCGCTCAACCACGACATCCTCGTCACCGAGCAGAACGGCACCGACGCGGGCGTGCTGCGCGACCGCCGCGACCAGCTCGCGCTGCGCCTGGCCGAGCTCGCCGGCGCCGTCACCACGATCGAGCCCGACGGCCAGTACACCGTCGCCGTCGGCGGCACCACCCTCGTCCAGGGCAAGGAGGCCGGCGCCCTCGTCGTCGCCTCGGGCATCACGCCGGCCGGCGACGCGGACGGCTCCGCCATCAGCTACCGCGTCGACGCCTCGTGGGGCAGCACCGTGCTCCCGACCGGCTCGGCCGGACCCGGCGGCGAGCTGGGCGCGGTCACGGAGGTGCTGACGACCACCCTGCCGGCGTACCGCGCCGGGCTGGACGCCGTCGCCGCCGACCTCGCCGCGAGCGTCAACGCCCAGCAGGCGGCGGGGTACGACGCCAGCGGCGCCCCGGGCGTGCCGCTGTTCACCTACGACCCACTCGTCGGCGCCGCCAGCCTGCAGGTCGCGATCACCGACCCGGCGCAGCTGGCCGCGTCCAGCCTGCCCGGCGGCGCGCTCGACGGCGGCAACGCCGACCTGCTCAGCCGGGTCGGCACCTATCCGGACGCCTACCAGCGCCTCGTCAACGGCCTCGGGACCGAGGTCGCCGCGCTCGAGCGTCGTACCGCCAACCAGGCCTCGCTCTCCGGTGCCCTCGACGACGCCCGCGAGCAGCAGGCCGGCGTCAGCCTGGACGAGGAGACCGTCAACATGGTCGCCGCGCAGCGGGCCTACGAAGCGGCCGCGCGGCTGATGACGACGCTCGACGAGGTGCTCGACACGCTCATCAACCGCACCGGCCTCGTCGGGCGATAGGGGACAGCCATGACGATCGGACGCGTCACCCAGCGGATGCTCACCGAGGGCTCGCTCGCCAACCTGCAGCGCAACCTCGGGCGGATGGCGACGCTGCAGGAGCAGCTCTCGTCCGGACGGGTCATCAACCGCCCCTCCGACAACCCGACAGGAACGACGGCCGCCATGCGGATCCGAGCCTCGGTCTCCGACCAGACGCAGTACGCGCGCAACGCGCAGGACGGCATCGGCTGGCTGACCCAGATCGACAGCACGCTGGACGCCACCACCAGCACGGTACGACGCGCGCGGGATCTCGCGATCCAGGGCGCCAACACCGGCGCCCTGGGCCAGCAGGCCCGCGACGCGCTCGCGGTCGAGGTCGAGGGGATCCGCGAGCAGCTGCTCGGCCTCGCCAACGCCAGCTACCTCGAGCGGCCCGTCTTCGGCGGCGTCACCGCCGGGGGGCGGGCGTACGACGCGGGTGGCAACTGGGTCGGCGTACCCGGCTCGGTGGACCGGCGGGTCGCCGACGGCGTCGTCGTCCAGGTCGACGTCGACGGGCGGACCGTGTTCGGCGACGGCGCGAGCTCGGTGTTCGCGGAGCTGGACGCCCTGGCGGCCGCGCTGCGCGCCGGCGACACCGCGGCCATCGGGGCCTCGATCGACGTGCTCCGGGCGCGGGAGGACACCGTCACCGGCGCCCGCGCGGTCGCGGGCACCCGCTACCAGCGGATCGAGCAGTCGGGCCTGGCCGCCGACGACGCGAAGATCTCGCTGGAGAACAGCCTGAGCACGATCGAGAACGCCGACCTGGCCGAGACCACCGTGCACCTCAAGCTGCAGGAGGTCGCCTACCAGGCGGCCCTGGCCGCGACGGCGCGCGTCATGCAGCCCAGCCTGCTGGACTTCCTGCGATGATCGGGTGCATGGACCTCCCCGTCATCGAGCTGGCCCACCCGATGCCCGGGTTCCCCGACGACGAGCGGTTCGCGCTCGTCCGCCTCGACGACGACGGCGTGCTGCACGGCTTCCGGTCGCTCGACAGCCAGGACCTGCAGTTCGTGGTGGTGCCCCCTGCGCCGTTCTACCCCGACTACGCCCTCGACCTCGACGACGACGTCGCCGCCGAGCTCGGCATCGACGAGGAGTCGGCCGCCGACGTACTCGTGCTGCTCGTGGTCCACGCCGGCGCCACCCTCGCCGACACCACCGTCAACCTCCGTGCACCGCTGGTCGTCAACCCGGCGACGCGGCGCGGCAGCCAGGTGATCCTGGACGACGCGGACCTGCCGCTCGCCGCACCGCTCGTCGCGTGACGCGATAGCCTCACCACGTGCTGGTTCTCTCGCGTCGCATCGGCGAAAGCGTCGTCATCGGCGGCGGCTCGCCCGAGGCCGTCACCGTGACCGTCCTCGAGGTGCGCGGCGACGTCGTCCGGATCGGCATCGACGCCCCGCGCTCGGTCGCCGTCCACCGCGCCGAGCTGCTCGCCGAGCTCGCCGACGCCAACGCCGACGCCGCCTCCCCGCCGGAGTCGGCTGTCGCGTCCCTCAGCCAGGCCCTCCGCTCCCGCACCTGACGGCTCGGCCTACCTCGACGGGGCCAGGTCCCCTCGCTGCACTCGCCTCACCCTGCGCGGGTCGGGCTCGGGCCGGCTCGGCTGCATGGATCCCCGGACATCCGGGATCCATGCGCTTGTCAGGGGTTGCAACCCCTGACAAGCGCATGAAAAGCCCCATCCCAGTGACTCATGGGACAGGGGTTACTCCTGGTACGACGCCCAGGACGACGACCGAGCGACGCTCGGCCCACGCGGCGCCTCAGCCCACCCGGCGCGCCACCGCCACCCCGGAGCCGGCGCCCACGGCCGGCCGGGCGCCCTCGGCCCCGCGCAGCCGTACGGCGAGCAGCGCGGCCTGCGTGCGGTGCTGGAGGCCGAGGCGGGCGAGCAGGCCGGTGACGTGGTTCTTCACGGTCTTCTCGGCGAGGTAGAGCTTCTCGGCGATCTGCCGGTTGGTCATGCCCTCGGCGATGAGGAAGAAGATCTTGCGCTGCTGGGGCGTGAGCTCGCAGATGACGTCGAGCGACTTGCGCTGCATCTCCATCTGCTCCACGACCCGGTTGGCGACCGCGGGGTCGATGAGCGAGTGGCCGCCGGCGACCAGCTTGATGCCGTTGAGGAGCGAGTTGCCCTCGATCTTCTTCAGGACGTACCCGGCGGCGCCGGCGAGGATCGCGGCGGAGATGGCGTCCGGGTCGTCGTACGTCGTGAGGATCAGCGCCTTGATGTCGGGGTCGACCGAGCGCATCTCGCGGCAGATGTCGACGCCGGTGCCGTCGGCCAGGTTCGCGTCGAGGATGGCGATGTCGGGCCGCAGCTCGAGGATCTCGCGCAGCGCGACGCCGGCGCTGCCGGACTGTCCGACCACCTCGAGCTCGGGGTCGGTGGCGATCAGGCTCGCCACGCCCCGGCGCACGACCTCGTGGTCGTCGACGATGTAGACGCGGATCGGATTCTCGGCTGGCACGAGAGGATTCTCCGCTGCCGCGCCGCGAGACGCGAGACCATTCACCAAGGTCCGTTCGGTAAAGAATCCGCCCTGGTCCGGATGGACTACGCCGCGGTGGTCGAACGAAGGATCAGCGGGCGCGGAGATCGGCCAGCGCGTCCGCGACGTCGCGCTCGCTGCGCCGCAGCTCGGTGAGCAGCGCGACGATGTCCCGGGTCGTGAGCCGCTCGCCGTCGGTCGGGGGCGCCACGCACTCTACGGCCTCGGCGGCGGTGATGCGGGTGCCGATCTCGATCCGGTACGACGTGTCGGCGAGCTCGAACGCGATGTCGGCCACGACGGCGGTGAAGTGCTCGTCGGCCACCGGGTCGTGGAGGACGAGGTGCTCGCCGGGCTCGAGCCCGCGGTCGAGGCCGAGACCGGCGTGACCGAGGGCGAGGGACCGGCTGCGGCGCGTGAACGGGCTCAGTGCCACCACGATCTGCTCCACCGTGACCTCCGTGGTCCGTGGCCCCTGCGGGCCGAGGGGCGCCGGGTGCGCCCTGACGGCGGTACAACCCGTGGCAGGCATGCCCGGTTACGGCGCCCGACGTCCCCTTTCGCCTAGCCCGTTGGGACCACGTCCGATGGTCATCGGGGGTGGTCATCGGTATGAAGAGTCGCTAGGTTGGGTAAAGACGCACCAGACATCGTGGCCAAGCCCACCGCCACATCACTCTCGATCCTCGGGAGTAATCGTGTCCTCCGTCGCAATCCCAACCATTCCCAACCGTTCCACCGCATCGATCACCGGCCAGGTCAGCTCCGCCGAGCGCAAGGCTCGCACCGCCGAGCTCCTGGACAGGGCGCGGGAATGTCCACCGGGCGAGCGTGATGGTCTCCTCGAAGAGGTCATCGTCCTCAACATCCCGGTGGCCCGCACCCTCGCGGCCCGCTACCGCAACCGCGGCCAGAGTCTCGACGAGCTCGAGCAGGTCGCCTGCCTGGCGCTCACCCGTGCGGTCCAGTCCTTCGACCCCGCACGCGGCGACGACCTGCTGGTCTTCGCCGTGCCGAGCATCCTCGGCGAGCTCAAGCGCCACTTCCGCTCCGCCGCGTGGGCGGTCCGCCCGCCGCGACGGATCCAGGAGATCCGGCCGCGCCTGGTGGCCGCCGAGGAGGAGCTGGCGCAGCACCTCGGCCGTCCGCCGACGCCGCAGGAGCTGGCCGACGAGCTCGACTGCCCGCCGGCCGAGGTCGAGGAGGCCCTGGCCTGCGGTGACCTCGCCCACGCCGCCTCGCTCGACGAGCCGGTCGCCGCCACGGGAAGCCCGCTGGGCGACCTGCTGCCGGCCACCGAGCCCGGCTTCGAGCACAGCGAGGCGGTCGCGATGCTGGGCCCTGCGTGCCGCAAGCTCAAGCCGCGCGACCGCCGGATCCTGCGGATGCGCTTCTACGAGCAGCGCACCCAGCAGGAGATCGCCGACGAGCTCGGCGTGACCCAGGTGCAGGTCTCGCGGCTGCTGCAGCGGATCTTCACCGACCTGCGCCGCGCCGTCGGCGCGGGCAGCCCCCGCGCGGCCTGACCAGCCGGGCGCCCCATGCGAATTCGTCCCGGTTTCACGCAAATCGCGACGAATTCGCATGGGGCGCCGTCGTCTGGCGCCGTCGTCTCACGGCTGGAAGAGCACCTTCACCATGCCGTCGTTCTTCTCGCGGAAGTCGTGGTACGCCGCCGGCGCGTCCTCGAGTGGCAGGTGGTGGGTCGCGAACGAGTCCACCCCGAGGTGGTCGGTCGGCTCGAGGAGGAGGGCGAGGATGTCGTCGCTCCAGTGCCGCACGTTCGCCTGTCCCATCCGCAGCTGGATCTGCTTGTCGAACATCTCCATCAGCGGCATCGGGTCCATCGGCCCGCCGTAGACCCCGACCACCGAGACGGTGCCGCCGCGTCGCACGGCGTCCATCGCCAGGTGCAGCGCGGCCAGCCGGTCGACGCCGGCGGTGCGCATGATCGGCTCGGAGAGACGGTCCGGCAGGAAGCCGACCAGCTTCGCCATGGACTCGGCCACCGGCGAGCCGTGCGCCTCCATGCCGACGGCGTCGATCACCGCGTCGACGCCGCGGCCGCGGGTGAGCTCGAGGACGCAGGTGACCGTGTCGGTGTCGTTGTCGGTGACGATCACCTCGGCGCCGTACGCCGAGACCCGCTGCATCCGCTCGACCACCGGGTCCGTGACGAACACCCGGATGCCGCGCATCAGCGCGATCCGCGCGCACATGTCGCCGATCGGGCCGGCGCCCAGCACGAGCAGCGTGTCCTCGGGCGGAGGTCGGCGTACTCCACGGCCTGCCAGGCCGTCGGCAGCACGTCGGAGAGGAACACGAAGCGGTCGTCCGGCGGCCCGTCGGGCACCTTGATCGGCAGCGTGTCGGCGAAGGGCACCCGCAGGTACTCCGCCTGCGCGCCCGGCACCTGCCCGTACAGCTTGCTGTAGCCGAACAGGCTCGCGCCGGTGCCCTGCTCGGTGTTCTGCGTGGTCTCGCACTGGCTGTGCAGGCCCCGGGCGCACATCCAGCACCGGCCGCAGCTGACGTTGAACGGTACGACGACGCGGTCGCCCACCCGGAGCGACCCGACGGCCGCGCCGACCTCCTCGACGACCCCGATCGGCTCGTGCCCGACGACGTCTCCGGGCTCCATGAACGGCGCCAGCGGGTCGTAGAGGTGCAGGTCGGAGCCGCACAGCCCGGTCGAGGTGACCCGGACGACGACGTCGTCGGGCTGCTCGATCCGGGGGTCGGGAACGTCCTCGACGCTCATCCGTCCCTTGCCCTGCCAGGTCACTGCTCTCACGATGTCCTCCTTCGCCTGCGATCGCGGTGACTGTCGTCGCACCAGGGCAGCCGGTCGGACCGGCCGCACCGGCACAGCGCCACGACGGCGCGCTCCACCGGAGCGGCGGTGCCGTCGATCCCGACGACCTCGTCCGCGCCGCGGATCAGCAGCGGTCCGCCCGGGCACTCGGTCACCGTCACCCTGCGTGGTGTGGTCATCGCCGCCTCACCCCGCCGCCGGTGCGTCGCGCTGCGCCCGCCAGCCGTCGAGGAGCACCTCGCCGGCGAGGCCGTCCACGGCCAGGCACGCGGTGGCGCCGAGCACCACGTCGGCGGCGAGCTCCGGCTCGTCCGCGACCAGGGCGGCGCAGATGCCGCGAATGGCGAGCTGCTCGTGCACGGCGTCGGCCTCCACGTGCTCGTCGTAGTAGTCGCACACCGCCTCCGGCAGCCGCAGCCGGCGTGCGCCGCGCAGGATCCGCTCGCACGGCAGCGAGCTGGTCGCCTCGAACGCCGCCAGGTGGCCCATCGCCGCGCCCCGCAGCCGGCGGTTCAGCGCGAACAGCGACATCAGGTTGACCGACGCCAGGGTCGCCCCCGTCGCGCCGGCGACGTACGGCGCCAGGTCGGTCGGCATGTCGAGGGACTCGAGCGCGCGGGCGAAGAGCGTCTGGTGCAGCCGGTCGGGTCGGCCGCCGCCGTACTCGTCGTACTGGAGCTCGGCGAGCGCCACCTTCGCGGCGCCGCCGATCCGGGGCAGCACGAAGCTCTGCGGGTCGGACTCGCGCAGGTGGTAGACCGCCCGCTCGGCCAGGTAGGAGCAGAACTCCGTGCGCGTCGCCCGGCGGTGCAGGAACTGGGCGACCTCCGAGGGGCCGGAGCGGGCGGTCATCCGGACCAGCGCCGCGGTGACCTGCTCGGCCGGGGTGGCGCCGAGGTCGGCGAGCGCGGGGGCGTCACCGGGGGCCTCGCTCACGAGGGTGCGGACGGCGTGCTCGAAGGTCCGCTCCAGGCCCGCACGGCTGACCATCAGCAGCGGGTCCCACTCCGCGTGGGGATCCTCGACGTCGTCGAAGCCGCGGTAGTGGAGCTCGTAGAGCGTCCACAGCGCGAGCTGGAAGTCGCGGTCGGTGAGGGGGTAGGTGACGTCGCCCATCGCCCGCGGCTCGGGCACCGCGTGCGGGCCGTGGGGGCGGGCGCGGAGAGTGTCGACGACGCGCTCGCTGAGCGGTCCGCAGGGCTCGGGCAACTTCATCTAGGTCCTCGTCCTTCCTTCCCACAGCTCGCCCCAGATGAGGCGCAGCAGCATGCGACGCAGGGTCAGCACAAGGATCAGGTGCCCCCCTGTTGTGTGCCGCGATCCCGATTCGCCATAGTTCTCGTCGTAGACGGTCCGCCGACCCATGCGACCTCCTCCGGTGGTTGCGGGGTACCCGGGCCGTGGGCAACGCATACCGAGGTCACCTCGGCCGCACGGAGGGCACGGAGGGGCGCGATGGGTGAGGACCTGCAGGAGGGTGAGCCGGCATCGCTGGCGGGGGTCGGCGGCGCCCGCCAGACGGGCCGGTTCGTCTACGACGTAGCGGGCGACGCGTGGGAGTGGGACGACGACGTCTTCGCGATCCACGGCTACGAGCCGGGTGAGGTGGAGCCGACCACCCAGCTGATCATGCGCCACAAGCACGAGCTCGACCGCGAGCTCGTCGAACGGACGCTGCAGGTCGCGATCGACGGCGGCTCGCCCTTCAACGTCTACTACCGGATCCTGGTGGGCGACGAGGTCCGCAATGTCGTCCTCGTCGGCGAGGGCCAGTACGACGGCGGCCGCACCAGCGGCAAGGTCGACCGTCTCCTCGGCTACTACCTCGACCTGACGCCCGAGCTCGAGGCGGAGACCAGTGCCGCGGCCGACGCCGCGGTCGCCGCGTCGGCTGCGTCGCGGGACACCATCGAGCAGGCCAAGGGCATCCTGATGCTGGGCTACGGCCTCGACGCCGATGCCGCCTTCGCCATGCTCAAGTGGTGGTCCCGCAACCGCAACGTGAAGGTGCGGGAGGTCGCCGAGCGCCTGATCCAGGTGGCTCGGGAGGGGCATGTCAGCCACCCTGGACTGCGCCGGTTGCTGGACGCGCTGCTCGACGACCTCACCGCCAGCCGGACGGCTCGGGGAAACCGGCCCGACTGAGTCCGTTCGCGTCGACTCGGCCCGGGGAGTACCCGACTCTCGCGGCATCACCCGGGTAACACCGGGACATGAGCGAGCAGGCATTCCCCGCCCAGCAGCAGACACCCCCCGGCCTGACGGGGGAGATGGACCCCGAGCCGGACCACGGCGAGCAGTCGTACGTCGGGCACGGACGCCTCGACGGACAGGTCGCGCTGATCACCGGCGGCGACTCCGGGATCGGCCGCGCGGTCGCGATCGCCTACGCCCGGGAAGGCGCCGACGTCGCCTTCACCCACCTCCCCGAGGAGCAGCCGGACGCCGACGCCACCGCCGCGCTCGTGACCGACGCCGGCCGCCGGGTGCTGCCCATGGCGCTCGACCTGCGCACCAGCGAGGCGTGCGACGAGGCGGTCCGTCGTACGGTCGACGAGCTCGGCGCGCTGGACGTCCTGGTCAACAACGCCGGCTACCAGATGGCGCGCGACCACGCGGTCGACGACCTGAGCGACGAGCGGATCGACCGCACCTTCAAGACCAACCTCTACGCCCTGATGTGGCTGGTCCGCGCCGCCGCGCCGCACCTGCGCGAGCGGCCCGGCTGCATCGTCAACAACGCCTCCATCCAGGCCTTCGAGCCGTCCGAGACGCTGCTCGACTACGCCGCCACCAAGGCCGCCATCAACAACCTCACGGTCAACCTCGCCTCCTCCCTCGGCGGCGACGGGATCCGGGTCAACGCGGTGGCGCCGGGACCGATCTGGACCCCGCTCCAGCCGGCCACCCAGGAGCCGGAGAAGGTGGCGCGCTTCGGGCTCGACACGCCGCTCGGGCGGGCCGGGCAGCCGGCCGAGGTCGCGCCGGCGTTCGTGTTCCTCGCCTCGCCCGGCGACGCGTCGTACGTCTCCGGCACGGTGCTCGGCGTCACCGGCGGCAAGCCCGTGTTCTGACCCGCCGCCGGGGTACCTCACCGGCATGGACAACCGACCGCGAGAGCGTGACGATGGCCAGGTGTCCGAGGTCGGCAACCTCGACGACGCCGGAGCCGCCGAGACCCCCTCGGACGCCGTCGCCGGGCACCCGACCGACGACGACGTGCAGGAAGGTGCGACCGGGCCGAACGCCCGGACCGGAGACCAGACAGGAGACCAGACAGGAGGCGGTCGACCGTGACCATCCCCGACCCCGAGAATCCCGAGCGGCCGCAGGAGCCGGACGAGCCGGTCGACCCGGAGCAGCGGCCGGTGCCGGAGGCCGACCGCTCGACGCCCGAGGACTACCACGTCCCCGACCGCGACCCCGAGGTGCCGCTCGACCACCCGGGGGAGGACGCCGACCCGGACGAGATCTACCCCCACGCGCAGGACGTGGAGGAGGGCTGGGCGTGACCAGCCCGCCGGTCGGGCGGCGGCCCCGGCCGCCGCAGCAGATCACCCGGAACTTCAACGAGCTGCTCCAGGAGCTCCGGGTGATGCAGACCGGCGTGCAGATCCTCACCGGCTTCCTGCTGACCGTGCCGTTCACCGAGCGGTTCACCGAGCTGACCGAGACCCAGCAGCGGATCTACCTCGGCATTCTGGTCGCGGCCGTCCTCACCACGCTCGTCATCGTCGCGCCGGTCTGCTACCACCGCCTGCTCTTCCGGCGGGGGAGCGGGAGTGGATCGTCGCGGCCGCGCAGCGGTGCGCCCTCGCCGGCCTGGTCGGCCTGGCCACGGTCTCCGCGGCCGTGGTGCTGCTGGTGTTCGACGTCGTCCTCGGCCGCGTGGCTGCCCTGACCGCCGCGGCGGCGGTCGCGCTCGCGTTCACCCTGATGTGGGCCGTGGTCCCGTGGCGGGGCCGCGCGAGGTGAAGCGCTCGGAGCGACCGGCCGTCGTCGCGGTGCTCGTCGTCTGGCTGGCCGTCCTGGGGCCGCTGGTCGCCGGGTGCGGCGTCGTGGGCCGGCCGGACGCCGACGGCTGGGACGAGCAGGCGGAGCAGGCCCTGGCCGACGCCGCGAGCCAGGTCGCCACCGCCCGCCTGGCGCTGGAGACAGCTGCCGAGGGGCGGACCTGGTCGTCGTACACGACCGTGCTGATGGCCGACGCCGAGGAGGCGGCCGGTAGGGCGGAGGACGACCTGGCCCGGGTCCAGGCGCCCGCCCGGCGGACCGGGGCGGCGCGGGCGGTCCTGGACCTGCTGGCGCGGGCCGTCGAGCTCGTCCGCACCGCCCGCGCGCACGTCGTCGCGGGGAGGTACGACGACCCGGCCCTGCTCGACGACCTCGACCGGATCGCGGGGGAGCTCGAGCGAGCGTCGCCGTGAAGCGCTATCTCGCCGTCCTGCTGGGCGTCCTGACGGCCATCGGCGGCTTCGTCGACATCGGCGACCTAGTCACCAACGCCCAGGTCGGCGCCCGGTTCGGCACGTCGCTGGTGTGGGTGGTGGTCGTGGGCGTGGTCGGCATCTGCGTGTTCGCCGAGATGTCGGGACGGATCGCGGCGGTCAGCCATCGCGCGACCTTCGACCTCGTGCGCGAGCGGCTCGGCCCGCGGATGGGCTTCCTCAACCTGGTCGGCTCGATGCTGGTCACCCTGCTGACCTTCATCGCCGAGATCGGTGGCATCGCCCTCGCGCTGCAGCTGGTCAGCACGATCCACCACCTGTTGATCATGCCGGTCGTCGCGGCCGCGGTGTGGATCGTGCTGTGGCGCGCGAAGTTCTCCGCGATCGAGAACGTGCTCGGCCTGCTGGGCCTGGCCCTGGTCGCGTTCGCGGTCGCGCTGTGGCAGCTCGGCCCGGACTGGGGCGAGCTCGCGGCCGGGCTGTCGCCGGCGGAGAAGCCGGCCGCGGAGGGCTGGACGACGTACGCCTACTACGGGGTCGCCCTGTTCGGCGCCGCCATGACGCCGTACGAGGTGTTCTTCTTCTCCAGCGGTGGGGTCGAGGAGCGCTGGACGACCAGGGACATCGGGGTGATGCGGGCCAACGTCTTCATCGGCTTCCCCCTCGGGGGACTGCTGTCGGCGTCCATCGCCGCCTGCGCCGCGGTCGTCTTCCTCCCGACCGGCATCGAGGTCGAGACGCTCGGCCAGGTCGGCCTGCCGGTGGCGGTGGGGCTCGGCAAGATCGGGCTGGCGGTCGTGGTGCTGGGCTTCTTCGCGGCCACCTTCGGCGCCGCGTGCGAGACCGGCCTCGCGACGGGCTACAGCCTGGCGCAGTACTTCGGCTTCCCGTGGGGCAAGTACGTCCGCGCGCGGGAGGCCGTCGGCTTCCACGTCATCCTGCTCGTCGCCACGGTCGTCGCGGCCGGGGTGCTGCTCACCGGCGTCGACCCGATCATGGTCACCGAGATGTCGGTGGTGTTCTCGGCGATCGCGCTGCCGCTGACGTACTTCCCGATCCTCGTGGTCGCCAACGACCCGGACTACCTCGGCGAGCACGTCAACGGGCCGGTCGCCAACGCGCTCGGGGTCGGCTACCTCGTCGTCATCGCGGTCGCCGCCGTGGCCGCGATCCCGCTGATGGTCGTCACGTCGATGGGACAGGGCTGAGGGGAGTGGGCCGATGGTGTCGCTGACCGAGCGCGACGGGTACGACGTCGGGCTGCACCTGCTCGACCGCCAGGTCGTCACCTCCGACGGCCGCCTGGCCGGGAAGGTCGACGACATCGAGCTGCTCCGCGGCGAGGACGGGACGCTGACGCCCACCGCGCTGCTGACCGGCCTCCCGGCGCTCCTGCCACGCTTCGACCTCTCCGTGCGCGCCCTCCCGCGCGTGATCGACCTCGACCTGATCGAGGACGTCGACAGCGAGGTCCGACTGACCGTGCCAGGCCCGGACCCGTCCAGCCCGATGGAGCCCGCCCGCGCCACGGACCCGCGCCGGCTCCGGGTCAGCCGGGTGCTCGGCCTGCCCGTCCGCTGCGCCGTCGTCCCGCGCCGCTCGAAGGTGCTCGACCTGCGCATGCTCGGCTCGCCCTGCGGCCCCGGGGAGCACCGGGTCACCGCCCTGATCGTCGGCCCCGGCCGCCCCGGCGCCCTGTTCGGCTACGACCGCCGCAGCGAGCCGGGTCCTGCCGCCGTCGCCGCGGTCGTGCGCCGGCTGCACCGGCACGCCCGCGTCGTCGACCTGGACGACGCCGTCGAGCTCGACCTCGACGCGGGCGAAGTCCGGATCGGTCCCGGGGCGTCTCTCCGGCCGCTGCGCGGGTAGCGCCTGCAGAGGACCCACACCCGGATTCGGAGGAGGAGACATGCCCGGCAAGAAGCACGGTCCCGGGATCAAGAACCCGGACGCCTACGAGGAGATCCGCAAGGGCGGCGCCAGCAAGGAGAAGGCCGCGCGCATCTCCAACGCCATGGCCTCCGAGGGCTCCAGCAAGGTCGGCCGCCGCGGCGGCAAGGCCGAGCCCTACGAGGAGTGGACCGTCGACGAGCTCCGCAAGCGCGCCGGCGAGCTCGACATCGACGGACGGTCGTCGATGAGGAAGGGCGAGCTCATCGACGCCCTCCGCAACCACTGACCCGGCACGAACTGCCCTGGGATTTGCGCTGACCCGGCTCATCCTGACCGCGCATTCCCGCTGACCCGGCGCGTCCTGACCTTCTCGTGAGGTAAGGACGCGCCGGGTCGATGACGTCCGCGGGTAAGGACGCGCCGGGTCAGCGTCGTCTGCGGGGCAGTTCGCGCCGGGTCGGTCAGACCCAGCGGGAGAACCAGACCCGGTCCAGCCACTCGCTGTGGGTCAGCATCTGGTTGGTCCAGATCGGCCAGAACCAGGCGAAGTTCACCAGCGTCAGCACCACGAACGCGCCGCCGACGATCACCCCCGCGGTACGACGGGCCGACGGCGCGCGCGAGGGCCCGATCAGCGTGCCGATGGTGAGCGTGATCGCCATGACGGTGAACGGCAGGATCGCGATCGCGTAGAAGAGGAAGATCGGCCGGTCGTCGTACATCATCCAGGGCAGCCAGGCGGACAGGGCGCCCACGACCGCCAGTCCGTAGCGCCAGTCGCGGGCGCCGATCCACATCACCACGGAGAACAGCAGCGCGAGCACGCCGCCCCACCACAGCACGGGTGTGGGCAGGAGCAGCACCTGCTTGATGCAGTGGCTGTCGGCGGGAGCGTCGCAGCCGGGCGTGTCCGGCGAGATGTCGTTGGTGACCGCGACGCCGACCGGACGGTTGACCAGCAGCCAGCTCGACGGCTTCGACTCGTAGAAGTGCTCGGAGCAGTTCAGGAAGTGCGTGTGGAAGGTGTAGACGTCCTGGTGGTAGTACCAGAGCGAGCGCAGCGACTGCCAGGTCTCGCCCAGGCCGGTCGCGTCCTTCTCGGTGGCGGTCGGCCAGCGCTTGGTCTTGTCGAGGTCGGTCGCGACATAGGAGTCGTCGTCCTTCGCGCAGTGCCCGTGGCCGGTGTACTGGCGGTACTGCGTGGAGCTGAGGTGCTCCTCGTACTCCTTCGCGTGCGCCAGCCAGCCGCCCCACGTCGCGATGTAGACGAGCAGCGCCACCACGACCAGCGACAGGAACGCCGGTACGCCGTCGACCAGCGCGCCCTTGACCAGCGCCCACCGGATGCCGAGCGAGCGGCGGGCGCCGGCGCTCCAGACCCAGCACAGGACGCCGAGGGCGGCGAGCGGGAAGAGCGCCGTCCACTTGGTGCCGATCGCCAGGCCGAAGCAGACGCCGGCGGCCAGCAGCCACGGCCGGAACAGGACCGGCGGCCCCCACCCGGTCAGCGCCACCCCGCCGTCGGTACGACGTGCCCGGGCCCCGAGTCTCGCCCGGTGCCAGTCCCGGTCCGCCACGAGGCAGGACACCGCGCACAGCAGGAAGAGCGCGAGGAAGATGTCGAGCAGCGCGAGCCGCGAGAGCACGAAGTGCAGGCCGTCGAGCATGAGCAGGGTGCCGGCGATGCAGCCGAGCATCGTGGAGCCGGTCATCCGTCGTACCAGCCGGCACATGACCAGCACCATCAGCGCCCCGGCGACGGCCGAGGCGATCCGCCAGCCGAACGGGTCCATCCCGAACGCCTGCTCGCCGAGCGCGATCAGCCACTTGCCGACGTCGGGGTGCACCGCGAGCGACGGGTCGCCGGTCCACACGCCCTGGGTGTGCCCGGCGAGGATGTCGGCGTTGATGTCGGTCTTGGTGTTGCCGTCGACGTCGGTGAGGTAGGTCTGGACGTAGCCGTTGTTGAGCAGCGACCAGGCGTCCTTGGCGTAGTACGTCTCGTCGAACGCGAACCGGTGCGGGTTCCCCAGCCCGACCACCCGCAGCCCGAACGCCAGGACCGTGAGCGCGATCGGCGCGAGCCAGCCGAGCAGCCGCTCCCGGCCCGACAGCCGCCGGATCGGGCTGATCGCCCGCTCCACCGCCAGCGGCACGCGCTGGCCGAGCGCGGTGCGGGAGAGGCCGGCGACAGTCACGGTGCCGAAGCCTACGTGGCGGCCCCGCCTGCGATGATCGGTCCCGTGAGTGGAGTCCTGGTGCTGGCGGGCACGCCGATCGGTCAGGTCGGCGACGCCCCGCCCCGGCTGGCCGAGGAGCTGGCGGCCGCCGACGTGGTCGCCGCCGAGGACACGCGACGGCTGCGGCGCCTGGTGACCGATCTGGGGATCGAGCTGAGCGGGCGCGTCGTGTCGTACTTCGAGGGCAACGAGGCCGCGCGCACGCCGGCCCTCGTGGAGGCCCTGGTCGGGGGCGAGCGAGTCGTGCTGGTGACCGATGCGGGCATGCCGAGCGTGTCCGACCCCGGCTACCGGCTGGTGGCTGCCGCCGTCGAGGCCGGCATCCGGGTCACCGCCGTGCCCGGCCCCTCCGCGGTCCTCACCGCGCTCGCGGTGTCCGGCCTGCCCGTGGACCGGTTCTGCTTCGAGGGCTTCCTGCCGCGCAAGGCGGGTGAGCGGGCGCGCCGGCTCGCGGACCTCGCGACCGAGCAGCGCACCCTGGTCTTCTTCGAGGCGCCGCACCGCATCGCGGCCGCGCTGGAGGCGATGCGCGACGCGTTCGGCGCCGACCGTGCCGCCGTGGTGTGCCGCGAGCTGACCAAGACCCACGAGGAGGTACGCCGCGACGCGCTGGCCGCCCTCGTCGACTGGGCCGCCGACGGCGTACGCGGCGAGGTGACGATCGTCGTCGCGGGCGCGACGCCCGGCGCCGGGATGGCGACCGACCCCGACAGCCTGCGGGCGGCGGTGGCCGGGCTCGTGGAGTCCGGCATGCGAAGCAAGGATGCGATCGCCGTGGTGGCCGGGCAGGCTGGACTCCCCAAACGCGACGTCTACCAGGTGGTGCACATCCATGACTGACCGGATCTCGAGCGTCACCCGCGGCGGCCTCGTCCTCGACGTGTACGACGAGGGGCCGATCGACGGCGACGTGGTCGTCCTGCTCCACGGCTTCCCCGAGCGGGCCGACTGCTGGCGGCTGGTGGCGCCGCTGCTGCACGAGGCCGGCTGCCGGACGCTGGCGATGGACCAGCGCGGCTACTCGCCGCGCGCGCGGCCCCGGCGGCGCCGCGACTACCAGATGAGCGAGCTGCTGGGCGACGCCCGCGCGCTCGCCGAGGCGGCCGGCGGCCGGGTGCACGTCGTCGGCCACGACTGGGGCGCGATCCCGTCGTGGCTGCTCGCGATCCACCACCCCGAGCTCGTGGCCAGCCTGACCGCGGTGTCGGTGCCGCACCCGCAGGCGTTCCTCGCCTCGATGGTGCGCTCCACCCAGGGCCTCAAGTCCTGGTACATGCTCGCCTTCCAGGTCCCGTTCCTCCCCGAGCGGCTCGGCCGCAGCCGCGGCGGCTTCCTCGACAGGCAGCTGCGCGCCGCGGGGATGACCGCCGAGGACGTCGACCGGTTCCGCGCCCGGATCGTCGACGACGGCGCGCTGACCACCGCGCTGAACTGGTACCGCGCCATGCCGTTCGGCGACCCGCGGCTGAGCCGTGGCCGGGTCACCGTCCCCACCACGATGGTGTGGAGCGACCACGACATCGCGCTCGGCCGCTGGGGCGTCGAGCACACGGTCCGGTACGTCGACGCGCCGTACCGCTTCGTCGAGCTCAACGGCGTCTCCCACTGGATCCCGACCCAGGCGCCCGACGCGCTCGCCGACGCGATCCTCGACCGGGTCCGCAGCGTCGGCCCGGGGGCGGCGTGAGCGACGAGCGCCCGCCCGCGCCCGAGCCGCTGCCGCACCCGGTCGTCGACAACCACTGCCACCTCGACATCAGCCGGGCCGGACGCGGCACCGAGCCGTGGGACGCCGGCGAGGCGATCGCGGCGGCGGCCGCCGTCGGCGTACCCCGGATCGTGCAGATCGGCTGCGACCTGCCCGGCGCCCGGTGGGCGGTCGCCGCGGCGACCGAGCACGACGCGCTGGTGGCCGGCGTCGCGCTGCACCCCAACGAGGCGCCGCGGATCCTCGCCGAGGGCGGCCGGGCGGCGCTGGAGGCCGCCTGGGACGAGATCGAGCGGCTCGCCGGCGCCCACGACCGGGTGCGCGCGGTGGGGGAGACCGGCCTCGACGCCTTCCGCACCGGCGAGGAGGGGCGCGCCGTCCAGGTGGAGTCCTTCCGCCGCCATGTCGACATCGCCAAGCGGCTCGGCAGGACGCTGGTCATCCACGATCGGGACACCCACGACGAGGTGCTCGAGGTCATCGACAGCGAGGGCGCGCCGGACCGCTGGGTGATGCACTGCTTCTCCGGCGACGCGGACTTCGCGCGCGCCTGCCTGGACCGCGGCGCCCATCTGTCCTTCGCCGGCACCGTCACGTTCAAGAACGCCGCGCCGCTGCGCGAGGCGCTGCGGATCGTGCCGCGCGACCGGCTGCTGGTGGAGACGGACGCGCCGTACCTCACACCGGCGCCGTACCGCGGCCGCGCCAACGCGTCGTACCTCGTCCCGCTGACGGTGCGCGCGATGGCCGCCGAGCGGGGCGAGGACCTCGGGGAGCTGTGCGCCGCCATCGACGCCAACACCGAGGCGGCCTTCGGCGGCTCTTGGTAGGACCTTCCGCGACCTGTGACAGGAGTGACTCCTGAGGCGCCGATGGCGTGAGTCGGGTCACGCCGTGCTGTGGTGAGAGGCCTCGCCGAGTTGCCATCGGCGGGTGCGCCCTGCTCTCGTGGATGGCTGACGGCCGGGATCGGGGAGCGGTTCTCCGGCCGGCTCGCCTCGGCGGGCCGGTCGCCCGAGGCCCGGAGAGCACGACGTTCGGAGCACTGTGCGACCTGCGCACCTCAAGGCCCTCCTCCTCAAGCTCGCCCACAGCCGCAAGGCCCTCACCGTCACGGTGGCCGCCGTGCTGGTGGCGGTCTCCGCGGTCACCTGGGGCTACTCCTCGATGAGCACCGAGGTCCGGCTCTCGGTCGACGGCGAGGAGCGCACCGTCTCCACGATGGGCGACACCGTCGGCGACGTGCTGCGCGACGAGGGCATCGAGGTCGGTGACCGCGACATCGTCCAGCCGGGCCTGGACGAGCAGGTCCGCGCGGGCGACCGGATCGCCGTCCGGTTCAGCCGTCCCGTCGAGCTCACCGTCGACGGCGAGACCAGCACCCACTGGGTGACCGCGACCGACGTCGCGAGCGCGCTCCGAGAAATCGGCGCAGCGATCGGCATGGGTTCTGACACGGCGTACGCCGACGCCCGGCTCTCCACCAGCCGCGGCGCCGACATCGACCGCGGCGGCGCGGAGATCGAGGTCGTGACGCCCAAGGAGCTCACCTTCGTCCTGGCCGGCGCGAAGCCGGTCACCCGCGAGGTGCCGGCGCTCACCGTCGAGGACGCGCTGGCCGAGGTCGGCGTCGAGCTCGACGAGCACGACAAGGTGCGGCCGAAGCGCGGCACCGAGGTCGCCGCGGGCGACCGGATCGTCTTCACCGACATCGAGAAGGACGAGCGCAGCGTGACCGGCGAGGCCGTGCCCGCACCGGTGGAGAAGGTCTCCGACGGGTCGATGTACCAGGGCCAGAGCAAGGTCGTCACCGACGGCGCCGACGGCGCTCGCGACGTGACCTACCGGGTGACCATCCGCAACGGCAAGGTCGTCAAGCGCGTCGTCCTCACCGCGACGGTGACCCGTGAGCCCACCGCCAAGGTGGTCAAGGTCGGCACCAAGCCGGTCGTGGAGTCCGGGAACACCGTCTGGGACCGCCTCGCCCAGTGCGAGTCCGGCGGCAACTGGCACATCAACACCGGCAACGGCTACTACGGCGGCCTCCAGTTCAACCTCGGCACCTGGCGCGCCAACGGCGGCACCGGCTACCCCCACCAGGCCTCCCGCGAGACCCAGATCGCCGTCGCCACCCGCCTCCGCGACCGCTCCGGCGGCTACGGCGCGTGGCCCGGCTGCGCGGCCAAGCTCGGCCTCCCGCGGTAGCCCGATAGCCTGGGCCCCATGCCTGAATCCTCCGCGCCGCGGCTGCTCGATGAGTGACTCCGCGAGATCGCTCGTTGAGCGCCGCTCGGCGCCGGTCCGGCAAGGCGCCGGCGCGAAGGCATGCTGGGCGCACGTCGAGCGTCGGCAACGCCGCCGGCCCGGATGCTGAGTGGTGCTCGGCGTGCGAGATCGTGGGGTCACTCATCTAGGCCCGGCGGAGGTTCGGGAGCTGGCGGCGCGGCTGGGCCTGCGTCCCACCAAGCAGCGGGGGCAGAACTTCGTCATCGACGCCAACACGGTCCGGCGGATCGTGCGCGAGTCGGGCGTGACGGCGGGGGAGGTCGTCGTCGAGGTCGGGCCGGGACTGGGGTCGCTGACCCTGGCGCTGCTCGAGACCGGAGCCGAGGTGACGGCGATCGAGGTCGACCCGCTGCTGGCCGGCGAGCTGCCCGCGACGATCGAGGCCTTCGCGCCCGCTCAGGCGGGCCGGCTCCGGGTCGTGCTCGCCGACGCGATGAGCGTGACCGAGCTGCCCGGGCCGCCGCCGCAGGCGCTGGTCGCGAACCTGCCCTACAACGTCTCCGTCCCGGTGCTGCTGCACCTGATGGCGCTGCTGCCCTCGCTCGAGCACGGCCTGGTGATGGTGCAGGCGGAGGTCGCCGACCGCCTGGCCGCACCCCCGGGATCGAAGACGTACGGCGTCCCGTCGGCGAAGGCGGCCTGGTTCGCCGACGTACGACGGGCGGGGGCGATCGGGCGCAACGTGTTCTGGCCGGCCCCCAACGTCGACTCCGGGCTGGTCGCCTGGACCCGGCGCGAGCCGCCCACGGACCGGATCGCGCGCGAGGAGGTGTTCGCCGTCATCGACGCGGCGTTCGCCCAGCGGCGCAAGGCGCTCCGGGGCGCGCTGCGCACGCTGGCCGGCGGGGCGGAGCAGGCGGAAGCGGCGCTGCGGGCGGTGGGCATCGACCCGCTGACGCGCGGCGAGACGCTCGGGATCGACGACTTCGTGGCGATCGCGATCGCCCTCCACGAGATGACCCCGGAGAGCGCATGACCCAGGTGACGGTGCGGGCCCCCGCGAAGATCAACCTCCATCTCGGAGTCGGCGGGCTGCGGCCGGACGGCAAGCACGCCCTCGCGACCGTCTACCAGGCGGTCGGCCTGTATGACGACGTCACCGTGGTCGAGGCCGCCGACTGGTCCGTCGGGCTGACCGAGCCGATCGACGGCGTACCCCTCGACGAGGCGAACATCGCGATCCGGGCCGGCCGGGCGATCACCGCCCACCACGGGCTCGACCGGGCGGCCCGGATCACCATCGCCAAGGGCATCCCCGTGATGGGCGGGATGGCCGGCGGGTCCGCCGACGCCGCCGCCACGCTGCTCGCACTGGACCGGCTCTGGGACCTGCAGACCCCCGACGACGACCTGCTGCGGATCGCCGGCACCCTCGGCAGCGACGTGCCCTTCGCCCTGCTCGGCGGCACCGCGCTCGGCACCGGCCACGGCGAGATCGTCACCCCCGTCGAGGACAACAGCTCCGTGTGGTGGGTCGTCGTCCTCTCCGACGAGGGCCTCTCCACGCCGGCGGTCTACGGCCACTTCGACGAGCTCGCACCCGACGCCCCCGCCGAGCCGCCGACACCCGACGCCCTGATCGAGGCGCTCGGCCACGGCTACACCGACGAGATCGGCGACCTGCTCGCCAACGACCTCTGGCCGGCCGCCCGCGACCTGCGCCCCGACCTGGTCGACATCGAGGTGCAGCTGCGCAGCCGGGCGCCCGACGGCGTCCTCCTCTCCGGGTCCGGCCCCACCCTGCTCGTCCTCCACGAGGACGTCGAGGAGGCCCGCGCGACCGTCGCGGACCTGACCGCCGAGGGGCACCGCTGCACGCTCGCGCCCGGCCCCGTCGCCGGTGCCCATGTGGTGACCTATGCCTGAGCCGCGTTCGCTCCTGAGCCTGGAGCGGGTCTCGAAGTCGTACGGCGTCCGCCCGCTCCTCACGGACGTCTCGCTCGGCGTGGGCGAGGGGGAGCGGATCGGCATCGTCGGCCGCAACGGCGACGGCAAGACCACGCTGCTGCGGCTGATGACCGGTGCCGAGGAGCCTGACGAGGGACGGGTCTCGCGTCAGCGCGGCCTGCTGCTCGGCGTGCTCGCCCAGCACGACGACTTCGACGACAGCCACACCGTCCGCGAGGTCGTGCTGCAGGGCATGGCCGACCACGAGTGGGCCGCGGACGCCCGGCTGCGCGAGATCGTGGAGGTGCTGCTCGCCGGGGTCGACCTGGACCGCGCCGTCCACGGCCTCTCCGGCGGCGAGCGGCGCCGGTGCGCGCTGGCCGGCCTGCTGCTGGGCGACCACGACCTGGTCGTGCTCGACGAGCCCACCAACCATCTCGACGTCGAGGCGGTCGCCTGGCTCGCCGCCCACCTCGCCGCGCGCCCCTCCGCGCTGGTCGTGGTGACCCACGATCGGTGGTTCCTCGACGCCGTGTGCCAGCAGACCTGGGAGGTCCACGACGGCGCCGTCGACACCTACGAGGGCGGGTACGCCGCCTTCGTGCTCGCCAAGGCCGAGCGCCAGCGCCAGGCCGCCGCCTCCGAACAGCGGCGGCAGAACCTGGTCCGCAAGGAGCTCGCCTGGCTGCGCCGCGGCGCCCCCGCCCGCACCTCCAAGCCGAAGTTCCGCATCGACGCCGCCAACGCCCTCATCGAGGACGTGCCCCCGCCACGCGACCGGCTCGAGCTGCAGCGGTTCGCGACCCAGCGGCTCGGCAAGGACGTCATCGACGTCGAGGACGTCGACTTCGCCCGCGGGACCCGCCAGCTGCTCTCGCACGCCACCTGGCGCCTCGGGCCCGGCGACCGGCTCGGCCTGGTCGGCGTCAACGGCGCCGGCAAGACCTCCGTCCTGTCACTGCTGTCCGGCGAGGCGGCGCCCTCGGCCGGCCGGGTCAGGCACGGCCGGACCGTCGCGCTCCAGCACCTCACCCAGGACGTCGAGGTCGACGACCCCGACGCCCGGGTGCTCGCCACCGTCGAGGGCATCCGCCGGGTCACCCGCACCGCCGACGGCGAGATCACCGCGACCTCCATGCTCGAGCGGTTCGGGTTCACCGGCGACCGGCTCACCGCTCGGATCGGCGACCTGTCCGGCGGCGAGCGGCGACGCTTCCAGCTGCTCCGGCTGCTGCTGACCGAGCCCAACGTGCTGCTCCTCGACGAGCCGACCAACGACCTCGACATCGAGACCCTCAACGTCCTCGAGGACTTCCTCGACGGCTGGCCCGGCACCCTCGTCGTCGTCTCCCACGACCGGTACTTCCTCGAGCGGGTCACCGACTCCGTCTGGGCGCTGCTCGGCGACGGCCGGATCTCGATGCTCCCGCGCGGGGTCGAGGAGTACCTCGAGCGCCGGGCCGGTGCGCTGGCTGACGCGAACCGCGCAATTGAACGGATCGAGCAGGAACAGACGCCGGATCCTCCCTCAAACCGTTCAATCGAGCAGTTCGAGCACGTGACCGCGACCCCCAAGGCGAGGGCCGGGTCGGCGGAGGAGCGGGCGGCGCGCAAGACCGTCGCCCGGCTCGACAAGGTCCTCGAGCGACTGGCGGGTCGCGAGGCCGAGCTGACCGCCGACCTCGCGGCGCACGCGACCGACCCGGAGCGGCTCACCGCGATCGGCGCCGAGCTGACCGCGCTGCAGGAGGAGAGGGAGACCGCCGAGCTGGAGTGGCTCGAGGCCGCCGAGCTCCTGGAGTAGGCCGCGTCCTGGCCCGTCCCGGCGCGTCAGCCCGCGAACGGCACCAGCAGCCGGCGGAGCAGGCCGGCCAGCTCGGTCTGGTCCGACTCCGACAGTCCGGTCAGCAGCTCGCGCTCGGCGTCCAGCAGCGCGGCGAACGCGCCGTCGACGGCGTCCTTGCCCTCCGGCGTGAGCCGGACGAGCACGCCCCGGCGGTCCGAGGGGTCGGGGTGCCGCTCGACCAGGCCGCGGACGGTGAGCCGGTCGACCCGGTTGGTCATCGTCCCGCTGGTCACCAGCGTCTCGCGCAGCAGCCGGCCGGGGGAGAGCTCGTACGGCTCGCCGGCCCGGCGCAGCGCCGCCAGCACGTCGAACTCCCACGACTCGATGCCGTGGGTGGTGAACGCCTGCCGGCGGGCCCGGTCGACGTGGTGCGCCAGCCGGGAGATCCGGCTGAACACCGACACGGGACCGAGGTCGAGGTCGCCGCGCTCACGCGCCCACGCCTCGATCAGCTCGTCCACCTCGTCCCGCATGGCGCCACCTTATCCGACGAGTCGAGAATCTTGATATCAAGATAGGCTCGGCATAGGGTCGCCCCGTGAACCAGCGCACCGCCGACCTCGGCCCGGTCGCCCTGACCAGCCTCATCTGGGGTGACGTCGACGACCGGGACCGGCCGCTGGCCGTGCTCGTGCACGGGTTCCCCGACACCGCGCACACGTGGCGGCACCTCGGCCCGGCGCTCGCCGGCGCGGGCTACCGCGTCGTCGCGCCGTTCACCCGGGGCTACGCGCCCAGCGGCATCCCCGACGACGGCAGCTACCACGTCCCCGCGCTGATGCACGACGTGCTCGGCCTCCACCGCGCGTACGGCGGCGACCACCGGGCCGTGCTCGTCGGGCACGACTGGGGCGCGATCACCGCCAACGGCGTCGCGGCCTCGCCGGCCGCCCCGTTCGGAGCGATCGTGTCGCTGTCCGTACCTCCCTTCTCCGTGATGAGCCCGCGCCGTGACGACCTCCGGCACTGGCTGCGCATCCTGCCCCGTCAGGCCGGCCTGAGCTGGTACACGCTGTTCAACCAGCTGCCCCGCCTGCCCGAGCAGCGCTTCGACGCCCTGGTCGCCCACCTGTGGCGTCGTTGGTCCCCGGGCTACGACGCGACGGACGACCTCGCCCACCTCGCCGCCGCCGTACCCGACGACGCGCACAAGGCCGCCGCGATCGGCTACTACCGCGCCCAGCCGCGGATCCGGCAGCTCCCGGAGCGGTACCGGTCGCTGGCGCGTGACTGGACCCGCGAGCTCCGGGTGCCGCTGCTCTACCTGCACGGCGCCGACGACGGCTGCCTCGACGTGCGCTGGGCCGGACGGATCGGCGACCGCCTGCCGGCCGGCAGTCGCGTGGCCGTCGTCGACGGCGCCGGGCACTTCCTCCAGCTCGAGCGCCCGGACGTGGTCAACGCCCGCATCCTCGACCACTTCCGTGAAGGAGCACAGCCATGACCCTCGCCTGGGACCCCGACCGCTACCTGGCCTACGCGGACGAGCGTGGCCGCCCGTTCCTCGACCTCGTCGGCCGGGTCGCCGCCGCCGATCCACGCGTGGTGGTCGACCTCGGTTGTGGACCTGGCAATCTCACCTCCCTCCTCGCTGACCGCTGGCCGGGTGCGGCGGTCACCGGTGTCGATTCCAGTGACGCCATGATCCGCGCCGCCTCCGACAGTTCGGCCGCGGCACACGTGGCTTTCCACAGGGCCGACCTGCGCGACTGGCTGCGCGCCGCTCCGGCGGGCGGTGTCGACGTCCTCGTGTCCAACGCGACGCTGCAGTGGCTGCCCGAGCACCTCGACCTGCTCCCCGCGCTCGTGCGGGCGGTCGCCCCCGGCGGCCGGCTGGCCTTCCAGGTGCCGGGCAACCACGACGAGCCCAGTCACACGCTCCGGGCGGAGCTCGCCGCCGAGGCGCCGTACGCCGCCCACACGGCCGGCGTCGCCGCGCCGCGATCCCGCGACGCCGCGACCTACCTGCGGGCCCTCCAGGCGCTCGGCTGCGAGGTCGACGCCTGGGAGACGACCTACCTCCACGTGCTGCACGGCCCGGACCCGGTCTTCGCCTGGGTCTCGGGCACCGGCGCCCGCCCGACCCTGCAGGCGCTGCCCGACGACCTCCGCCCGCGGTTCGAGGAGGAGCTCAAGGCCCGGCTGCGCGCGGCGTACCCCGACGACGGGCACGGCGTCGTGCTGCCCTTCCGCCGCGTCTTCGTGGTCGCTCGCACCCCCGGCGAGGACCGCGCCTGAAAAGGGGCGCCGCCGGGGCCCCTCCCGTGGACCCCGGCGGCTGGTGCTCCCACCCGTGGTGGTGGTGTGTCGCCGGAGCGACTGCAGGTCCTGGGCCGTCGGCCCCGGACGACGGATCCGGCAGCACCCCCCAGATGCTTCGGACCCTGGCCGCTCCACCCCGCCCCCCAGCCGGATCGGATCGGCGCTGCAGTCGCCCCGGCTGCTCAGGGGGCGGCCCGGCCGCTCGGGTACCGCGACCGTCGCCGGGTGCGGTGGTCGACCGCGAGCGCCTGCTCGCGGCACAGGTCGATGATCGTCGCGATCACGATGGCGACGTGCCTCTTCCCACTCAGCCGGGCGAGCTCGACGATCCGCGTCGTGTACGGCGACCACGGGTCGGCGATCACCATCGCGACGTGGTGCCGCCACTCCGCGATCGTGCCGTGGGCGGCGATGTCGGCGAGCTCCTCGACGGAGTCGAGGGTCGGGACGGTCCAGGCCCGGTCGACGCCCTGCACGAGCAGCGCGTGCGCCGCCCGCAGGCAGGCGTGGTCGATCGCCTCGCTGCGCCGCGCTGTCCGCGGGTGGGCGGCGAGCCGCACCTCGAGCCCCGGGACGAGCATCCGGCGCAGCGCGGCGGTGGTCAGCGGCAGCCGTGAGTCCGTCTCGAGCGCGGTGCCGTAGCGGTGCTGCAGCCGCGCGAGCCGTTCGTGGCCGAGCTCGTCGGCGAGGCCGCCCAGCGCGGCATGGTCCTCGATGTCGCCGAACAGGGCGAGACCGAGCAGGTTCGCCGACGCGGCGCAGGCGGGCAGCGTGTGCGACAGGTCGGCGTGCTCCTCGAGGAGCGCCACCAGCCGGGCCCAGACGCCCAGGTCCTCGGGGCGCACCCGCCGGGTGCGGCCGAGGGCGCCGTCGACCACCGCGAGGAACAGCTCCTCGTGCGGTACGTCGGCAGCGCGCCGCACGTGCACGCTCTCCCGGAGCGTCGCGGTGCGGCGGGCGAGCGACCGCGGGCGCAGCTCGACGACGGGAGGCGCGATGCACGAGGTGACCGAGCGCGTCGTACTCATCTCTCTCCGTCCAGTGCCGGCCGACGGCCCGGGCGGGCAGTCACCGAACCGGACGGAGGAGGGACCGGAACATCACGCGATTTCGGGGACGAGTTCGAAAGTTTTCCGAATACGTGCATCATCGGAGGGGTTCGATCGTTGGAAGTACGCCGTGGAATGCTCTGCGGCACGACGTCAGCGCAGCAACACGGGAACGAACACGGGGGATCGGATGGGCGACGACGCGGCCCGCACGCCGGAGGAGGAGCTCCTCGTCCGAGCGCGCGCCGGCGACGCCGAGGCCTTCGAGGAGCTCTACCGCGAGCATCTCGACGGTGCCCGGCACCTCGCCCGGATCCTCGTCGGCTCCGAGGCGGCCGACGAGCTGGTCGCGGAGTCCTTCGCCCGGGTCCTCGGCCAGCTGCGCTCCGGCGGCGGCCCCACGTCGAGCTTCCGGTCCTATCTCCACGTCACGATCCGCAACGGCTACCGCGACGGCCTGCGCAGCCGCCGCGAGGCGGTGGCCTCGGACCAGCCGTGGCTCTTCGAGCAGGCGGAGAGCGCCGAGGTCACGCCGGAGGAGGCCGTCGAGGGGCTCGACGAGACCGTGGCCTCCGACGCGCTCGCGAGCCTCCCGGAGAGCTGGCAGAAGGTCCTGTGGCACGTCGAGGTCGAGGGCCGCAAGCCCGCCGAGGTCGCGACCCTGATGGACCTCAAGCCGCGCGCGGTCTCCTCGCTGGCGCACCGCGCCCGGGAGGGCCTCAAGCGCGCCTACCTCGACCTGCACGCCGGCCCCGAGCCGGCCCGCGACCAGTGCCGCTGGGTGCACACCCGGATGAGCCAGTACGCCCGCGGCGACCTCGGCGCCCGCGCCGAGCAGCGGTTCGGCGCCCATCTCGACGACTGCGCCGGCTGCCGCCAGGCGTTCCTCGTCGTCGACCGGGTCAACCAGAAGCTGGCCGTCCACGTCCTCCCGATCGTCCTCCTGGCCCTGCCCGCCGGCGGCAAGGGACTGGCGTGGCTCGCCGGCGGCGCGGCCGCGGGCGGCGCGACGGCCGGCGCCTCGGCCGGTACGTCGGGTGGTGCCTCGAGCGGTGCGTCCGGCGGCGCCGCCTCGGGCGGCGCGCCCGGGCCGGCCGTCGCGGTGGCCGCGGTCGTCGCCGTGGCGGCGGTCGCTGCCGGGGCCTTCGCGGCGTTCGGCGGCGACGAGCCCGAGCGCGCGCCGGCCGCCTCCTCGCGGCCGGTCGCCGAGGCCGGCGCAGCTGCGCCCGCCGACCCGGCGGATCCCGCCCCGGCCCGCCAGGCCGACCCGGCAGATCCGGCCGATCCGGTGCCGGCCGATCCCACCACGGCGAGTGCGTCACCGCAGGACGGGCAGGGCTCGTCACCGTCGAAGCCGCGATCGCCGGCGCCTGCGAAGACGCCGGACGATCCGCCGGCCACGCCCGCGGACCCGTCTGCCGGTTCGCCCGCCCCGCCGGCGTCGACGCCGCCGGCGGACGACCCGACCGCACCGCCCGTCACGCCGCCCCTCACGCCGCCGACCGACCCACCGCCGGCGACGCCGACCCCGATCCTCTGCGGCGATCGCCTGATCTGCGTCGGTCCCCTCAAGGTCACCCTTCCCAGTGACACCGAGCCCGGCGCGACGATCGAGATCAACCTGACCTGGCCACCGATCACGATCACGATCGGCCCGGACGGCGTGATGGTGGTCACCCGCCGTTAGCGCCGGAGGTTACTCGCGAGTAATCTGAGGTCCATGACCCAGGTCCACAGCCTCTGGAAGACCACGACGAGCCTCCCCGTCGTCGGCAGCACCCTCGGCAAGCGCGTGTTCTCGATCGCGTTCAGCCAGAAGGCGCCGTACTTCGCCACGATCCACCCGCGGGTGACCGAGCTGCGCCCCAACTACGCCGAGGTCGTCCTCCCGAAGCGCCGCAGCGTGCAGAACCACATCGGCACGGTGCACGCCATCGCGCTCTGCAACGGCCTCGAGATGGCGATGGGCGGACTCGCGGAGGTGACCATCCCCGGTGACAAGCGGTGGATCCCCAAGGGGATGACCGTGTCCTACACCGCCAAGGCGACCGGCGACGTGACCTGCATCGCCGAGACCGACCAGGAGCAGTGGGACACCGCCGAGGGCGACCTGCCGGTGCGGGTCCGCGGCGAGCTGGCCGACGGCACCGTCGTCATCCAGGGCACCATCGACCTGTGGGTGACCAGCAAGCGGTAGCCGGTCAGAGGATCTGCCCGGCGCCGCCCTGCCGCATCTCGCCGGTGACGGTGAGCGCGGTCATGCCGACGTCGAGCTGCTTGCGCTCGCCGACGAACCTCTTCTGGAGCCAGGTCGCGACGACCGTCAGCACGAGGTTGACCGCGATGTAGAGGAACGCCAGCACGATCGCGGTCTGCAGGTGGGTGCCGCTGAACTCGGTCCACATCGCCTTGCCGATGTAGGTCAGGCCGGGCGCGGTGATGTAGTAGCCGAGGCTGGTGTCCTTCAAGGCCACCACGCACTGGCTGATGATCGCCGGCAGCATGATCTTCACCGCCTGGGGCAGCAGCACCAGCGTCATCACCTGGGTCTTGCGCATCCCGATGGCGTACGCCGCCTCGGCCTGCCCCTTCGGCACCGCCAGGACGCCGGCGCGGAACACCTCCGCGAGCACCGAGCCGTTGTAGAGCGTCAGGGCGATGACCACGGACCAGTAGGCGCCGAAGCCGTCGCCGACGCCCCAGCTGAAGAAGACGAAGATCATCAGCAGCAGCACGGGCACGGCGCGGAAGAACTCCACGACCAGCGTGCAGAGCCACCGCACGGGCCGGTGGTCCGACAGCTTGCCGACGCCGAACACGACGCCGAAGATCACCGCGAAGATGACCGACGTGAACGCCATCTGCAGCGTCTTCAGCAGGCCGTCGACCAGCAGCGCCCGGATGTACTTCGGGGTGACGAACTGCTCCCACTTGCCGTAGGCCAGCTCTCCCTTCGAGTCGAGGAAGAGCACCAGGCCGACGACCGCGGCGAGGACGGCGAGACCGGTGAGGACGGTGTAGAGGCGGTGCCGCAGCACCGTCCGGGGCCCGGGGCTGTCGAAGAGGACGGAGCCGGTCATCAGCGGGCCGCCTTCCAGCGCCGCTCGAGGCCGACGGCCGCGAGCGAGATCAGCTCGACGAGGATGATGTAGCCGATGGCGAACACGATGAAGATCGCGATCGTGTCGTCGGCGTTGCGGTTGACGAAGTAGCGCATCCGGGCGGTGGCCTCCATCAGGCCGAAGACCGCGACCACCGAGGTGTTCTTGGTCATCGCGATCAGGGTGCTCGCCAGTGGCGGCACGGAGGCGCGGAAGGCCTGGGGCAGCACCACGTGGCGCATGTTCTGGCCGAAGGTCATGCCGACCGCCCGAGCCGCCTCGGCCTGCCCGAGGTCGACGGCGTTCACGCCCGAGCGGAGCGCCTCGGCGACGAAGGCCGCGGTGTAGAGACCGACCGCGACCACGCCCTTGACGAGGAAGGGCGTCCCGGTGAGCACGCCCAGGTTGGGCGCGGCGAAGAACACGAAGATGCAGATGACCAGGAGCGGTGTGTTGCGCACCAGGGTGACGTACGTCGACGCGACCCCGCGGAGCACCGCGATCGGTCCCACCCGCATCGCGGCCAGCGCGGTGCCGAGCACCATCGCGGTCAGGCCGGAGAGCACCGCCAGCTGGATGGTCAGCCAGAACGCCTTCAGCACCAGGTCGAAGTGGGAGAACACGTCGTCCACGAACGATCCCCTCCTCTCGGTCTACGTCGGTCGCCTCGGTCGGCGGGCCCGCTCCACCGACCACCGGCCCGGCACGCGGGGTGCCGGGCCGGCTCGGTCAGCGGGTCAGGAGCAGGCGTCCATCTCCGGCGGCTCCGGGGTGTCGACGCCGGACTTGCCCAGCGTGACCTCGAAGGCCTCGCCCCACTTGCCGTCGTCCTGCGCGGCCTTGAGGGTGTCGGTGATCCACTGGCACATCTCCGGGTGGTCGAGCGAGTAGCCCACGCCGTACCGCTCCTCGGAGAACGGGTCGACGACGACCTTCAGGTCGTCCGGGTGCTCCGCGGCGTACCCGAGCAGGATCGCGCCGTCGGTCGTCATCGCGTCGACGGTGCCGTTGAGGACCTGGTCGACGCACTCGGAGTAGGTGTCGAAGCCGCGCGGCGTGGCGCCCTCGGCCTCGATGTTGTCCAGGGACGTCGAGCCCGTCACCGAGCAGACCTCGGTGCCCTTGACGTCGGCGAGGCTCTCGATCGTGCTGTCCGACTTCACCAGGAGCTGCTGGCCGGTGACGTAGTAGGGGCCGGCCTGCCCGACGACCTTGCGCCGGTCGTCGGTGATGGAGTACGACGCGATGACCAGGTCGACCTCGCCCTGCTGGAGGAAGGACTCCCGGTTGGCGGAGATGGTCTCGACCCACTCGATCTTGTCGGCGTCGATGCCCAGGTCGGCGGCCAGGATCTTGCCGATCTCGGGGTCGAAGCCGGCGGGCCGGTCGTCGGTCGCGCCCTTGAACCCGATGCCGGGCTGGTCGAACTTCACGCCGATCTTGATCGTGCCGGCGTCGGCGAGCTCGCGCATGCGCGTGCCCTCGTCGAACTGCGAGGTGGCGTCGTCGCGGACGTCGACGTCGATGCCGCCGTCGTCGTCGCTGCCGGCGTCACCGCATGCGGCGAGGGTGGAGGCGACGAGAACGGCTGCCGCGGCAACCTTCAGTCTGGTCAATCGCATGCGTCTTCTCCTTCTCAGTGTTTGAGGATCTTTCCGAGGAAATCCTTGGCACGGTCGCTCTGGGGGCTGGTGAAGAACGTCTCGGGCTCGGCGGTCTCGATGATCCGGCCGTCGGCCATGAACACGACGCGGTTGGCGGCGGTGCGGGCGAAGCCCATCTCGTGGGTCACGACGACCATGGTCATCCCGCGCTCCGCGAGATCGACCATGACGTCGAGCACCTCCTTGATCATCTCCGGGTCCAGCGCCGAGGTCGGCTCGTCGAAGAGCATCACCTTCGGCTCCATCGCCAGTGCCCGGGCGATGGCGACGCGCTGCTGCTGGCCGCCGGACAGCTGGGCGGGGTACTTGTCCGCCTGGTGGCCGACGCCGACCCGGTCGAGGAGCTCGCGGGCGCGGGTCTCGGCCTCGGCCTTCGCCTTCCTGCGCACCTTGATCGGTCCCAGCGTGACGTTCTCCAGGATCGTCTTGTGCGCGAACAGGTTGAAGCTCTGGAACACCATGCCGACGTCGGCGCGGTGCCGGGCGAGCGCCTTGCCCTCCTGGGGGAGCGGCTCGCCGTCGACGAGGATCTGGCCGGAGTCGATCGGCTCCAGGCGGTTGATCGTGCGGCACAGCGTGGACTTCCCGGACCCGGACGGCCCGATCACCACGACGACCTCGCCGCGCGCCACCGAGAGGTTGATGTCCTGCAGGACGTGGAGCCCGCCGTACCACTTCTGCACGTCGGAGAGCTCGACCAGGGGCTCGCCGGAGCGCTGGGCGCTCTTGTCGGCCGGAGCGTCGTCGGTGACGGTCATACGCGTGGACGCTATCCCCGAGGAGCCCCTCCCGGCTAGGTCGACGTGCCGCCGAGACCAACTTGTGATGCCGCCGGCGCCGGCACCCGGGTCAGAGGATGTCGGGGAGGACGCTGAGCGCCAGGCCCACCAGCAGCGCGAGTACGGCGAGCAGGGCGGCCCTGCGCCGAGCCCTCGCCGAGGTCGCCCGGTCGGCGTCCGTGAGCGGGTCGAGCCCACGCTCCGCGCGCCAGCTCGTCTCCTCGCGATCCCACTGCTCGGGCGGGGTCGCGCTCCGCAGCATCGCGCCGAGCCCGAGGAGCAGCAGCGTGAACGCACCGCCGGCGACGGTGAGCACCGTGAGGATCGCCGAGACGCCGCGGGTGCCCGTGCCGAACATCAGGCCCGCGCCCATCCCGACCGAGGCGAGCAGGGCGATGATGCTCAGGACGCTGCCGATCACCTCGTTGTTGCGGGCGACGAAGCCGGGGGACGGTGCGGTCTCAGGCATGGCTCCACTCTAGGAGCGGGCATGTCGTCTACGCTCGATCGGTGCTCGGAGAGCGTGGCGCCGTGTTGACGGGCATCCGCCAGATCAAGCTTCCGGTTGGTGACCTCCAGGTCAGCGTCCGCTGGTACGCGCGGGTCCTCGGCCTGCGGCTCGTCGCGGAGCTCGCCGATCCCGACGGCACCCTGGTCCGGATCGTCACACCGCCGCAGGCGGGCCCGTTCGTCGGCGTGGTCAGCGGCCCGGACGGCTCTCCCTCCTTCTACGACACCCCACGGCTCCGCGTCGACCCGTGACGTCTCACGGGGCCACGCCTGCGCGCTCCACTGGT
Source organism: Nocardioides humi (assembly GCF_006494775.1). Taxonomy (NCBI): domain Bacteria; kingdom Bacillati; phylum Actinomycetota; class Actinomycetes; order Propionibacteriales; family Nocardioidaceae; genus Nocardioides; species Nocardioides humi. Next base: position 1,578,914 of record NZ_CP041146.1, on the reverse strand, counting down.
TTCCGCGATGAACCTCCCCGCTCGTACCCTTGAGCGGTCATGACCAGCACGCAGCAGCAGCCGAGGACCTACGAGGTCCGCACCTACGGCTGCCAGATGAACGTCCACGACTCCGAGCGCCTCTCGGGGCTCCTCGAGGACGCCGGCTACCTCCCGTTCGACAAGGACGCCGAGGGCGGGCGGGCCGACTGCGCCGACATCGTGGTGTTCAACACCTGCGCGGTCCGGGAGAACGCCGACAACCGTCTCTACGGCAACCTCGGCCACCTCGCGCCGATCAAGGCCAAGCGGCCGGGCATGCAGATCGCCGTCGGCGGCTGCATGGCGCAGAAGGACCGCGAGACCGTCGTGAAGCGGGCGCCGTGGGTGGACGTCGTGTTCGGCACCCACAACATCGGGTCGCTGCCGGCACTGCTCGACCGGGCGCGCAGCCAGGAGGAGGCGCAGGTCGAGATCCTGGAGTCCCTCGAGGTCTTCCCGTCGACGCTGCCGACCAAGCGGGAGTCGGCGTACGCCGCGTGGGTGTCGGTGAGCGTGGGCTGCAACAACACCTGCACGTTCTGCATCGTGCCGAGCCTGCGCGGCAAGGAGAAGGACCGGCGGCCCGGCGAGATCCTCGCCGAGATCGAGGCGCTGGTCGCCGAGGGCGTCTCGGAGATCACGCTGCTGGGCCAGAACGTCAACGCGTACGGCGTGGAGTTCGGCGACCGGCAGGCGTTCTCCAAGCTGCTGCGGGCCTGCGGCGAGATCGAGGGCCTGGAGCGGGTCCGGTTCACCAGCCCCCACCCGGCCGAGTTCACCGACGACGTCATCGAGGCCATGGCCGAGACGCCCAACGTGATGCCGAGCCTGCACATGCCGCTGCAGTCCGGCTCCTCGAAGGTCCTCAAGGACATGCGGCGGTCCTACCGGCGCGAGCGGTTCCTCGGGATCATCGAGCGGGTCCGCGCGGCCCTGCCCGACGCGGCGATCACGACCGACATCATCGTCGGTTTCCCCGGCGAGACCGAGGAGGACTTCCAGCAGACCCTCGAGGTCGTGCGGGAGGCCCGCTTCTCCGGGGCGTTCACGTTCCAGTACTCCAAGCGTCCCGGTACGCCGGCCGCGACCCTGCCCGACCAGGTGCCCCAGGCGGAGGTCACCGACCGCTACAACCGGCTCGTCGAGCTGGTCAACGAGATCACCTGGGCCGAGAACAAGCGGCTCGTCGGCCGCGAGCTGGAGCTGATGGTCGCCGAGGGCGAGGGCCGCAAGGACGCCGCCACCCGCCGCCTGTCGGGCCGCGCGCCCGACAACCGGCTGGTCCACTTCGAGGCCGACTTCTCCCAGGTCGACGGCGAGCCGCGGCCCGGCGACATGGTCACCGTCGAGGTCACCTACGCCGCCCCCCACCACCTGGTCGCCGACGGGCCGGTGCGCGCGCTGCGTCGTACCCGCTCCGGTGACGCGTGGGAGCGTCGTACCGCGGCCCCGGCCGCCGCGAGCGCGAGCGTCGGGCTGGGCATGCCGTCGATCGGCGTCCCCGCTCCGCTGCCGGACGCGCCCGTCTGCGGCTGACCGCTGCCGACGGCGGCGCTCAGCTTGGATTCACCGATTTCCCGCTGCTGCGCGTCACCATCCGGGCGCGCTGGCGGCGTCAGCGACGCTCGATGGTGCAACCAGACCGCCGTCGCGCCGCTGCCTTGCCATCGCACCCGCCTGGTGACGCTCGCGACGCGGCCCATCGGTGAATCCAAGCTGTCTCAGGCCGGCGACTCCCGTTCGGGAGGGACCTCCGGGTTGCCCTTGGTCGCCTCGGTGTCGGTGTCCTCGGGCGTGACCGTCTCGGCCGGGAGCTCCTCGTCGGTCGCCGGGTTGTCCTGGGGCCGGGGGTCTCGCGACTCGGTGCTGTAGGCGCCGTCGCCGCCGACCCCCTCGATCCGGTGCGGTCCGCCGGGGGGCGGGTCCGGGGGCTCGGCGACCGGCTCGGGTGCGGGAGGCAGCTTCTCGTCCATCTCTCTCCTCTCGAAGCGGGAGCACCTGGACGAGCGGTAACCGGTCGTGCCGGTTCCAGTCTCAGAACCCGTGGTGGGTCAGCGTGGGCAGCGCGCCGGAGCGCAGCCCCGCGAGGACGACGGCCTCGTGCGGGACCACGGGTGTGGGCAGGGCGGACAGCGGGAACCAGCGCAGGTCCGCGCACTTGGCCGGCTCCACGATCCGCGGTTCGCCGGACCAGGACCGGGCGGTGAAGAAGAAGTCGATGCGCTCGTCGATCGGCAGGTCGTGGGCGGTGCGCTGCATCGCGGTGGCGAAGACCAGGTCGAGATCGGCGACCGCGATCTCCTCCAGCGCCTCCCGCCGGGCCGCGGCCTCCGCGGTCTCGCCGCGCTCGACGTGCCCGGCCGCGGCGGCGGCCCAGTGGCCGTCCATGTAGCCGGTGTGCCGGCGCAGCTGGAGGAGCACCTCGGTGCCCGTGCCGTCCGGCGCCTCCCGCAGGAGGAAGACGTACGAGGCGGGGACGACCACGAACCGGCTGGCGCCGGTCGCGGGGTCCAGGACGGTCACCGAGGTGCTCGCTTCTGCCGGCGGGCGCCGGTCAGCTGATGTCGTCGTTCTTGCCGTCGAGCGAGTCGAGGGCGTCCTTCGCCTTCTCGGCGCCCAGCTCGATCTTGTCGTCGAACTTGCCGCCGGTCTTGTCCGAGGCGAAGCCGGCGGCCTTGTCCACCGCGTCGCCGATCTTGTCGCCCTGCTTGTCGACCGCGTCGGTCAACTTGTCCTTGGCGTCATCGAGAAAGCCCACGAGAACCCCCAACGGTGTGCGTGCGGTGACCCGCCTTGAGCCACCGGGCACACCCTAGAGGATCGAGGCTACGCGGGGGTGTCGTCGCCGGGCTGGTCGCTCTCCAGCTTGCCGAGGGCGTCCTTGGCCTTGCCGGTCGCGCCCTCGATCTTGTCGTGGTACTTGCCGCCCGTCTTGTCGTCGACGAAGCCGGCGGCCTTGTCGAGCCCGGACTCGATCTTGTCGCCGTGCTTGTCGACGGCCTCGCCCACCTTGTCGGTGACGGTGTCCTTGGCGCCCTTCAGCCTGTCCAGGAATCCCATGGTCTGCTCCTCGCGGTCCCGGCCCGAGTGGGCCGCTGGGTGTCGGTGCTTGCCAGAGTAGTGTCCTGTCCGGCTGACTCGCCGCCATCGTCGGCGCTTCAACCGGACAGGACACGAGGACCCATGCCCAGCCCGCCCACCACGCCTGCGATCGTGGCGATCGTCGGGCCGACGGCCAGTGGCAAGACGGCGCTCTCCCTCGACCTCGCCGAGGCGCTGGGGGGCGAGATCGTCAACACCGACGCGATGCAGGTCTACCGCGGCATGGACATCGGTACGGCGAAGCTGCCGCCCGCCGAGCGCCGCGGGATCCCGCACCACCTGCTCGACACGCTCGGGGTCCGCGACCCGGCCACGGTGGCGGAGTTCCAGGGCTGGGCGCGGGCCGCGATCGCCGACATCCGCGGGCGCGGCGCGACGCCGCTCCTCGTCGGCGGCTCGGCGCTCTACACCCGCGCCATCCTCGACCGGTTCGAGTTCCCCGGCACCGATCCGGCGGTCCGCGCCCGGCTGGAGGCCGAGCTCGCCGAGGCCGGCAGTCCGGCGCTCCACGCGCGCCTGCGGTCGCTGGACCCGGAGTCCGCCGAGCGGATCGAGATCGAGAACGGCCGCCGCGTCGTACGCGCCCTGGAGGTCATCGAGATCACCGGCCGGCCGTTCAGCGCGAGCCTCCCCGTCCAGGAGTACGCCGACCCGCGCACCGTGCAGCTCGGCGTCACCGTCGACCGGGCCGTCCTGGAGCGCCGGATCGAGGCGCGGGTGCGGCAGATGTTCGACGACGGCCTCCTCGCCGAGGTCGAGCGCCTCCTCGGCGAGGGCCTCGCGGAGGGCCGCACCGCCGCCCTGGCCATCGGCTACCGCCAGGCGAGGGCGGTCCTGGCCGGCGAGCTGACGCCCGACGAGGCGATCGAGCGGACGGTCATCGCGACCCGGCAGTTCGCCCGCCGGCAGCTGGCGTGGTGGCGCAACGACCCGCGCATCACCTGGCTGGCGTACGACGACCCGGACCGGGTCGCGAAGGCGCTCGCCGTGGTCCGGGGAATACCTGCCGGAACGGGGCGTTGGTGATCCTGTGACCACTCTGGGAATCATCGGCGCGGGGAACATCGGAAGCAACGTGGCCCGGGCGGCGATCGCCGCAGGCTACGACGTGGTGATCGCCAACTCTCGCGGGCCGGAGACGCTCGGCGACCTCGTCGCCGAGCTCGGCCCCCGGGCCCGGGCGGCGACCGCGGAGGAGGCGGGGCGGGCCGGCGACGTCGTGGTCGTGACGGTGCCGTTGCACGCCCTCGACAAGATCCCCGTCGAGCCGCTCGCGGGCAAGATCGTGCTCGACACGAACAACTACTACTTCGAGCGCGACGGGCACATCGAGGCGCTCGACCAGGGCGAGACGACGACCTCCGAGCTGGTGCAGCGCCACCTGCCCACGTCGAAGGTCGCCAAGGCGTTCAACCACATCGTCGCGACCCAGATCGTCACCGACGGCGCGCCCGCCGGCACCCCGGGCCGCCGGGCGCTGGCGACGGCGAGCGACCACGACGACGCGGTCGAGCTCGTCACCCGTCTCTACGACGAGCTCGGCTTCGACACCGTCAACATCGGCCCGCTGAGCGAGTCCTGGCGGGTCGAGCGCGACCGCCCGGCCTATGTCGTGGCCCAGGACGCCGAGGAGCTGCGCGCCAACCTCGCGATCGCCAACCGCCTTCCCTGAGGCGGCTTGCCCGACGCGTCAGCGCAGCCGCGCCAGCGCGGCCTCCGCGGCATGGAACCCGCCCATGCCGTGCACACCCGCGCCGGGCGGCGTGGCCGACGAGCACAGGTAGACCCCGTCGACGCCGAGGGCGTAGGGGCTGAGCGAGATCCGCGGCCGGAACGCGATCTGCCGTGCCGTGTTCGCGCCGGCGCTGATGTCGCCGCCGACGTAGTTGGCGTTGTGGGCCTCCAGCGCGGCCGGGTCGCGCGTCGACACCGCCAGCACCCGCTCCCGGAAGCCCGGGGCGAACCGCTCGATCTGCGCCAGCACGGCGTCGGTGGCGTCGCCGTCGTACCGGTGGGGGACGTGGGCGTAGGCGTAGACCGGGTTCGTCGATCCCGAGGACCGCGCGGGGTCGCACAGGTACTGCTGGCCGAGCAGCACGAACGGCCGCTCCGGCATCTCGCCGCGCACGGTGGCCGCCTCGACGGTGGCGATCTCCGCCGCGGAGCCGCCGAGGTGGAGGGTGCCGGCGCGCCGGCAGTCGGGGCTGGTCCACGGGATGTCGCCCTCGATCGCGAGGTCGACCTTGAACGCGGCGGGCCCGTAGGAGTAGCGCGACAGTGCCCGCCGGACCCGCGCCGGCAGCCGGTCGCCGACGATGTCGAGTACGCCGGCGGGCGCGGTGTCGAGCACCACGACGTCGGGCCTCCCGCCCGCCAGCTCGTCGAGCTGGGCGAGCGAGGCGACGCGGACGCCGGTCACCACCCGCCCGTCGTACGACGCCAGCTCGGCCAGCAGCGCCCGGGTGATCGACTCCGTGCCGCCCTCGGCCACCGGCCAGCCGACGGCGTGCGCGCTCGCGCCGAGCATCAGCCCGACGGAGGCGCTGAGCGGCAGGTCGAGCCGGCCGAACTTGTGCGCGGCGACACCGGTGAACAGCGCCCGCGCCGGGGCGTCCCGGAACCGCCGGGCGAGCACGGTGGCCGGCAGCAGCGCCTTCGCCCCGAACCGGCCGAGCGTGACCGGGTGCCGCGGGACGTGCACGACCGGCTGGAGGACCTCGGCGATCAGGTCGTCGAAGTGGCGCACCGCGGGGCCGAGCATCCGCGTCCACGCGGTCGCGTCGGCCCCCAGCGAGGCAGCCGACGAGACGAGGTCGCGGGTGGCGATGCCGGCGCGGCCGTCGTCGAGCGGGTGGGCGAGGTCGACCTCCGGCCAGAGCCAGCGCAGGCCGTGCCGCTCGAGGCCGAGCGAGGCGAAGAAGGGGGACGCGACCCCGGTGGGGTGGAAGGCCGCGCAGTCGTCGTGGAGCAGTCCGGGCAGGGTGAGCTCACTGGTCCGGGTGCCGCCGCCGGGCCGGTCGTGCGCCTCGACGACCGTGACCGCCAGGCCGGCCTGGGCGAGGCGGATCGCGGCGGCGAGCCCGTTGGGCCCGCTGCCCACGACGACGGCGGTGCTCACGCGACGGGATCCTTCCGCTGGTAGCCGCCCGCCGTCCAGGTCACGCGCAGCGGCACCGGCCCGTTCGGCAGCCACGGCTGCTCCCGGACGCAGTCGCGCACGTCCCAGGTCCCGCGCTCGACGACGCCGAGGGCGGCGTCGATCACGCGGTACTCCTGCGGGCGCGAGGTCCGCCACGGCGTGGCCTGCGACTCGCAGTAGGCGACGACGAGGTCGCCGGGCTCCAGGCCGAGCCGCCTCTGGACGGCGGCGACCAGACGCTCGTCGTGCAGGTGGCCGTCGCCGAAGTTCCAGCCCACGAGGATGTTGCACATGAACTCGCCCTCGCGGACGTCGCGGGTCTCGATGTCGTCGAGGTGCTCGTAGAGGACCGAGAACAGCCCGCGGCCCTGGCTGTGCATCGAGCGCCAGGCGAGCGCCTTCTGCACGGTCATCTCGGCCTCGTCGGCGGTGTAGGCCATGCCGGGCATCCGCTGCAGCTGGTCGTTCTGGGTCTCCACCAGCAGCAGCTCGTTGAGCCGCTGCTCCACGCCGGGCCGCATCGCCCAGACCGCGGAGGCCCAGTTGCCGGCGTACTGCCGCATGGACGGGAGGAAGGACACCAGGTCGGGGCGCAGGTTGCCGAGCACCGGCCCGAACAGCAGCAGCGCGAAGACCGGCAGGAGCAGCAGCGGCTCGGAGAACTCCCAGACGTTGTACGTCGACGCGTCGAACCCGGCGCCGAGGTCGGTCCCGCCCCACAGCACGATCGCGATGTAGCCGAAGTAGACGTTCCACTCCAGCGGCACGGCCAGCGGGAAGGTCGAGGTGATGAAGATGTGGAAGACCAGCATCGCGATCGCGCCGAGCATGGCGATCGTGTCGTCGGTCGTGAGCAGCAGCACGACCGGGATGATGATCTCGACGGTGGTGCCGCCGACGTGGGCCATGAGCCACGCGAGCCGCGACGGCCGGATGTCGTCGGGTGCGTCGCGGTAGTGGAGCCGCTTGACCACGTTGAGCTGGCCGGGGCTGTTGGACACCATCGGCGGGACGACGTTGATGAAGTGCTCGCCGATCTTGGAGGTGCCGGCGCCGATCCACACGACGCAGATGATGATCTTGAAGGCGACGACCAGGTTGACGAAGTCCGCGGCGTCGGCGCCGTCGCGCAGCGCGATCGCCCCCAGCGTCGCGGAGAACAGCATGATCGGCAGGTACTGCTCGGACCGGGCGGCCAGGAACACCACCTTGTCGCGCAGTCCCATCAACGGCATCGTCACCAGGATCGGCACGAACGCCAGCGGCGGGATGAGCTCCTGAGGCCCCGTCCCGGACGGCACCAGCGGCACCGGGGCGGCCTGGACGAGGAGCGGGCAGGCGAGGCTGGCCAGCACGGCGACGTACAGGACGACGTCGCCGACGGTCCGCTCGTCACCGCCGGTGAGCGGGACATGGCGGCCCCACGGCGCCATCCGGATCGTGCCGGGCCGCAGCCAGTAGCGGATGTTGCCGAGCATCGGCGCGAAGTGGCCGCACAGCGGGCCGAAGGCGCCGCCGAGGCCGATCACCTCCAGCAGCATCAGCCAGACCGCGAGCTTCTGGTAGACCACGATGTTGTCGAACCAGGTGCCCGGGTCGGTGAAGTGAACGTGGTCGGTGGTCCACGACGTGATGGCCAGGCCGACGGCGAAGTAGAGGCCGAGCATCTTGAGGATGTAGACGACGTGGAGCATCCGCGGGGTGTTGAAGCCCTCGGTCACCCAGTTGGTGCTGAGCACCCGGATCCGCTCCCGCAGCGGCAGCGCCAGGAAGTCGGCGGGCGGCAGCGGCTCCGGTGCGGGCTTGAGGAATCCCATGTCAGGCTCCTGCGAGTCGGGCCCGCAGCGCGGGCTTGTCGATCTTTCCGACGGGGTTCTTGGGGAGAGCATCCAGCACGTGGAGCGCCACCGGGACCTTGATCTTCGTCAGCTCCCCGCGACAGTGCGCGATCAGGGCGTCGACGTCGACGGCGTGGCCGGGACGGGCGGACACGAAGGCGACCACCACCTCGCCGTACACCGGGTCGGGGCTGCCGACCACGGCCGCCTCGAGCACGTCGGGGGAGGAGTGCAGGACGTTCTCGATCTCCTTGGGGTAGATGTTCTCCCCGCCCCGGATGATCATGTCCTTGATCCGGTCCACGATGCGGAGATATCCGTCCTCGTCGAGGATCCCGACGTCGCCGGTGTGCAGCCAGCCGTCGCCGAGCGTCTCGGCCGTGGCCTCCGGGCGGTTGAGGTAGCCGCGCATCACGTTGGCGCCCTTGACGACGACCTCGCCGCGCTCGCCGTGGGGGACCAGGGTGCCGTCGGGGGACATGATCGCGACCAGCTGGCCGGGCAGCGCGGGTCCTACGGTGCCGGGCTTGCGGAGACCGTCGACCGGGTTGCACGTCGACGCGCAGGTGCCCTCCGAGAGCCCGTAGCCCTCGACCAGCGGGAACCCGAACCGCTCCTCCACGGCCGCGAACAGCTCCGGCGGCGCCGGCGCGGCGCCGCAGATCGCGAACCGCACCGAGCTCGTGTCGGGGATGACCTCGGCGGACAGGGCGACCAGGTGGGAGTAGATCGTCGGCACCGCCGAGAAGTACGACGGCCGCAGCCGCTCGATCGCCTGCAGGAACGCGACCGGGTGGAACCGCTGCAGCACCGACAGCTGCGCGCCCGCCGACATCGGCGTCAGCCAGCTCACGCAGATCGCGTTGACGTGGAACAGCGGCAGCACCAGCAGGCAGTGGTCGTCGGCGCCGACCCCGATCGCCTCGCCCATGCCGGCGATCATCGCGTCGACGTTGCCGTGGTCGAGCATCACGCCCTTGGGGCGGCCGGTGGACCCGCTGGTGTAGACGAGCAGCGCGAGGTCGCCCGACCGCGTCTCGGCCGGCGGCAGGGTGCCGGTGGGCGTGGTGGGCAGGTCCGCGACACTGTCGCCGTCGATCACCAGGACGGCCCCCGAGTCGCGGATCTGGTGCTCCGCCTCGGTCGCGGTGAAGGTGGGGTTGACCGGCGTCGCGGCGGCGCCCAGGCGCCACGCGGCCATGATCGCGACGAGCAGCTCGACCCGGTTGGGGAGCATCACGGCGACCACCGAGCCGCGGCGCACGCCCTGCGCGGCGAAGTGCTCGGCCGCGGCGTCCACGCGCTCCGCGAAGGTCCGGTAGGTGAGCTCGGTCCGCTCGTCGCGGACGCAGGGGCGGTCGTCGTACGCCGCCGGGCGGTGCCAGGGGAGGTGCTCGAGGGTCATGCCGGAACGCTAGGACCGCCGATCGTCGTGGCTCTTGGTTCCGCGCACCAAAGTCGAGGGCCGGATTCGGGGTCGCGCGGCCAAGCCGCGGTGGCATCCCGCTCTGGCACCATGACGTGACCGTCGTCACCGGTTGGTGCCACGGCCCAAAGAGGAGGAGCGATGTCGGACCCGGAGACCGAGCTGCAGGGCATCGCCGTCCTGCTCGCCGAGCGGCACGCGGAGCTCACCGACGGGCTGGTCCGGGCCTTCGGCGACCGGATCCCCGAGCTGCCGCGCGACCCCGTGCTGGTCGACCTGCTGCACGGCAGCGCGGGCTCCAACCTGGAGAGCCTCGCCCACCTGCTGCGCGGGCACATGCCGGCCAGCGACGTGCGGGCGCCGGCGGCCGCGGTCGAGTACGCCCGGCGGCTGGCGCAGCGCGGCACCTCCCCGAGCGCGCTGCTGCGCGCGTACCGGCTCGGCCAGCAGCTGATCCTGGCCTGGGCGGTCGAGGAGATCGCCGCCCGTGTGCCCGACCCGCTGCTCGCGCTGCAGACCAGCAATCTGCTGACCCAGACCTCCTTCGAGTACGTCGACGCCGTCTCCGAGGACGTCATCGGCGCCTACCAGTCCGAGCGCGAGCGCTGGCTGGCCAACCGCAGCGCCGTCCAGCGCGAGACCGTCGAGGCGCTGCTGCGCGACGAGCGGCTGGACGTGGCCGCCGCCGAGTCGTCGCTCGGCTACCGGCTGCGGCAGCACCACCTCGGCCTGGTGCTCTGGACCGCGCCCGGCGACAGCGACCTCGCCACGGTCGAGCGGGTCGTGGGCGCGATCGCCGACCGGGTCGGGCCGGGCATCCGCTGTTCGTCCCCCGTGACCGCGAGACCGCCTGGGCATGGCTCCCGATCGGGCGCACCGGCGAGGTCGACCTCCCCGACGCCACGGCCGCCCTCGCCGACGTCCTCGCCGACGGCGGCGGCCGGGTCTCGGTCGCCATCGGCTCGCCCGCCGCCGGCGAGCCGGGCTTCCGGGTCACCCACCAGGGCGCCGTCGCCGCGCAGGAGGTCGCCCAGCTCGGCCAGCACCGACCCGGCCGGGTCATCACGTACGACGACCCGACCGTCCGCGCGGCCGCCCTCCTCGCCCGCGACCTCCCCACGACCCGCCGCATGGTCCGCACCGCCCTCGGCGACCTCGCCGACGACACCGACAGCGCCGCCCGGCTGCGGGAGACGCTGCTCGCCTTCGTCGAGGAGCGCGAGAGCTATGTCGCCACCGCCGTCCGCGTGCACCTGCACAAGAACACCGTGAAGTACCGCGTCGACCGCGCCGTCGAGGCCCGCGGCAAGCCGCTCGGCGACGAGCGGCTGGACCTCGAGCTCGCGCTGATCGCGTGCAAGTGGCTCGCGCCGGAGGTGCTGGCCCGGGCGGGCGGCTGAGCCGTGCCGCCTGCTGGCGGGACCTCTGAGCAAGAACGGTCAAGCACCACCACCCCGCGGCCGACCACACTGGACCCATGACCGGCCGTGACCGCCTCCGCGAGCTCCTCGACGCCGTGCTCGACGAGGACAACCGGACGCTCGCCGACATGGCGGACGGGGCGTTCGCGTCGCCGTACCACTTCACCCGGGTGCTGTCCCGCGACGCCGGGGAGGCGCCGGTGGCGATGCGGCGGCGGGTGATGCTCGAGCGGGCCGCGTGGCGGATCCGGCGGGGCACGCCGGTCACGGAGGCCGCGTGGGAGGCGGGCTACGAGTCCCTGGAGGGATTCAGCCGGGCGTTCACGCGGGCCTACGGGCACCCGCCGAGCGAGGCCGGCGCGGGCGCCGTCAGCGTCTGGCTGCCTGCGGCCAACGGGATCCACTTCCATCCGCCCACGAGCCTGTGGGTGCACACCTCGGAGCAATCGATGAACCCTGTCACCGACCAGCTGGTCCGCCACGACCTCGACGACACCCGCGAGCTCATCGAGCACGCCAAGGGACTCTCCGACGCCGCGTGGCGCGAGGTCCGCGGCCCGGGCCACGAGGTGGCGTCGTGGGAGGGACCGGAGGAGTCGATCGCGGCGGTGCTCGAGCGGACCGTGTTCGCCAAGGAGGTCTGGCTGGCGGCGATCGAGGGCACCGACTTCCCCGACGTGGACCGCTCGCCGAGCCCGGCCGGGCTGCTGGAGAGGTACGACGCGGTCGCGGCCCGGTGGCTGGCGGCCGTCCGCGACATCGACCGGCGCGGCGCGTGGGACGACCGGATCGTCGACGCGCTGTGCGAGCCGCCGGAGTCGTTCGTGCTGAGCAGCATCGTGGCGCACGTGCTGACCTTCTCGGCGTACCGCCGCCAGCTGACCCGGGTCTGGCTGCGCGCCGCCGGTGTCGACGCCGACGACGGCGACCCGATCAACTGGCTGCGCCGCGAGCTGGGGGAGGACGCGTGAGCGCCGTCTATTACACCGCCACCACCCTCGACGGCTTCATCGCCGACCCGTCCGACTCGCTCGACTGGCTGCTGCGGCAGCCGCAGGACGAGGGCGGAGCGCAGAACTACGAGGAGTTCATCGAGCGGATCGGTGCCCTGGTGATGGGCTCGACGACCTACGAGTGGGTGCTCGCGCACCTCGAGCGCACCGGCGAGGCGTGGTACTACTCCCAACCCTCCTGGGTGCTGAGCTCCCGCGACCTGCCGGCCCTCGACGGCGCCGACCTGCGGTTCGCCTCCGGCAGCATCCGCGAGGTGTACGACGATGCGGCGGCCGCCGCCGGCGAGCGCGACGTCTGGGTCGTCGGTGGGGGCGACCTCGCGGGCCAGTTCGCCGACGCGGGCCTGCTCGACGAGGTGATCGTCTCGATCGCCCCGGTCGTCCTCGGCGCCGGACGCCCGCTGCTCCCGCGGCGGCTCGACCTGCAGCTGGAGGAGACCGCCCGCAACGGCGCCTTCGTCACCGCCCGCTACACCGTCGCCGGCCCGCTCACGGAGGACCGCACGGGTTGACAGCGGGGGGATGGTGGAGGGACTGGTCCACTGTCTCGGGAGGACATCGTGCGCCGTACCCTCACCGCCCTGGTCACCTCGACCGTCATCGCCGCCCTCGGCATCGTCGGTCCACCCGCCGCGGACGCCACCAAGCCACCGCACCACCCGCCGCCCACGCCGTCCAGGACGCCCACCGCCACCGGGCACGGCGGCGCCGTCAGCTCGGTCGATCCCGACGCCACGGCGATCGGGCTCGAGGTCCTGCGCCGCGGCGGCAACGCGGTGGACGCCGCCGTCGCCACGGCCGCCGCGCTGGGCGTCACCGAGCCCTACAGTGCGGGCATCGGTGGCGGCGGCTACCTCGTCCACTACGACGCGGCGACGGGGAGGGTGCACACGATCGACGGTCGCGAGACCGCGCCGGCCGGGATCCGTCCCGACGCGTTCATCGATCCCGCGACCGGGGAGCCGTACCCGTTCACGCCCGAGCTCGTCACCAGCGGCGTCTCGGTGGGCGTCCCCGGCACCGCCGCCACCTGGCAGACCGCGCTGGACCGTTGGGGCAGCCTCTCGCTCGCCCAGGCGCTCCGGCCCGCGGCCCGCCTCGCGGAGAAGGGCTTCGTCGTCGACGACACCTTCGCGCTGCAGACCCGCGAGAACGCCGAGCGGTTCCGGACCTTCACCAGCAGCAGCGACCTCTTCCTGGCCGACGGCGTGCCGGCGGCGGGCAGCCGGTTCCGCAACCCCGACCTCGCGCGCACCTACCGCAAGCTGGGCGCGAAGGGCATCGGCTGGCTCTACCGGGGCCGGCTCGGCGCCGAGGTGGCCCACACCGTGCAGCAGCCGCCCCTCAGCGGCGCGACCGACCTGCCGGTCCCGCCGGGCAGCATGACGGTGCAGGACCTCGCGACGTACGAGGCGCTCGTCCAGGCGCCCACCTCGACCGGCTACCGCGGCTACGACGTCTACGGCATGGCCCCGTCCTCCTCCGGCGGCACGACGGTCGGGGAGGCCCTCAACATCCTCGAGCAGACCGACCCCGCGGGGACGGTCCCGACGCTCCACCACTACCTCGAGGCGAGCGCGCTCGCCTTCGCCGACCGGGGGAGGTACGTCGGCGACCCGGCCTTCGAGGACGTCCCCGTCGACGCGCTGCTCGACGACACCTTCGCCAAGGAGCGCGCCTGCGCCCTCGATCCCGACGCCGCGGCCGCCAAGCCGGTCCCGGCGGGCGACGTGGCGGCCTACGACGGCGTCTGCGCGGATCCGGCCGCACCGGGCGAGGAGGCCGCCGACACCGAGGGCCTGTCGACCACGCACCTCACGACCGCCGACCGGTGGGGGAATGTCGTCGCCTACACCCTGACCATCGAGCAGACCGGCGGGTCCGGCATGGTCGTCCCGGGCCGCGGGTTCCTGCTCAACAACGAGCTGACCGACTTCTCCGCCGTCTACGACCCCGCCGACCCCAACCGGATCGAGCCCGGCAAGCGCCCGCGCAGCTCGATGTCGCCGACGATCGTGCTCCGCCACGGCCGTCCCGTCCTCGCGGTCGGCTCGCCCGGCGGCTCGACGATCATCACCACCGTCCTGCAGGTCCTGGTCAACCGGCTCGACCTCGGCCTGTCCCTCCCGGACGCCGTCGCCGCGCCCCGGGCCTCGCAGCGCAACACCGTCGACGTCACCGCCGAGCAGGCCTTCATCGACGCGTACGGCGCCGCGCTGGCGCCGTACGGACACCCCTTCGCCGTCGCCGGGCCCCCGGGGTCGAGCGCCGCGGAGATCGGCGCCGTCGCGGCGATCGAGCTCGGCCGCCACGGCAGGCTGACCGCAGTGGCGGAGCCCACGCGCCGTGGGGGAGGAGCGGCGGGGGTGGTGCGGCCTAGGCTTGGGCCGTGACCACCGAGGTCTGGACCGAGATCACCGACGAGCGGGCGCTGACCGCGCTGCTCGGCGAGCCGCTGCCCGCCGTACGCGCGAAGGAGCGGTCCGCCCTGACCGGGATCGACCGGGACTGGCTGGCGTCCTCGCCGTTCTGCATGATCGGGACCGCCGACGCCGAGGGGCGCTGCGACGTCTCGCCGAAGGGCGACCCGGCCGGGCGCCTGGTCCACGTCATCGACGACACCACGATCGCGATCGCCGAGCGGCCGGGCAACCGGCGGGCGGACGGCTACCGCAACATCCTCGCCAACCCGCAGGTCGGGCTGAACTTCCTCATCCCCGGCCGCGGCGACACGCTGCGCATCAACGGCCGGGCCCGGCTGGTCAGCGACGCGCCCTTCCTCGATGCCATGGTCGTCAAGGGCCACCGGCCGCTGCTCGCGGTCGTGGTCGTGGTCGAGATCGAGACGATCTTCTTCCACTGCGCCAAGGCGTTCCTGCGCTCCCGGCTGTGGCGCCCGGAGACCTGGGCCCCGGAGGCCCAGGTGCCGCGCCGGGCCGTGCTCGCGCAGCGGATGGAGCGGCCCGGCGACAGCATCGAGGAGCTCGACGCCTACTACGGGCCGAGCTACGAGGAGCGCCTCTATGTCCAGTGAGGGCTACCCGTTCCTCAAGGGCCACGGCACCGAGAACGACTTCGTGCTCCTGCCCGACCCCGACGGCACCGTCCACGGCGCGCTCGACCCCGACCGGGTCCGCGCCCTGTGCGACCGCCGGGCCGGGATCGGCGGCGACGGCGTGCTGCGCATCATCCGGGCCGCGGCGATCGGCGAGCCCGGCGCCGGGCAGGACGCGGAGTGGTTCATGGACTACCGCAACAGCGACGGCTCGGTGTCGGAGATGTGCGGCAACGGCGTGCGGGTCTTCGGCCGCCACCTCGCCCAGCGCGGCCTCGTCGACCCGGCCCGGCCGGTCCCGGTCGCGACCCGGGCCGGCGTCAAGGTGCTGACCTTCGCCGACGGCGCCGTCGACGGCGAGATCACCGTCGACATGGGCGGCCCGACGGTCCTGGGGGAGACCAAGGTGTCCGTCGGCGACCGCGCCTGGCCGGCGCTGCACGTCGACATGGGCAATCCCCACGCGGTGGCCTTCGTCGACGACCTGGCCGACGCGGGACTCCTGCTCGACCCGCCCGCGCACGACCCGGCGGTCTACCCGCACGGCGTCAACGTCGAGTTCGTCGTACGACGCGGGCCCGGCCACGTCGCCCTGCGGGTCCACGAGCGCGGCTCCGGCGAGACCCGCTCCTGCGGCACCGGCGCCTGCGCGGTGATGGTCGCGACCGCCCTCGCCGACGGCGCCGCGCGCGACACGGCGTACCGCATCGACCTGCCCGGCGGCACGCTGCGGATCACCTGGACCGGCGACGACCGGATCCTGATGACCGGGCCGGCGGTCGTCGTGGCCGAGGGTCGCACCAGTCTCTGAAGCCGGGGCCGGCGTTCATCGGCGCCGCGACGACGAGTGCAGATCCGGTTTCGGCCGTTTCTGCTGCAGGGTTGCGATAGCTTCCGCGGCATGAGGTTCCTGAAGTTGGCCGCAGGCCCGCTGGTGGCTCTGCTGGCCGTCGGCGTCTTCGTCGTCGTGGCCCCAACTGGCCTCAAGAGTGCGATATCCGACTGGCTCTCTGGACTGAACCCGCTGAGCGAGGAAACGGTCGATCGGACGGGGCCGTCGGTCCTGGTGTCGCTGACCGACCTCAGTGAGTACCGTGCGGCGACCGGCTACTACGAGACTGTGGTCGACATCGAGAACGACTCCAAGCTGCCTTCCTGGATCAAAGGTGAGCGGGTGCTCTACGTCGGCAAGGGCGACGTAGCTGCATTCGTGGACTTCGGCGAACTCGACGAGCAACGAGTCGTGGTCTCAGAGGACAGACTCTCCGCCACGATCAGACTGCCTGCTCCACAGCTCGACAAGCCCGTCCTCGACCTGGAGAAGAGCTATGTCGTCGATCACGACAGCGGTTTCATGAGCAACTTCGGCGGGTCGGACCTCGAACGCGAAGCCCAGCTCACGGCAGTACGACAGATGGCGACCGCGGCTACCGACACGGGCGCTCTTGTCGACCTGGCCAGAAAGAACACCGCAGCGATGCTGCGGGGTCTGCTCGGAGGTCTCGGCTACGTCGACGTCACCGTGACCTGGGATGACGAGCCAACGGCGTCGCCCTCGCCGACGCCGTCCCCTCAGTGACCGTCAGATCACGGTGATGTCCCGATCGTGACACCGATGGTGTCAGCGTCAAGCGGCGCCCCTATGCTCGCCCCATGGAACTCACCGGATCCTCCGCCATCGTCACCGGCGCGGCCTCGGGCATCGGCGCCGCCGCGGCCCGCCAGCTCGCCGCCCAGGGCGCGACCGTCGTGGTCGCCGACCTCCAGGCAGACAAGGGCGAGGCCCTCGCCGCCGAGATCGGGGGCGTCTTCGCCCAGGTCGACGTCACCAGCACCGAGCAGATCGCGGGCGCGGTGAAGGCGGCCGCCGAGATCGCCCCGCTCCGCGCGGTCGTCAACTCCGCCGGCATCGGCTGGGCCCAGCGCACCATCGGCCGCGACGGCCAGCTCGAGTCGGCGCACTCGCTGGAGGCCTTCACCAAGGTGATCGCGATCAACCTGATCGGCACCTTCGACGTGGTCCGCCAGGCCGCCACCGTGATGAGCCAGAACGAGCCCGACGCCGACGGCTGCCGCGGTGCGATCGTCAACCTGGCGAGCGTCGCCGCGTTCGACGGCCAGATCGGCCAGGCGTCGTACTCCGCCTCGAAGGGCGGCGTCGTCGGCATGACCCTCCCGGTCGCCCGCGACCTCGCGGCCTCCGGCATCCGGCTCAACACCGTGGCCCCCGGCCTGATCGACACCCCGATCTACGGCGAGGGCGAGGCCGCGGAGGCGTTCAAGGCCAAGCTCGGCGAGAGCGTGCTCTTCCCCAAGCGCCTCGGCGTCCCGGACGAGCTGGCCAGCATGGTCGTCGAGTGCCTCACCAACTCCTACATGAACGGCGAGGTCATCCGGGTCGACGGCGGCATCCGGATGCCCCCGAAGTAGGGCTCAGCCCTCGCACCACATCGCGCTGTAGGCCCCCTGCGTCGAGCGCCGCTCGGTCACCTTGCCGTCGACCGTGATCACGCAGGTGACCGGCTCCTCGACCCGGCCCTGCTGGGCGAACACCACCGCGTAGTCCGGGTTGCCGTAGACCGTGGTCGTCAGCGACCAGGTGCCGCCGCGCACGACGGCGGTGCCCTCGTGGCTCTCCACGCTGGTGGGGATGATCCACGCGATGGTGCCCAGCTGCCCGGCGGTCGACATCTTGATCGTCAGGGTGTGCTTCGGCAGCTGCGTGTAGTCGCCACTGCCCTCGAGCCCCGGCGGTACGCCGAGGTTGCGGGTGTGGCCGCCGAACAGGTCGGGCTCGGCGCTCGCCGACGGGTCGCCGGTCGTGGCCGGCTGCTCGGGGGACGGGACGTCGGTGGGCACCGTCCGGGACTGGCGCTCCCGCGGCGTGGAGTCGATGGCGCTCTCCGGCGCCCCCGGTCGCAGGAACAGGAAGCTGCCGACGATGACGATGACGGAGGCGATGGCGATCAGCACGAACGTCCTGCTCTCGCCCCCCGGCCGTAGAGCACGCACACCCCGCCAACGAGCGACCGACCGGAATCGCTATGGCCGGCCGGCGTGTTCCGTCCCACGGTGGTCCTCCGGTGTTCACCGACACGCAGCGTGCCGATCAGGACACCGTCGTCGGGGGCGGTTCCCTGACGCAACGTGACGCTGCTCCGGGACGACCAGACCCGCCTGGCCGAACGACTGGGCGACCTCCGCGTCGGCCGCCGTACGACGATCGTGGCCGGCCTCTCCGGCGCCTCCGTCCCCGCGCTCGGCCTCCTCGGCCGCTCACCCGCCTTCGTGGAGCGCCGCCGCGATCTCACCTCCGGCGTGCGCAGCGGCGAGGTCACCACCAGCTCGGCGGTGATCTGGTCCCGCGGCCTGCGGCCCAGCCGGATGATGGTCCGCCTGCACAGCGACGGCCGGCAGCGCCGCCTGGTCCGCGGGCCCTGGACCGACGTGCGCGCCGACCTCACCGCGCGGGTGCACCTCACCGACCTCGCGCCCGGTCGCCCGTACGACGCCGAGGTGTGGTTCGAGACCCCGGACGGCGAGCGCAGCGCGCCACAGTCGCTCACGTTCGCGACCGCGCCGATCCACGCCGCGGCCCAGTCCGTCGTGTGGTCGGGCGACACGTGCGGCCAGGGCTGGGGGATCGATCGCGCGCGCGGCGGCCTGGCGACGTACCGCGCCATGCTCGAGCGGCGCCCCGATCTCTTCGTCCACGTCGGCGACACCATCTACGCCGACGAGCCGATGGACGAGACGGTGCTGCTGCCCGACGGCACCACCTGGCAGAACGAGCTCACCGAGGACGTCATGGTCGTCTCGGAGACCCTCGACCAGCTCCGCGGGCGGCACCGGTACCCGCTGCGCGACGACAACGTCCGCGCCTTCTACGCCGCTGTGCCGACCGTCGCGATGTGGGACGACCACGAGACCTGCAACAACTGGTGGCCCGGCGAGGTGATCGACGACGAGCGGTACGGCGAGCGGCGGGCCGACGTGCTCGCGATCCGCGGGCGGCGCGCGTGGCAGGAGTACCAGCCGGTCCCGGTCCGGCGGCTCGCCCCCTCCGACGGCGACGGCTTCGTCGGCAAGCGGCTGTACCGGAAGGTCCCGCGCGGCCAGCACCTCGACCTCTTCTGCCTCGACATGCGCAGCTGGCGCGGCCCCAACCCGGACACGAACCCGGCCGTGGTCGCCGACCGGCTGCAGGCCGGGCTGCTCGGCAGGGACCAGGAGGAGTGGCTGGTGCGCAAGCTGCGCTCCTCCACGGCGACGTGGAAGGCGATCTGCGCCGACCTACCGCTCTCCACACCCACCAACCGGGTCACCGATCTCGACGGCTACGCCAACAAGGACCACGGCCCGCCGCTGGGCCGCGAGCCGGAGCTCGCGCGGATCCTGTCGGCGATCAGGCGGCACGGCGTCCGCAACGTCATCTGGCTCACCGGCGACGTCCACTACACCGCCGCCCACCACTACAGTCCCGAGCGGGCGGCGTTCACCGACTTCGACCCGTTCTGGGAGTTCGTCTCCGGCCCGGTCGCCTCCTCGCCGTTCTGGCTCAAGGACGACGAGCTCGACCGGACCTTCGGCCCGGAGGTGGTGTTCTCGCAGGGGGAGTCCGAGGTCGGCCGGCTGGACGTGGCGCCGCAGCCCACCAACCAGTACTTCGGCCAGCTCGACATCGCCGCCTCCGGCCTGCTCACCGTCCGGCTGTACGACGGCACGGGCACCGTGCTCTGGGAGCGCGCGCTCGAGCCGGACCCGGTCGCTCGGTGAGATTCAGTCGTCGGCGGTCGGGTCGGACTGGTCGGCGAGCGCCTGTCCCAGGCCCTCGGCCACGGTCGGCAGGTTGACGGTCGCCACGTCGTGGAGGATCTGGAAGTCGACGTCCCAGCAGCCGTGCACGATCCTGTTGCGCCATCTGGTCGCCTGGCGCCATTCGACCTGCGGGTACGCGAGTTCGATCTCGTCGAGGTCGACTGGGCGGCCGAGGAGCTGGGCGAGCTCGCCCGTAGCGCTCGCACACGTCGCGCAGACGCTCTTGGTCGACCTCCATCACCAACACGACGTGGGGTCTACGGGCGCAGACGTCGACGCGGTGGGACCGAGTTGTCCGTCGGTCGTAAACGGGAAGCATCTCGGGGCGCCGGTCGTTACCCTGGGTGACGCCTATGACGAACCGTGCCGAAGAAGACTTCTCCCTGACCGCCGCGCTGCGCGCCACCGAGGGCTGGGACGACCCCGAGACCGACGACTTCGATACCGACGACTTCGAGTCCGGCTACGCCGACCAGCCCGCCGGCTATCTGGACGAGGACCCGACCACCGGCGACCTCGACCTGGTCGAGCGCCACGAGCTGCGCCGGGTCGCCGGCCTGCGCACCGAGCTCGAGGACATCACCGAGGTCGAGTACCGCCAGCTCCGCCTGGAGCGCGTGGTCCTCGTCGGCGTCTGGACCGGCGGCGCCATCTCCGAGATCGAGAACGCGATGGCCGAGCTCGCGCTGCTCGCCGAGACCGCGGGCTCGGAGGTGCTCGACGCGATCTACCAGCGGCGCACCTCGCCCGACCCCGCGACGTACATCGGACGCGGCAAGGTGGAGGCGCTCCGCGAGATCGTGCAGGCCACCGGTGCCGACACCGTGATCTGCGACGGCGAGCTCGCACCCTCCCAGCTGCGCAACCTGGAGGACAAGGTCAAGGTCAAGGTGGTCGACCGGACCGCGCTGATCCTCGACATCTTCGCCCAGCACGCGAAGTCCAAGGAGGGCCAGGCGCAGGTCGAGCTCGCGCAGCTCAACTACATGAAGCAGCGCCTGCGCGGCTGGGGCGGCAACCTCTCCCGCCAGGCCGGTGGCCGGGCCGCCGGCGGCGAGGGCATCGGCGGCCGTGGTCCCGGTGAGACCAAGATCGAGACCGACCGCCGCCGGATCAACGACAAGATCGCCAAGCTCCGCCGCGAGCTGAGGGTGATGAAGGGGACCCGCGACACCAAGCGCCAGGAGCGCCGCCGCCACGAGGTCCCGTCGGTCGCCATCGCCGGCTACACCAACGCCGGCAAGTCCTCGCTGCTCAACCGCCTCACCGGCGCCGGCGTGCTCGTCGAGGACGCCCTGTTCGCGACGCTCGACCCGACCACCCGTCGTACGACGACCGCCGACGGCCGGGTCTACACGATGAGCGACACCGTCGGCTTCGTCCGGCACCTCCCGCACCAGCTGGTCGAGGCGTTCCGCTCGACCCTGGAGGAGGTGGCCGACGCCGACCTGATCGTCCACGTCGTCGACGGGTCGCACCCCGACCCCGAGGGCCAGCTGGCCGCGGTCCGCGAGGTGCTCGCCGAGATCGGCGCCACCGGCGTCCCCGAGCTGGTGGTCGTCAACAAGGTCGACGCCGCCGACCCCGTCGTGGTCGACCGGGTGCTGCGCCGCGAGCCGCACTCCGTGGCCGTCTCGGCCCGCACCGGCGAGGGCATCCCGGAGGCGATCGCCGCCGTCGAGGCCGAGCTGCCGCGCCCGCGCGTGGAGTTCACCGCCCTCGTCCCCTACGCCCGCGGCGACCTGATCGACCGGATCCACAAGGACGGAGAGATCGGCACCCTCGAGCACACCGCCGACGGCACCCGGGTCACCGGCCGCGCCACCGAGGCGCTCGCCAGCGACCTCGCCGTCTACGCCGTCTGAGGTCGGCCTGCTCCGGCGCCCCATGCGTTTTCGCGGTCAGTTCCGCCTTTTTGCCGCGAAAACGCATGGGGCGCGGAGATGATGCGGCGGTGACTCGGCACCGTCTGCTCCTCGGTCTCCTCGCGCTCGTGCTCGCCACCGCGGCCAGTACGACGCTGCTGGCCCGCGCCGGTGCGCGGCCGGACCCGTGCGTGGTCAAGGGGGAGCGGGCCGAGGCGAGGGAAGCGCTGGTCACCGGGTCGGGCACGCAGGTGCTGGTGATCGGGGACTCCTACTCCGTGGGCGCCGGCGTGCTGCCCGAGGAGTCGTGGCCGGTCCGGCTGCCCGGCCGGGTCCGGGTCGACGGGTTCTCCGGCAGCGGGTTCAGCCGGGGCGCCAGCGGCTGTGGCGACGTCTCCTACGCCACCCGAGCCGCCGCGGCCGCCGGGTCGGCCCGGGCCGGGCTGGCGCGGGCCGACCTGGTCGTGGTCGAGGGCGGGCTCAACGACGCCGACCAGCCCGGCGCCGACCTGGAGGCCGGCTTCGTGCGGCTGGTCGAGGTGCTCGACGGCCGGCCGGCGCTCGTGGTCGGCCCGCCGCCCGCACCCCGCCTGCCGTACGACGACGTGGCC
This sequence comes from Nocardioides humi, assembly GCF_006494775.1. Taxonomy (NCBI): domain Bacteria; kingdom Bacillati; phylum Actinomycetota; class Actinomycetes; order Propionibacteriales; family Nocardioidaceae; genus Nocardioides; species Nocardioides humi. The sequence continues at coordinate 1,556,605 of NZ_CP041146.1, read as the reverse complement.
GCCGTCGACGCCGCGCTGACCCGGCTCGCGGCGGTCCACGGGACGGCGTACCTCTCCATGCTCGACGTCGAGCTGACCTACCAGCAGGACCGGCTCCACCCCGACGCCGCCGGGCAGCGGGTGTTCGGCGACCGGGTGGCGGCGCAGGTGCGCAGCCTGCTCACCACCGGCAGCCGCCCGCGTCCGTGACCGACCGGGCGCACCGCGCCGCCAGCGCGACGACCTGCTCGGCCAGCGGGGACAGGGTCCCGCGGGTGAGCGCGTAGATCCGCCGGGACGGCAGCGCCGGCTCCAGCGGGTGGAGCGCGACCCCCTGTGGGCGCTGCGGCCAGCCGAGCGAGAGCACCGGCATGACGGCCCAGCCCAGCCCCGCGCGGACCATCGAGGTGACCGCCCGGTGGTCGGCGGTCCGGAACACGACGTGCGGGGCGACGCCGAGGGCGGACAGGTGCTCCTCGACCTCGCGCTGGTCGCAGATCGCGGGGAGCGCGACCATCGCGGCGCCGTCGAGCCGCTCGAGTCCCACCGGGCCCTCGGGGAGGTCCCCGGGCCGGGCGAGCAGGACGTGCTCGTCCTCGAGCAGCAGGGTGCTGTCGACGTCGGCCGTGCCCGCACGGTCGAAGAAGAGGACGTCGAGATCCTCCAGGTCCGGCTCGTCCGCCTCGTCCTCGACCAGGCGGATGTCGCATCCCGGGTGCGCCGCCCGCAGCTGCTGGACCACCGTCGGGAGCAGCACGTCGGTCACCGTCTGGAAGGTCCCGACGTCGACCCTGCCGTCACCGGCATGGAATCGGGCGACGGCCTCCTCGGTCTCCCGCGCCAGCCCGAGCATGTCGCGCGCGGCGGTCAGCACCAGCCGGCCCAACGGCGTCAGCCGGACCGGTCGCGGGCCGCCGGGCCGATCGAAGACGGCGCCGCCGACCGCTCGCTCGAGAGCGGCGACCTGCTGGCTCAGGGTGGACTGGGTGTAGCCGAGCCGCCCCGCGGCCCGGGCGTAGGTGCCCTCGGCCACGATGGCGTCCAGTGCGCGGAGGTGCCGGAGCTCGTACACGGCAATGATCGTATAGAACGAACACAATGATCGGAAACGATCGCTTTTCACGATGGCGATCCACTCCTAGCGTCGACCCCATGAGCAACGAGTCCAGCCACGACGTCAACGGCGTCACTCTCTGCGCCGAGACCTTCGGCGACCCCGCCGATCCCGCGATCCTCCTCATCCACGGAGCCTGCGCCTCGATGCTGTGGTGGGAGGAGGAGCTGTGCCGGCGCATCGCCGCCGCCGGCCGGTACGTCATCCGCTACGACCAGCGCGACACCGGTCGCTCGACCAGCTTCCCGCCGGGAGCCCCCGGCTACGGCCTGCGCGACCTCGCCGCCGACGCGGTCGGCCTGCTCGACGCCCTCGGCGTCGACCGCGCCCACGTCGTGGGCCGCTCGATGTCGGGTGGCGTCGCGCTGGTGCTCGGCATCGACTACCCGCAGCGCGTCCGCTCGCTCACCCTGGTGAGCACCACGACGGGGGAGCTCCCGATGGGCGGCCTCGACGTACCCCCGGACCCGGATCCCGACGACCCCGCCGCCGTCGTCGAGTACCTCGTCGCGGTGATGCGGGCGTACGCCGGCTCCTCGCCCCACTTCGACGAGGACGCGACCCGGGCGATCGCCGCGGCCGACGTCGCCCGGACCCGCGACCTCCGGGCTGCGCTGGGCAACCACTTCGCGATGGACTTCGACGGTCCTCGCAACGGCGAGTGGAGCGACCTGCGGGTCCCCACCCTCGTCGTCCAGGGCGAGCTCGACCCGGTCTTCCCGTCGGCCCACGGACGAGCGCTGCGCGACGCCGTGCCGGGCTCCCGTCTGGTCGTGCTCCCGCAGTCGGGCCACGACATGCTCGCGCCGACCTGGGACACGTTCGTCCGGGCGCTCGCGGAGCTCACGGCATGAGGTCGGCGGTCTGGGTCCCGCTGTTCGACGAGCTCGCCGATCCGAGGGCGGCGGTCCGGCTCGCCGTGGCGGCCGAGGAGCACGGGTGGGACGGCTTCTTCGTGTGGGACCACGTGCGCTGGCGCGAGCCGGTCGCCGCCGTCGCCGACCCGTGGACGACCCTGGCCGCCGTGGCGACGGCCACCTCGACGATCCGGCTGGGGCCGATGGTGACCGCCCTGCCGCGCCGGCGGCCCCAGGTCGTGGCCCGGCAGACGGCCACGCTCGACGTGCTCAGCGGTGGCCGGCTGGTCCTCGGCGCCGGCCTCGGCAGCGACCGGTTCGGTGGGGAGTACTCCCGGTTCGGCGACGAGGTCGACGACCGCCGCCGGGCCGGGATGCTGGACGAGGCGCTCGAGATCCTGGGTACGGCATGGGCGGGCGAGGTCGTCGAGCACCACGGAGAGCACCACACCGTCGACGGGGTGCGCTTCCTCCCCCGTCCCGTGCAGGAGCGCGTCCCGGTGTGGATCGCCGGATTCCCCGGCAGACGGCGTCCGCTGCACCGGGCGGCGCGGTACGACGGGTTCGTCCCGGTCAATCTCGAGCATCCCGACCAGCTGGCCGCCGCCGTCGGGCAGATCCACGACCTGCGGGACGACCCGGCCGCGCCGTACGACGTCGCGGTCACCCTCCCCGCGTCAGCGGACCTCATCGGGTTCGAGGCGGCCGGAGCGACCTGGTGGCTGACGGACTTCGACCCGCACCGGATCACCCTCGACGAGGTCGGGGGAGTGGTCCGCGACGGTCCCTTCCGATGAATCGGCGTGACCTGTGGAGGGGCGCGCGACGATGTCGCCGGCACCCTCTAGGGTTCTGCGGTGACCACCACCGCTGCCGACCGGACCTCGCCGGTGCGCGACCTGCTCGCGACCGCGGTGGCGGCCCTCGGCGGCCAGGAGCGCGCCGGCCAGGTGGCGATGGCGGAGGCCGTCGCCGACGCCTTCGCCGACAAGGAGCACCTTCTCGTCCAGGCGGGCACGGGCACCGGGAAGTCGCTCGGCTATCTCGTCCCCGCCCTGCTCCACGACCGGCGGGTCGTCATCGCCACCGCGACCCTCGCCCTCCAGCACCAGCTGGTCGAGCGCGACCTGCCGCGGCTGGTCAAGGCGGTGGGCACGGTGCCGGGCGTGGACGCCAGCCATGCCGTGCTGAAGGGGCGCTCCAACTACGCCTGCCTGCACCGGGTCCGCGAGGGCGCGCCCGACGAGCAGGGTGAGCTGATCCAGGCCGAGCAGGCCCTCGGCGCGCTGGGCCGCAAGGTCCTCGAACTGCGCGCGTGGGCCGAGAAGGCCGCCGAGGGCCGCGGCACGGGCGAGCGCGACGACGCCCCGCGGCACACCGACAAGGAGTGGCGGCAGGTCAGCGTCACCGCCCGCGAGTGCGTCGGCGCGAGCAAGTGCCCGTTCGGGGAGGAGTGCTTCGCCGAGCGCGCGAAGGAGAAGGCGCAGAAGTCGCACCTCGTCGTCACCAACCACTCCCTGCTGGCGATCGACGCGATCGAGGGGATCCCGATGATCCCGGAGTACGACGCCGTCGTGATCGACGAGGCCCACGAGCTGGCCGCGCGGGTCACCCAGGCCGCGACCGACGAGCTGTGGGCGGCGGAGGTGGAGCGCGCCGCGCGGCGCAGCGTCCGCCACGTCGAGGGCACCGAGGCCGACGACCTCGCCGACGCCGCCGACGCACTGCGCGCCGCGATCACCGACGCGCCGGCCGGCCGCTTCGAGCGGGTGCCCGAGGCGCTGGCCGACGCGCTGGTCCTGGTCCGCGACGCCGCCCGCGCCTGTGCCGGGGCGTTCCCGAAGGCCGAGTCCGGCAGCGAGCCCGACGCCGGGATGACCCAGGCCAAGGGCATGGTCCAGGAGGTGTTCGCGACCGCGGAGCGGATGGCCGCCGACTCCGAGGCCGACGTGCTGTGGCGCACCGAGGGCACCGACCGGATCCCGCCCACCCTCTGCATCGCGCCGCTCCAGGTCTGGGGACAGATGCGCGACAAGCTGCTCGCCGACAACACCGTCGTCCTCACCTCCGCCACCCTCATGCTCGGCGGCGACTTCGCGACCGTCGCGACCTCCGTCGGCCTGAAGCCGTCCGAGCGCACCGACGGGCCGGCCTCGCGCGACGACTGGCCCGACGATGCCCAGCCGTGGCGGGGGCTCGACGTCGGCAGCCCGTTCGACTACCCCCGCCAGGGCATCCTGTACGTCGCGCGGCACCTGCCGCCGCCCGGGCGCGACGGCCTCGGTCCGGCCCAGCTCGACGAGATCACCGAGCTCGTCGACCAGGCCGACGGCCGGACCCTCGGCCTGTTCTCCAGCCGCCGGGCCGCCCAGGCCGCCGCCGAGCACGTCCGCACGACGCTGCCCCACCTCACCACCCTCGCCCAGGGCGAGGCGCAGCTGCCCGAGCTGGCGCGCCAGTTCGTCGAGGACCCGCACACCTGCCTGTTCGGGACGCTCGGCCTCTGGCAGGGGCTCGACGTCCCCGGCGACACCTGCCAGCTGGTGATCATCGACCGGATCCCGTTCCCGCGCCCCGACGACCCGCTGATGAGCGCGCGCCAGAAGGCCGCCGACCAGGCGGGCGGCAACGGCTTCATGCAGGTCGCCGCCACCCACGCGGCGCTGCTGCTGGCGCAGGGCACCGGGCGGCTGATCCGGACCACGGACGACCGCGGCGTGGTCGCCGTACTCGATCCGCGGCTGGCGACCGCCCGCTACGGCTCGTTCCTCAAGGCCAGCCTGCCGCCCATGTGGCCGACGACCGACCCGAAGGTCGTCCGCCAGGCCCTGAGCAGGCTCAGCGGACGTTCGCGCTGACCTTGACCTTGCCGTCCTTCTTGCCGCTGTTGGCCACGGTGACCTCGACCCACTTCACCTTCTTGCCGAAGGGGTAGGCCACCGTCTTGTTCCCCTTCTTGTTGATCTTGACCTTCTTGCTGACCGGCGGCTTGCCCTTCTTCTTGATGGTCACGACCGCGAAGCTGCCCTTCTTGCGGTTGGGGGCGTCGACGTGGACGCGCAGCCGTGCCTTGCCGGAGAACTTCGACTTGAAGCGGACCGTGCGGGAGGCGAGGTGCTTGAGCGAGGTGCTGGCGGAGAAGCTGCGGCGGGATCCGCTCAGCTTCACCCCGCGCCACAGCGACGCCGTCGGGTAGTACGCGCCCTCGCTGTAGTTCGCGGCCGGCCGGCGGTTGGCAGCGGCGAACCAGCCGAACTGCTTGCGGAGATCCGTGCCGCGCACGCCCAGCGCGGCGCCGAGCGCCTGGCGGGCGTTGGGGGCGCCGGCGGCCAGCTCCCACACGTCGCGGACGATGGTCGGCAGGCCGCCGGGTGCGTTGACCGCCGGGTAGCGCTCGCTGAGGAACTTGAAGAAGATCCAGGCACCGTACGGCGCGAGGCCGCGGCGGTAGTCCAGCGGCTGCGCGGGCAGGCCGAGCGGCCCGCCCCGGAGGTACTGGCGGTTGTCGTTGATGTCGTCGTAGAGCTCGTCCTCGGCCCACACGGCCGTGGCCTCGAGCAGCCAGGTCTCCTCGTTGACGTCGTAGGCGAACTGCACGGCGTGGAAGTACTCGTGCGCCGCCGTCACCTGGAGGTTCGCGAGCGGGCCGGGCACGGCGCCGTACTCGGCGTAGTTGTTGTCGAGGACGCAGTACGCCGCCGCCGTGGTGTGACCGGAGACGCGCTGGTCGGTCGTGCAGTAGCCGTAGAGGCCGCGCTGACCGAGGTCGGCGAGGTAGACGTCGAAGACGTTGCTGCCGTTGCCCGCCCCGCCGCTGGAGGTGCCGATGGCACCGTCGCCGACCGGCGGCCGGTAGCCGGCGGCGGCGTAGCGGCCGGCGACGTGCTGGAGGACGCCGAGCACGACGTTCGCGTAGCTCGCGGAGGCGGCGTCCGCGGTGCTCGCCACCCGGTGCACGCAGATCCCGCTGCCGCAGACCGGCGTGGCCTCCGGAACCGTGTAGCACGGCAGGCCCGAGCCGTTGGAGCACTCGATGCCGCCGACCGGGTCGGTCGGGTTGGGGCGGGCCAGCAGCCGGCCGGCGTCGTCCTGCAGGTGGGTCGGCAGGTCGGTGCGGGTGACGGCCAGGTCGCGCAGCGCCATGGTGAGGTCCGCGCCCTCGCCCTCGGCCGGGGCGACCGGGTCGGACGTCGCGCCCGACGGGACCGGCTCGAGCATCTCCCGCACCGTCTCCAGCGCCTGCTCGGCCACCTCCTGGGCGACCGGGTCGCCGGCGTCGACCGCCGGGTCGGCGGGCGCGGCGGGGTCGGCCTGCGCGACGGTGCCGAGCGTCGAGACCGCCAGCAGGGCGGCGAGGAGCGCGACGAACAGGTGGCGAAGGGGCAGCCCGGCAAGGGGGAAGTGGCTGCGACGAGACATCGGGACCGGCCTTAGGTACGGCGACAGGACGATCCCGACCCTATGCCACCGGCCGGTCAGGCAAACCTCACACTCGCCGGAGCACCGCCGTGACCTTGCCGAGGACGGTCGCGTTCGTGCCGTCGATCGGCTCGAACGCCGGATTGTGGGGGAGCAGCCAGACCTGGCCGTCCTTGCGCTGGAAGGTCTTGACCGTCGCCTCGCCGTCGATCATCGCGGCGACGATCTCGCCGTTCTCGGCGGTCGGCTGCTGGCGGATCACGACGTAGTCGCCGTCGCAGATCGCGGCCTCGATCATGGACTCGCCGCTGACCTCGAGCAGGAACAGCTGGCCGTCGCCGACCAGCTGCCGGGGCAGCGGGAAGACGTCCTCGACCCGCTCCTCGGCGAGGATCGGGCCGCCGGCGGCGATCCGGCCGACGACGGGCACGTTGGCGGGGACCGGCGCGGCGTCGCCGATCCCGGTCTCGTCGTACGCCGTCTCCTCGGCGGTGCCCATCGCCCGGCGCGCGGCCATCACCTCGGGCAGGAAGACCTCGAGCGCGCGCGGCCGGTTGGGGTCGCGCTTGAGGAAGCCCTTCTCCTCGAGGGTGCGCAGCTGGTGGGCGACGCTGGAGGTGCTGGTGAGCCCGACGGCCTGGCCGATCTCGCGCATGCTCGGCGGGTAGCCGCGCTTCTCGATGCTGTCCTTGATGTGGGCCAGGACCCGCTGCTGGCGCGGGGTGAGCCCGGTCGCGTCCGCAGGCCCGTCGGGCAGCTCCGAGACGCTGCTCGCCTGCCCGTCGCCCTTGCGCTCGGTGCCCTTGCGGTCAGCCATGGGATGCCCTCCAGATCGGCCTCGGGTGCGGCCCGGAACGACCCGGGCCCGTGTGCCGACGCTAACCGAATCCGACCGTCTGTTTCAAACACCTGTTCGAACCGCGTGTCGCGACACGCCGGTCGAACGAACTTTCGAACAGGTACTGGAAATGTTCGAACGCCTGATCTAGTCTCGTACACATGTTCGATCGAACGCCTGATCGAACCCCTTCCGTCGGACCCTCTCGCTAGACCAGTCCCGACAGGTCCCGCGTCGTCCACTTCCCCCGGAGGTCACACCATGAGCACGATCACCCTCGCCCCGCGCGTCGCCCCCGCCCGCCGTACGACGAGCGCAGCCCGCCGCCCGGCGGCCCGCGGCCAGGTCCGGCTGACCCGGCGCGGCCGCCTCGTCGTCTTCCTGCTGGCGCTCGGCGTCGTGACGCTGGCCGCCGTGTGGCTGGCGGCCGGCTCCGCGGCCACCCGCGAGGACGGCGGCGCACCGCAGATCGAGCTGGTCACCGTCGCCCCCGGCGACACGCTGTGGGACATCGCCAGCGACGCCGCGGCGACCACCGGCGACGACGTGCGCGACATGATGCGCACCATCCAGCAGCTCAACACCATCGACGGCAGCGTCCTCTACGCCGGCCAGGAGCTGCGGGTGCCGGCCGTCGGCTGAGCCCGCCTGCTGTCGAGCAGGTCGCGCGGCGACCGCCACGAGACGCTCCGCTGACTCGACCCCAGCGGAGATTGGGGAAGACGAGGGGCGGGATCCGACCGAACCGGATCCCGCCCCTCGCGCGCCTCTCGGTGTGCGGGTCAGCGCGCGGCGCGCTTGCCGCCCTTGGGCGTGTCCGGATCGCGCTTGGGGCGCGGGGTGGGGCTCGAGGTCAGGCCGAGGGCGCGCGAGAGCCGGATCGCCAGCATGAAGGCGAGGAAGAGGCAGAGCATGGCGCCGAGTGCGGCGACGGCCAGGAAGGCCCAAGCGCTGGTCTTGCCGTCGTGGCGTGCGGTGGCGCCGAAGTCGATCGCGGCGATGATCAGGTAGCCCCAGGCGACGATGGAGACGGTGATGCCGGCGGCCAGCAGCAGGAGGTCAGGGCGGAATCGCGCCTTCGCCCGGTTCCCCGCTCGCTTGCCACCCGTCACGGCGGTCATTGTTGCCGATGGGTGGATGGAACGCTCAGCCAACGCGCCCACCGGTCCCGGGGCCGGCCGGGAAACGCCGGGGCCGAAGCGGTCGTGGCGCGGTGTTCCTGGGGGTGACCTGCGCAAACGCGTGCCCGGCGACCCCCTCGTGGAACTCGTGTCCGCCCACGCTTGCATCGGTGGTGGCCGGGGCGTACGGTTACCACTACATCTAGTAGTTACAACGATGTAGTTCTCCACATCTAGTCCACAGGACGACGCTCCGTCACCCACAGGACAGGCGTGGAAACGCACAGATCGCCCCGGCTTCTCCACAGGCAGGGGGTTGTCCACAGCTCGTAGTCTCGGGAGGAGGGGCCATGCACTGTCCGTACTGCAAGCACAACGACACCAAGGTCCTCGACTCCCGTGTCTCCGACGACGGCTGCTCGATCCGGCGCCGCCGGGTCTGTCAGTCGCCGAGCTGTGAGAAGCGGTTCACGACCGTCGAGGCCATGCAGCTGACCGTGCTCAAGCGCTCCGGCGCGACCGAGCCGTTCACCCGCGAGAAGGCCGTCGCCGGCGTCCGCAAGGCCTGCAAGGGTCGCCCGGTGGACGAGGACGACCTGGCCCGGCTGGGCCAGGAGGTCGAGGACCAGCTCCGGCTTGCCGGCAGCCCGGAGGTCGCCGCCCACGAGGTGGGCCTGGCGATCCTGCCGCCGCTGCGTCGCCTCGACGAGGTCGCCTACCTCCGGTTCGCCTCCGTCTACCGCGGCTTCGACTCCGCCGCCGACTTCGAGAACGAGATCTCCCTGATGCGGGCCGAGCACCAGCTCGCCTCGGAGATCGCCACGGCCCCGACGGGCTGACCACAGACGCCCGGCAGGTAGTGGGGAAGCTGCCTGCCGGGCCACCAACCTTCCCCTTCTTCATGGGAGCTCCGCCGCTCCTGCTGCACCGCCGACGCCCCGCCGAAACCGCCGCACCAGAGGAGACCAGGAGAGCCATGACCGAGACGGCCCGCAACGAGACGACCAGCGAGACGGCGAGCTACCCGAAGTCGGGCCTGAGGATCGAGCGGGTCTTCAGCACCGAGGGCGTGCACCCGTACGACGAGATCACCTGGGAGCGGCGCGACGTCGTCCAGACCAACTGGAAGACCGGCGAGGTCGTCTTCGAGCAGCTGGGCGTCGAGTTCCCCGACTTCTGGTCGCTCAACGCCTCCACGATCGTCACCACCAAGTACTTCCGCGGCGCCGTCGGCACGCCGGAGCGGGAGCGCGGGCTCAAGCAGCTCATCGACCGGGTCGTGTCGACGTACGTCAAGGCGGGCAGGGAGCACGGCTACTTCGCGTCCGCGGCGGACGCGGAGGTCTTCGAGCACGAGCTGACCTGGCTGCTGGCCCACCAGTACTTCTCCTTCAACTCCCCGGTCTGGTTCAACGTCGGCACGACCGCCCCGCAGCAGGTCTCGGCGTGCTTCATCCTGTCCGTCGACGACTCGATGGACTCGATCCTGAACTGGTACAAGGAGGAGGGCTTCATCTTCAAGGGCGGCTCCGGCGCCGGCCTGAACCTCTCCCGGATCCGCTCCTCCAAGGAGCTGCTGAGCAGCGGCGGCACGGCGTCCGGCCCGGTCTCCTTCATGCGCGGCGCCGACGCCTCGGCCGGCACCATCAAGTCCGGCGGCGCCACGCGTCGTGCGGCCAAGATGGTCGTGCTCGACGTCGACCACCCCGACATCGAGGAGTTCGTCGAGACCAAGTGGCGCGAGGAGGACAAGATCCGCGCCCTGCGCGACGCCGGCTTCGACATGGACCTCGGCGGCAAGGACATCACCTCGGTCCAGTACCAGAACGCCAACAACTCGGTCCGGGTCACCGACGAGTTCATGCGCGCGGTCGAGAACGGCACCGAGTTCGGCCTGCGCGCGCGGATGACCGGCGAGGTGATCGAGACCGTCGACGCCCGCGGCCTGTTCCGCAAGATCAGCGAGGCCGCCTGGGCCTGCGCCGACCCGGGCCTGCAGTACGACGACACCATCAACGACTGGCACACCAACCCCGAGACCGGCCGGATCACCGCGTCCAACCCGTGCTCGGAGTACATGTCGCTCGACAACTCCTCGTGCAACCTCGCGTCGCTGAACCTGATGAAGTTCCTGCGCGAGGACGACACCTTCGACGCCGCGCTGTTCGCGAAGGCCGTCGAGTTCATCATCACCGCGATGGACATCTCGATCTGCTTCGCCGACTTCCCGACCGAGGCGATCGGCCAGACCACCCGCGACTACCGTCAGCTCGGCATCGGGTACGCCAACCTCGGCGCGCTGCTGATGGCGATGGGCCTGGGCTACGACTCCGACGGCGGCCGCGCCATGGCCGCCACCATCACCTCGCTGATGACCGGCACGTCGTACCGCCGCTCGGCCGAGCTCGCCGCGATCGTCGGCCCCTACAACGGCTACGCCCGCAACGCCGAGGCCCACAACCGGGTGATGCGCAAGCACCAGGCCGCCAACGACGACGTCCGCACCCTGCACGTCGCCGACGCGAAGGTGCACAAGCTGGCCACCGAGGAGTGGGCCAAGGTCGTCGAGCTCGGCAAGGCCAACGGCTTCCGCAACGCGCAGGCCTCGGTGCTCGCGCCGACCGGCACCATCGGCTTCATGATGGACTGCGACACCACCGGCATCGAGCCCGACTTCTCCCTGGTGAAGTTCAAGAAGCTCGTCGGCGGCGGCTCGCTGCAGATCGTCAACCAGACCATCCCGCGGGCGCTGAAGAAGCTCGGCTACGACGAGGAGAAGATCGAGGCGATCGTCGCCTACATCGGCGAGCACGGCCACGTCGTCGACGCCCCCGGCCTCAAGCCGGAGCACTACGAGGTCTTCGACACCGCCATGGGCGAGCGCTCGCTCAAGCCGATGGGCCACGTGCTGATGATGGCGGCCTGCCAGCCGTTCCTGTCCGGCGCGATCTCCAAGACGGTCAACCTGCCCGAGTCGGCGACGGTCGAGGAGATCGAGCAGATCTACCTCGAGTCGTGGAAGCTCGGCCTCAAGGCCACCGCGATCTACCGCGACAACTGCAAGGTCGGCCAGCCCCTCGCCGACGGCGGCGGCAAGGCCAAGAAGGACGCCGCCGACGCCGCGGAGGCCGCCGCCGAGGGCAAGGTCGTGGAGAAGGTCGTCGAGAAGGTCGTCTACGCCCCGACCCGCAAGCGCCTCCCGAAGTCCCGCCAGGCCCGCACCACCTCCTTCACGGTGGCCGGCGCCGAGGGCTACATGACCTCGGGCGCCCACGACGACAACACCCTCGGCGAGATCTTCCTCAAGCTCGGCAAGCAGGGCTCGACTCTCGCCGGCGTGATGGACGCCTTCTCGATCGCGGTCTCGATCGGCCTGCAGTACGGCGTCCCGCTGGAGACCTACGTCTCGAAGTTCACCAACCTCCGCTTCGAGCCCGCCGGCCTCACCGACGACCCGGACGTCCGGATGGCGCAGTCGATCATGGACTACGTCTTCCGCCGCCTGGCCCTCGACTACCTCTCCTTCGAGGAGCGATCCGCCCTCGGCATCTACTCCGCCGAGGAGCGCCAGCGCCACCTCGAGACCGGCTCCTACGAGCCGATCGAGGAGACCGGCAACGCCTCCGAGCTCGTGGAGACCGCCCCGGTCGCCAAGTCCGTCCCCGTGGAGGTCGAGGCCGAGGTCGTCGAGACCGACGAGGACCCCCTCGCCGGCGCCCCCGTCGTCGAGGCCAAGGTCGCCAAGACCACCGCCGAGCTGCTCGAGCAGATCACCGGCCACGCCGTCGACTCGCCGCTGTGCATGACGTGTGGTACGAAGATGCGGCCCGCCGGGTCCTGCTACGTGTGCGAGGGGTGCGGCAGCACCTCCGGCTGCAGCTGAAAGCGAGCGACCTACTCGACAAAGGGCAGCGAGGGGCGGTCACCCGGACGGGTGGCCGCCCTCGCCACGCTCAGACCGTTCCCTCCGAATCGGGTTGCCGGTAGGATTGGCGACATGTCGGCTGAGCCCAGCTTTGAGAAGGCTTCCTGGACCATTCCGTCGGACGTTCTGGAGGCCGTGCGCCGGCATGCCCCACGGGGAAAGGTCTCGGCGTACGTCGCCGACGCGCTCAGGCGTCAGCTGGAGCTCGATGACCTCGCCGCTCTGGTTGATGAGATGGAGGCGGCGAGCGGGCCGTTCGACCCTGAGATCGTCGCGCGCTACGCCGATGAGATGCGGTGAGCGACCGGACTCTCCGGGTCGTCATCTTGGACTCGGAAGGCCTGGCCGGCGTGGGCCGGAACGACCGTGTCGTCGCCCATAGGTTGGCGGCCGCTCGTGACAACGGCCAGCGAGTGATTCTCCCGGCCGTCGTCGCGGCCGAGGTCATCACCGGCGGGCCGACCGACGTGGGCGTGTACCGTGCGATGAAGCGGCTGATCGCCGAGCCGATCTCTGTGGACCTCGCTGCACGAGCGGGCCAGCTTCGAGAGCGGGCCGGGCGCGCCCGCCGGAAGAAGCGCGATCTGACAGTCGATGCGATCGTCGCCGCGGTGGCGATCGCAAGGGCACCCTCGGTTGTCCTGACGGCAGATCCGGACGACCTCCAATTGCTGACGGAAGGGCATGACGTCCGGGTGATCGGCCTCTGATGCGAGGCGGCGCCGGGCCGTCTCCCCTCCGTCGTCACCGGGGCAGGTAGCCGAGCCAGAGGCCGTCACGCGCCCGGGTCATCCCGACGAACAGCTCGCGACGGAACCGCTCGCGACGCTCGGCGTACGCGGACTCTGTTTCGCCCGACCGCTGCGCCGGCGGCTGGTGGCGCATTCCGGGCATGAGGACGTACTTGAAATCCAGGCCCTTGCCGCGCTTGAAGGTACCGACCTTCACCTTGTCCTGGGTGGTTCCGTCGTAGGCGCTGAGCTCCACGGTCGGGATGCCGGCCGTGCCCAGGACGCGACGGTAGCGCTTCACCTCGTCGAGATAGGCGACCAGGACGGCCAGGTCGCCCAAGGGCACACCGCGGTCGCGGGTCCGAGCGATCTGGTCGACGAGCTGTCGCTCGAGGTGGAGCTGCGATCCGGCGAAGACCTCGAGCGGGGCGGGACCTTGGCGCGCGATGGTGACATCGCGTGTCCCCGGTTCGATCGATCCTTCGAGGTCGCCGAACCGGTCGTGCGTGACCTCGCGGCTGGCGCGTTCCAGGATCTGGGCAGTGTTGCGGTAGTTGACCTTCAACACCGTCGATCGGCCGCTGATGTTGATGCCTGCCTCGGCGAGGTTGAATCCGCCCGGATAGACGGACTGCTGTCCGTCGCCGATGAGCAGGACCTGGCCGTCACGAGCGAGCGCGGAGAGGAAGCGGAGTCCGGTCAGGGTAAGGTCCTGGACCTCGTCGATGATGACGGCGCCGTACCTCAACAGCCGGGGCTCCTCTTCGAGGATCTCCAGCGCGTTGATCAGCAGGTCGTTGAAGTCGCATACGCCTGCTTCTTCGAGGAGCTCGCCATACCGGCAGTAGAGATTCCAGAGACCTGCGCGGGACTCCCGCGGGAAGACGGTCTTGCGGCCGACCCGGTCGAGGTCGCGATAGGCCTCGAAGTCGAGGATGCCGCGTCCTTTGATGACGTAGTCGATCTCTTCACGCCAGTACTCCGGCCTGGGCTCGAAGCGGGAGAGCTGGGTTGCCGAGGCGGTCTCGTCCCAAGCACGCTGGAAAGCGACTCCGCAGGCGACGGGATCGATGGTGGCGGTCATGCCCGCGGTCTCCAGGACGCGGTATGCGACCTGATGTGAGCTGGCGAACTCGATGTTGTCCGCCCCGGTCGGTGAGATCCTGCGCGCGAGCGCGGCCTGGACCCGAGGGAGGGTCTTGACGTAGGACGTGAAGAGGACGGGAAGGTCGGTTCGCTGCGCCAGGTAGACCGCGCGATGGAGGCCGACGACGGTCTTGCCGGTGCCCGCGGGACCACGGATGCGGTACGGGCCGTTCCACTGGGCACGGACCAGCTTGTTCTGGTCCGGGTGGACGAAGGTCATCCAGTCCTCGATGGGTCTCGCCAGCAGCGCCTCGTTGAGGGCTCCCTGCACCTCGTCGAACTGGATCAGCGGCTCCTCGTGCTCGACATCCTGGGGTCGCGGCTTCCGCGGCACCTTGGTTCTGGTGAGTGTCGTCTGCGGCGTCTTCGGGGGGCAGCCCAGCTCGAGGTGATCGGCGATCCTCCGGCGTTGGGACTCCTTCAGCCGCCGCGGTCGTGCGAGCAGCCAGCCGATGAGCTCCGTGACCCCGATCGCGGTGACGGGACCGATCGAGGTGGCCTTCATGTCGTGGTTCGTGAACGCAAGTACGGACTCGATGGCACTGGGCACGAGGCCGTGGTCCTCGAGCTGGTCCGCGATCCGGTCGATGAGCGCGATCTGCTTGTCCACGGTCTCGGTCTCGTCCGCATCGCCTCGGTACAGCGTGTCGTCGGCGATCGTGACGTCGGCCCACTCCTTGGCATCGATCACCAGGACGCCCGGTGGCCCTATGGCGATGAAGTCGATGTTCGCCCGCGAGCTGTTCGGCCATGCGCGGTCCTCGAGGATGCGCCAGCCGAACTGAACGAGCTCCCGGAGATAGCGTGCGAGCGTCTTCTCCGACTCGGCGGCCACCAGGAAGTTGTTGGCGCGCTCGTGGACGGCCAGCGCATGGCGCCTGAGCCGCTCGGCCTCCTCGCGCGCGGAATCGCCAGCCGCCATGGCTCACTCCCCTCCTCGGCAGAGGATAGTTGGGGAGACCGATCACCAGGTCGAAATGACCAGCTCGACCGCCGGCACGTCCGCCGGCGCCCACTCGAGCTCACCGAGCCGAGCGGCGGGCAGCCACCGCACAGCCGCGTGCTCGGTCGGCTCGGGCGTTCCCGCCACCACCCGGCACCAGTACGTCGACAGCTCGACCACCGCCGCCGACCCGACGTGCCGCGTGGTCGTCACCAGGTCGCCGACCTCCACCACGCAGCCGAGCTCCTCGCGGATCTCCCGGGCCAGGGCGGCCTGCGGGGACTCGCCGGGCTCGACCTTGCCACCGGGGAACTCCCACATGCCGCCGGCCTCGCCGCCGGGCCCGCGCCGGGCGCACAGGACCAGGCCGTCACGGACGATGACGGCGCCGACGACCTCGATCTCCACGGGGCCGATCGTCGCAGGTGTCAGGCCTGGTGCGGAGAATGGCGCCATGGTGTCCCTCAAGTACGCGGTGGTGGAGCGCGAGCGAAGGTTCCTCGTGTCGGCGATCCCGGAGGGGGTCGCGGAGGTGTGGGAGATCGAGGACAGGTACGTCGAGGGGACGCGGCTGCGATTGCGGGAGGTGCGCAGGCCGGACGGGTCGGTGGTGCGCAAGCTCGGGCACAAGGTGCGGCTGGGCGGAGGTCCGGGGGAGGTGGCGTGCACGTCGATATACCTCGACGACACGGAGTGGGCGCTGCTGTGGGACCGGCTGCCGGGGCAGGGCCTGCGCAAGCGGCGGCACCAGGTGCGCCGCGACGGGCTCCACCTCGTGGTCGACGAGCTGGCGGACGGGACGCTGCTCGCCGAGCTCGATGACGGCGACGTGGAGCCCGCCGCCCTCCCGGAATGGCTGGAGGTCGTCGCGGACGTGAGCGCCGACGAAGCCTGGACCGGTGGCGGGCTGGCCGTGCGGGGCACCGACCGGGGGAGCGAGCGGTGAGTGCGCGCGACCGCGCCGACGTCGTACGACGGGCGCGGGCCCTGCTGGGCCGGACGATCGTCGGCCACGGGGTCACGGTCCGGATCACCGAGGTGGAGGCCTACGGCGGATGCGAGGACCCGGCGTCGCACGCGTTCACGCGGACGCCGCGCTCGGAGGTCATGTACGGCCCGGCGTACCGCCTCTATGTGTATCGCTCCTACGGCATCCACTTCTGCGCGAACGTCGTGACCGGGCCGACCGAGATCGGGGCGGCGGTGCTGCTGCGGGCCGGTGAGGTCGTCGACGGACACGAGCTGGCGCGCTTCCGGCGCGGCGAGACCCCGCCCGAGCGCGACCCCAACCTGGCGAGGGGACCGGGCAATCTCGCGCAGGCGCTGGGGATCACGCTCGACGACCTCGGCACCGAGCTCCTCGCCGACCACGACGACACCCCGGGGACGACGGGGTTCACGGGTGTCCGCCTCGGCCCCGAGGTCCGCACCCGCCGGCGGATCGCGAGCGGCCCGCGCGTGGGCGTGTCCAAGGCGGCCGACGTGCCGTGGCGGTTCTGGCTGGAGGGCGACCCGACCGTGTCCGCGTACAAGCGCAGCCCGCGTGCAACCCCCGTGGGTCCCCCGCACGTGTAGGGGACATGAGACCGAAGGCCCGCGACGCCGAGTTCGAGGATTTCGTACGCCGCCGCCGCTCCCACCTGCTCGGTACCGCCGTCGTGCTGACCGCCGGCGACCACCACCTCGCCGAGGACCTGGTCCAGGGCGTGCTGGTGCGGCTGTACCTCGCCTGGGGACGGGCTACCCGGCGCGGCGGAGTCGACGCGTACGCCCGCCGGGCGCTCGTCAAGGCCTTCATCGACCATCGCCGGCGCCCGTCGGTGTCCCGGGAGACGGCGACCGCCGAGCTCCCGGACCGCGCGTCGGCGACCGCCACCGCCGTCGGGGAGCCGGTCGACGCCGAGCTCCTCGCCGCCCTCCGCGCGCTGCCGGAGCGGATGCGGGCGGCCGTCGTGCTCCGTCACGTCGCCGACCTCAGCGTCGAGGACGCCGCGGACGCGCTCGGGTGCAGCCCGGGCACGGTCAAGAGCCAGACGGCTCGCGGTCTCGCCAAGCTGCGGGAGGCCCTCCCGCAGGCCGCGCCGATCCCGGCCGCCCCTCACGAAGGAGACCCGTCATGACCGAGCCCGCCGACCTCATGGACCGCCTGCACCGCCTCGGCACCGCCGCGCCCGCGCCCTCCGAGGAGGCGGTACGCCGCGACCTCGCCCGCGGCCGGGGCGCGTCCCGGCGCCGTGCGCTCCGGGTGGGCACCGCCGGTCTCACGCTGGCCGCTGTCGCCGGCGTGGGCACCGCGATCGCCGTCAACGCCGACCGGACGACGACGCCCGCGCCGCCGGTCGCCGTACCGAGTGCCGACCAGGGGAGCGACGGCGTCGAGCTGGTCGCCTACACCGGGGCGCAGCAGCCCGGCTTCGTCGTCGCCAAGGTCCCGGCCGGGTTCGTGCTCGAGGGCGCCACGCCGTTCAACCTCAACGTCGCCCGCGCCGGCGACGACAGCGGCCTCGACGTGTTCGAGGACAAGCTGGTCGTGATGCTCGAGTCGTCGTCGGTCACCGGGAACCCGGAGGGTGCGCCGGTGCGGGTCGGCGCGCACGACGGCTGGCTGCGCACCGTCGAGGGCGGGACCCAGGTCCTGACGTACGACGACGGCGAGCACCGCGTCGTCGTCCAGGCCTGGAAGTCGCTGGGCCTCACCGACGCCCAGGTCGTCGAGTTCGCCGAGGGCGTGACCGTGACCGCCGAGGCGCAGGCCGGCGTGGGCTGATCGGCCTGGTCGCGGGCCTGTGGATGAGGACCGACGTCCCGGTCGGAAATGGCGCACCCTCGTCTGCATGACCGAGTACGACGACGTCCCGCCCCTGCTCCCACCCGATCGGATGCCGCCGATCACCGACCAGGCGGCGCTCGAGCACACCTGGCGGGCGCTGACGGGCCGGCTCGGCTTCGACGAGCCGCAGCTGTGGACGCTGTTCGTCGACGGCGTCCGGCCGCTGCACCTGGCCCAGGTACGGGGCGTCCCGCTCGTGCCGGTGGCCGACGACCTCGACCGGCTGCAGGTGCTGGTCCGGCACGCGCGCCAGCACGACCTCGCGTGCGCGTTCCTCTACGCCCGGCCGGGCCGCCGGGCGCGGACGCCGGGCGACCTGGCCTGGGCGCGCGGGCTGGCGGGGCTGGATGGGCGGTGGCCGGTGCACCTGGCCAATGACGCCGAGCTCCGGGTGGCGGCGCCCGACGACCTTGTCGATGCCGGATGGGCGGGAGCCGCCTGATGCTTGCAGATCGCATGCAGACGCAGCATTCTGGCAGCATGGTGTCGATCACGATCCGTGACGTCCCCGACGAGACGCGTGCCGAACTGGCCGCGCGCGCGGCGCGCAGCGGCCAGTCCATGCAAGAATTCCTGCGTGCCCGGCTCGTCGAGCTGGCAGAGACTCCGGACCCCCAGGACGTGCTCGACAGGATTCGCCGTCACAAGGCTGCGTTCGGACAGGGCTTGTCGGTAGAGCAGATCTTGGTCACCAAGGGCGCGGACCGGGCGTGACGACCGTCGTCGACGCGTCGGTGGTCGTGGCGGCGCTGGTGACCGGTGGGTCTGAGGGCGCATGGGCGGAGACGCGCTTGATCGACGGTCCCGTCGTCGCGCCGCACCTCCTGCCTGTGGAGGTCTTGAGCCAACTGCGACGGGCCGTCGCAGTCGGGATGCTGGCTCCCGAGCAAGCGGGGGTGGCGGTGGCCGATCTCGGCCACCTCCCGATTCGCTACCTCGATGTCGTCGGCCTCGTCGACCGGATCTGGGAGCTTCGCGCCAACGTCTCGGCCTACGACGCCTGGTACGTCGCCGCGGCAGAGATGTTCGATGCGCCGCTGGCAACGCTGGACCTGCGCCTTGCGCGGGCACCAGGTCCGCGCTGTGACTTCATGACTCCGTGATCTCTGCGCTGCGGCCGGGGGCCTTGGACTGCGGCCGGTCAGCCGCAGTTGTCGCAGACGCCCGTCGCCGGCAGCGCCATGAAGCAGGTCGGGCAGACCGCGATCACCGGCTCCGGCTTGGCCGGCTTCGGCGGCGCCTTGGGCTTGGTCGCGCGCGGGGCGCGGGCCGGCTTGGCGGAGGCGGCCGGCACCCGGCTCTCGCGTACGGCGGGCACCGGCGGCGCCTCGACGACCGGCGGCACCCAGCCGGGGGAGGCGGGTCGGTGATGCCGAAGCGGGTCAGCACCTCGCGGGCGGCGTCGGTGGGCTGGTGCTTGGGCCGCGTGACGATGTCGAACGGCGACGACGCGCCCTCGAGGAAGGTCTGCGCGTCGGGACGGAGCGTGGCCGGCGGCCGGCGGTGCCGCCAGCGCTGCGGGGTCGCGCCCTTCTGGGTGATGGTCACCAGGTCGGGGCGGTCCCAGGCCACCAGTGCCCAGTCGTCGTGGTGACTGGTGGCCCAGACGGCGAGCGCGACGTCGCCGGCCTCGGCGGCCGCGCGCAGCGCGATCCGCTCCGGGTTCGAGAACCGGCCCGTGACGTGGAGGACGCCGGGCAGTGGCTCGGTGACGTCGTACTCCTCGCTCTGCAGCTGGTCGATCAGGTTCGCGAGGTCAGGCGTGTTCTCCATCGCCTCCGAGGGTAGTCGAGTCCTCCGCGACGGCTCCCGTCGCCTCCGAGATGATCGCCTCCATCGCGGCTCGCGCGGCGGCGGCGTCGCCGGCGCGTACGGCGCGCGCGACCTCCACGTGCAGGTCGATCGCCTCGTCCTTGGGGTGGGCCGGCATCAGGTGGTGGTGGGTCCGCCCGGACAGCACCTCGGCGACCACGCCGTCGAGCGCGGCGAGCATCTCGTTGCCGGAGGCCTGGAGCAGCAGCCGGTGGAACACGATGTCGGCGGCGAGGAACGCCTCGAGGTCGCCGGCCCGGCCGTGCACGACCATGTCGCCGACCGCGGTCGTGAGCGCGCCGCACTGCTCCGGAGTGGCCCGCGAGGCGGCGAGTGCCGCGGCGACCGGCTCGAAGCCGCTGCGCAGCTCCCCGAGCGACTGCAGTTGCGCCGAGCGGTCGTCGGAGTCGAGACGCCAGCGGATCAGCCGCGGGTCGAAGACCTGCCAGGCCGTCCGCGGCTGCACCGTCAGGCCGACCCGCCGTCGCGAGGCGACCATGCCCATCGAGCCGAGGACCCGGACCGCCTCGCGCGACACGGAGCGGCTGACGTCGTACTCGGTGTCGATGTCGTCGAGGGTCAGGACCGTCCCCGCCGCGAGGTCGCCGCTGACGATGCGGCGCCCCAGGGCGTCGAGGACGTCGTCGTGCAGGGCCGCCACGGCCACCTCCCACAAAAATCAGATTTATTTCGGGATCGGTCTTGTTAAAAGCAGATTAATGGATGCACACTGTGACGGCCAGCACATCCGTGAAGGAGGTCACATGAGCAGCACGAGCACCGAGGGCCGCCGGGTCGTCCAACTCGTCGTGATGGGCGTGTCCGGCTCGGGGAAGTCGACCGTCGGGGCCGCGATCGCGCAGCGGCTGGGGGTCCCGTTCGGCGACGCCGACGACTTCCACCCGCCGGCCAATATC
Organism: Nocardioides humi; assembly: GCF_006494775.1. NCBI lineage: Bacteria > Bacillati > Actinomycetota > Actinomycetes > Propionibacteriales > Nocardioidaceae > Nocardioides > Nocardioides humi. Next base: position 1,535,973 of record NZ_CP041146.1, on the reverse strand, counting down.
GCCAAGATGACCGCCGGCATCCCGCTCGACGACGACGACCGGTACCCATGGCTCGAGGCCATCGGCCGCTGGCTCGCCGAGCACGACGACCGCGGCGGCGTCATCAGCTGCTCGGCGCTCAAGGTGGCCTACCGCGACCAGCTGCGCGCCCACGCGCCGCACGTGTCCTTCCTCCACCTGCACGGCACCCGCGAGGTCATCGCGCGGCGCCAGGCCAGCCGTCCCGGCCACTTCATGCCGGCGTCGCTGCTCGACTCGCAGTTCGACACGCTCGAGCCGCTGGGTCCCGGCGAGGCCGGCATGGTCATCGACGTCGACCAGTCCGTCGACGCCATCGTCCACGAGTACGTCGAGCGCCGGTCCGCCGGCGGGCAGGCCTGAGGAGGCCCCCATGTCCATCCAGCTCATCGCCGCCGCCGGCACCGACCTCGTCGAGCCGGTCGCCTCCGAGGGCCGACTCGTCCTCGCCGCCCTGCTCGGCATCGGCGTCATCGTCGTCCTCATCATCGCCGCGAAGGTGCACCCCTTCCTCGCGCTGACCGCCGGCGCGCTCGCCGTCGGCGTCGTCGCCGGCGTCGACGTCGAGACCGCGATCGCCAGCTACACCGCCGGCTTCGGCTCGACCGCCGCCGGCGTCGGCATCCTGATCGCCCTCGGCGCCATGTTCGGCAAGCTGCTCGCCGACAGCGGTGGCGCCGACCAGATCGTCGACACCATCATCGGTCACGCCTCGCCGCGTGCGCTGCCGTGGGCGATGGCCGTGGTCGGCGCGATCATCGGCCTGCCGATGTTCTTCGAGATCGGCCTCGTGCTGCTGATGCCGGTCATCTACCTCGTCGCCCGCCGCTCCGGGCAGTCCCTGGTCACCATCGGCATCCCCGCCCTCGCCGGCCTCTCCGCGATGCACGGCCTGGTCCCGCCGCACCCCGGCCCGCTCACCGCCATCGACTACCTCGGCGCCGACCTCGGCACCACCCTCGCCCTCGGCGTCGCCGTCGCGATCCCGACGGTGATCATCGCCGGGCCGGTGTTCGGCATCGTCGGACGGTATGTCGTCGTCGACGTGCCCCACCGCTTCGAGGGGAAGGGCGAGGAGGACGCCGCCGGCCGGCCGTCGTTCGGGATCACCATCGCCTCCGTGCTGCTGCCCGTGGTCCTGATGATGGGCAAGGCGCTGGCCGACATCTTCATCGACGACACGACCGACCCGCTGCGCCGTACCCTCGACGTCCTCGGTACGCCGCTCATCGCGCTCGCCCTCGCGGTCGTGGTCGGGATGTTCACCCTCGGCGGCAAGATGGGCCGCGACGGCGTCGCGAAGTCGCTGGAGTCCTCGCTCCCCGGCGTCGCGGGCATCCTGCTCATCGTCGCTGCCGGCGGCGGGTTCAAGCAGTCCCTGGTGGACACCGGCATCGGCACGATCGTCGCTGAGCGGGTGGCCGACAGCAACATCTCCGTGCTCGTACTCGCGTGGTTCGTCGCGGTCCTCATCCGCCTCGCCACCGGGTCCGCGACCGTCGCGACCGTCACCGCCTCCGGCCTGCTCGCGCCGCTCACCGACCAGCTCTCCAGCGGTGAGGTGTCGCTGATGGTGCTCGCGATCGGCGCCGGCTCGGTGTTCTTCTCCCACGTCAACGACGCCGGCTTCTGGCTGGTCAAGGAGTACTTCGGCATGACCGTCGGCCAGACCATCAAGACCTGGTCGGCCATGGAGACGCTGCTCTCGGTCAGCGGCCTGGTGTTCGTGATGGCGCTCAACCTGGTGATCTGAGCGCCGGCCGGGGTGGGGTCAGCCGGCGCTGATCTCCACCCGGTCGGGGTAGAACGCGAGGTGGCCCGCGATGGCCGGCACCGCGTCGTAGGGCTGCTCGTAGGACCAGACCGCGTCCACGAGCAGCCCGTCGGCGGTGGGGATCGAGAAGTACGACGCGTCGCCCTTGTAGGGGCAGTAGGTGCGGGTGTCGCTGGGCTGCAGCGCCGTCAGGTCGGCGTCCTCGCGGGGGAGGTAGAGCACCGGCGGGTACGACGCCTCGCGCAGCTCCAGCGCCCGCTCGGTGTCGACGAGGGCGCGCCCGCCGGCGCGCACGACGACCCGCCCCGGGTGGGGCGTGACGGTGATCGGGTGGTCCGGGCCGGGGACGAGCACGGGGCGAGACATGTGCCCGACGGTAGCCGGGCGGGCTCAGGAGCAGTAGCCCAGCATGTCGTCGAGCGCGGCCACCTCGCTGGGGTCGACCGTCAGCCGCCAGCGCGCCTTGACCTCGATCCAGCGACGGGCGTAGGCGCACTGGTAGGCCTTCCGCGGACGCCATGCGGCCGGGTCGTCGGCGCCCTTGGCGGCGTTGGTCGGGCCGTCGACGGCGAGCAGCCCGGCGAGGTCGTTGGCGTACTCCCTGCGCCGCGCGTCGTCCCACGCGGACGCGCCGGAGACCCACGCCTCGGCGAGCGGGACGACATGGTCGATCTGGATCGCCTGTGCCTGCGCGGGATCCTTGAGGTCGTCGAAGGTCAGCGTCCTCCCGGTGTAGGGATCGGTCCACGTGCCGGCGAGCACGTCGTGGTCACAGCGGCCCTGGCGTGCGATGCGGGCGGTGCCGGGCTCGGCGTCGCGCAGCAGCACGTCGTCGCGCTGGTTGCAGCCGTTGCCGTCCACGTCGGCCCACCGGGCGCCGAACGCGTTGCGGTCGTAGTCGGCCGGCGGCCGTGGCCGCGCGGTGACGACGAGCCCGGCCAGCGCCTCCGCGGCGTCCGTGGCACCGGTGGTGTCCATGGCGTCCGTGGGCAGCACGGTGCCGTCGCCCGCGGAGGCGCCCGGTGGGGCAGGTGCCAGCGGCCCGCACGCGGTCAGCAGCGTCACCAGCCCGGCCACCAGGGCCGCCCACCACCACCTCACATCGGCAAACCTAGGCGCTGCTAGGGTCGTGGGGGTTGACGACCGGTACGCCGGTCCGCGCGAAGTCGGCGACATTGCGGGTGACCACGGTCAGGCCGTGGACCAGCGCGGTCGCCGCGATGTAGGCGTCGTCGATCGGCATCGGATCGGGCACGTGGAGCGCCGCGGCGCGGGACGCGACGGCCGTGTCGACCGGAAGGGTCGTCCTCTCGAAGTCCGGGACCACCTTGCTGTCGAACCAGCGTCGCAGCGGTTTTGCCTGTCGGGGATCGCGTCGTTCGAGCAGCAGGATGCCGTGCTCGAGCTCGAACAGTGTGATCGTGCTGATCGCGAAATCCTCATCGGGATGCTGCTTGGTCCAGGCCACGACCGACGGGCGCCTGCGGTACAGGTCGCTGACGATATTGGTGTCGAGAAGATGCCTCACAGGTCGAGGGGGCGGAACGGCTCCACCTTGCGTGGGGGGATCGGAATCTCGATGTCCTCCGACCCCGGAGGCCCGGCCAGTCGGTCGGCGAGGGTCCCGGCCTGCCGTCGCAGGCGGCGGTAGTCCTCGATCGACAGCAGGACGTGGGACGGCTCGCCGTGGTCGGTGACCATGACCGGTCCCTCCAGTGCGGCGCGCTTCGCCGCGCTGACATCGCGGTTGAACTCCCTGCTCGTGATGGTCGTCATGGCGATCGCCTCCTGTAGGTACCGTACCTACACCAAGGTACCTCGTCTCCTGACCCGAGATCCTCTTCATGCCAGGATCGTGGGCCGAGGGCCCGACACTGGCCGGTGGCTTTCCACAGCCCTCACACTGGATCCGTGGCCGACCCCATCATCCTTCTCGTCTCCGCCGACGAGATCGACGTCCTGACCGAGCAGTTCCACCGCTACGAGCGCGAGTACGACGTCCGCTCCGCCCGCAGCGTCGCCGAGGCGAACGCCCTCCTGAAGGCGGTGCGCCGGTCCGGGCAGCCGGTCGCCCTCGTCGTGACCGACTCCGAGCTGCCCGACGAGAACGTGCTCGTCGCGATGCACGACTGGCGGGCGCTCGTCCCGACCGCCCGGCGGATCGTCGCCATCCCGATCGCCCGCTTCGCAGCCGACACCGAGTCGCTGCGGCCCTATCTCGCCAAGGGCAAGTTCGACACCTACCTCGTGCTGCCCCAGGGGCGCCGCGACGAGGAGTTCCACTACGCGATCGTCGAGCTGCTCAGCGACTGGGGTGCGACGGTCGCGTCCTCGGAGGTCGACTCGGTGCGGGTGATCGCGCCCGACGCCTCGCCGCTCGCGCTGGCGGTGCGCGACTTCCTGGACCGGACCGGCTTCCCGTACCGGACCTACCCGCCGGACTCCCCGCAGGGCGAGGAGGCCCTCGCGCTGTACGACGGCCCGCCGTCGTACCCGTTGGTGCACCTGGCGGCCAAGCCGTTCGGTCGGCTGCCGGTCGTCGCACCGCAGTCGGTGCGGGAGCTGGCCGCGCTGATCTACGGCCGGCCCTCCGACATCGAGGTGGACACCGTGGTCGACCTCGCCATCGTCGGGGCCGGCCCGGCCGGTCTCGCCGCCGCGGTCTACGGCGCGTCCGAGGGACTGAGCACCGTCGTCCTCGAGCAGGAGGTGATCGGCGGGCAGGCCGGCACCAGCTCGATGATCCGCAACTACCTCGGCTTCCCGCGCGGCATCTCCGGCATGCGGTTGGGACAGCGGGCGCGGACCCAGGCGATCCGGTTCGGCGCCCGCTTCTTCACCGGCTGGCCGGTGGTGGGCCTGGAGCCGGGCGCCGACGGCGCGCCGCACACCGTGGTGACCGAGGGAGGGGAGGTCCGCGCCCGCTCGGTCCTCGTCGCCTCCGGGGTCGCCTACCGGCGCCTCGGCATCGCGCCGCTGGAGGATCTCGTCGGCGCCGGCGTCAACTACGGCGCCGCGATGACCGCCGCGCGCGAGATGGAGGACCGCGACGTGTACGTCGTCGGCGGCGGCAACTCCGCGGGACAGGCCGCCGTGCACCTGGCCCGGTTCGCGCGCTCGGTCACGATCCTGATCCGGCGCGAGGACCTGGCCGCGACCATGTCGACGTACCTCATCGGCGAGATCTCGTGGAACCCGCGGATCGACGTGCGTCCGTGCACGGAGATCGTCGACGGCGGCCCCGACGACAGCGGCCAGCTGGGGTGGCTGCAGCTGTGCGACGTCCGCACGCGGCAGGAGGAGCGGGTCGCCGCGGGCGGGCTCTTCCTGCTGATCGGCGCCGCACCCCACTGCGACTGGCTGCCCGCCGACGTACTCCGCGACGAGCGCGGCTTCGTCCTCACCGGCCGCGACGTGCCCACCGAGTGCTGGGTCGACGGCCTCCCGCCGGAGAACCTCACCACCTGCGTCCCCGGCATCTTCGCCGCCGGCGACATCCGCTCCGGCTCGATGAAGCGGGTCGCCGCCGCCAGCGGCGAGGGCGCGTCGGCGGTGTCGCTCGTGCACGGGTACCTGGAGTCGCTCCGGTCGTCGCCCGCGCCCGCCGGCGAGGCCCCCGCACCGCT